>JAYZBQ010000016.1:0-5656 GCA_036338695.1 Myxococcota bacterium
CCGGTGTACCCGAGACGCCGTCACGAGGACCCGCACCATGACCATTCAATTCACCCTCAACGGCGCCGAGCAACGCCTCGACGCCGACCCCGCCATGCCCTTGCTCTGGGCGCTGCGCGACCTGCTCAACCTAACCGGCACCAAGTTCGGCTGCGGGATCGGGCAATGCGGCGCCTGCACCGTGCACCTCAACGGGGTCGCAGTGCGCAGCTGCTCGCTGCCCATCGCCGGGGTCGCCAACCAGACGATCACCACCATCGAGGGGCTCTCGGCCGAAGGGCTCACGCCGCTGCAAGAAGCTTGGGTCGAGACCGACGTGCCGCAGTGCGGCTACTGCCAGGTCGGACAGATCATGGCGGCGGCGGCGTTCTTGAAGAACACCCCCAACCCGAGCGAAGCCGACATCGAGGCGAACATGAACAACGTGTGCCGCTGCGGCACCTACAACCGCATCCGCGCCGCCATCCGCTTGGCGGCTCAAACGAGCGCCCAGGCGCCGCCGGCAGCGAACCAGGCACCCGCCGATGAGCCGGCGGCAGCGCCCGCCAAGGAGCCGAGCCCATGAGTTTTTCGCGGCGCAACTTCCTCAAGCTCAGCGGCACCCTTGGCGCGGGCTTCTTGCTCGGCGCCTGCTCCGGATGCAGCCGCTACGCCATCTTTGCGCCCGGCGAGGGCTTAGGCGGCGACGCCGATGCCGAGGCGCGCATGCTCGGCTGGCTGGCGATCCAAGCCGACGGCACCGTCCGCGTGGCGGTCTCGAGCTCGGAGATGGGGCAAGGCGTCTACACCAACCTGGCGCTGATCGTGGCTGAAGAGCTCGACGCGGACTTTGGCAAGGTGCAGGCGGAGCCCGCCCCAGTTAATAAAATGTTTAATAACCCAAAGATGTTCAGCGGGCAGGTCACCGGCGGCAGCACCAGCACCCCGGGGTACTGGACGCCGATGCGCGAGGTGGGCGCCACCGCTCGCCTGATGCTGCTCCAGGCGGCTGCGGCGCGCTGGAAGGTCGAGGCGGCGACGCTGAGCACCCAGCCTCACAAGGTGGTCCACCCCGACGGTCGCACCTTAGGCTACGGCGAGCTCGCCGCCGAGGCGGCGCGGCTGGACGTGCCCGCAACGCCCAAGCTCAAGTCGCCGTCGGCGTTCCGGCTGATCGGCACCCGGCAGAAGCGGCTGGACACCCCCGATAAGGTGCGCGGCGCCGCGACCTTCGGCGTGGACGTGCGCCGCCCCAACATGGTCTACGCCTCGGTCCGTCACGCCCGGGCGCTCCACGGCAAGGTCACCAAGGTCACCAACCTCGAGGCGGTGCGTCAGCTGCCCGGCGTGTTGTCCGTCGAGGTGTTTGAGACCTGGGTGGCGGTGATCGCCAGCAGCTGGTGGCAAGCCAACCAAGCGGTCAAGCAGCTCGAGCTCACCGAGGACAACAGCGAGGTCATGCTCAAGAGCACCGAAGATCGGCGGCAGGCGCTGCTCACGGCGCTCAACGAGCACGGCAAAAAGCCACCGAAGAAGGCGACCAAGACCTTGGACGTGGAGTACGAGGTCCCGTTTTTGGAGCACGGCACCATGTCGCCCATGAACTGCACCGTCGAGCTCAGCGCAACCGGCTGCGACGTGTGGGCGCCGACGCAGGCGCAGACCAACAGCCGCAAGACGGCGGCAGCGGCGGCGGGGCTCGAGCCCGAGCAGGTGCGCATCCACACCACCTACCTCGGCGGCGGCTTCGGGCGGCGCTCCAACACCGACTTTGTCGAGCAAGCGGTGCTGCTCGCCAAGCGCGCCAAGCGCCCGGTCCAGCTGATCTGGAGCCGCGAAGAGACCACCCAGCACGGCTATTACCGCCCCGCAGCCATCGCCCGCTTCCAAATCGGCGTGAACGCCCAAGGCGACGCATCGCACTGGGCGGCGCAGATCGCCGTGCCCAACATCTTGTCCCACCAGATCCCGGCGGTGCCCTCGGTGGTCTGGAAGGTCGCCGGCGACCCGATCGCGATGGAGGGCTTTAAGAAGCCGCCCTACGCGGTGGACGACCGGGACGTCGACGGGCTGTCGGTCAAGCTGGACACGCGCCTTGGGTTCTGGCGCGCCGTGGGGCACTCCCACAATGGCTTCTTTGTCGAGGGCGTCGCCGATGAGGTCGCCCGCCTAAGCGGTCAAGATCCTGCCGCCTACCGGCGCAGATGCTACGCAGACCACCCGCGCCATCTCAAGGTGCTCGACAAGGTCACGGCGATGGCGAAGTGGGGTACGGCGCGCCAGCCTGGGCGCCACCTCGGCTTGGCGGTGCACGAGAGCTTTGGGTCGGTCTGCGGGCAGGTGGTCGAGCTGTCGGTCGCTGCGGACAAGACCGTGACCTTGCACAAGATCTGGTGCGCGATCGACTGTGGCGTGGTGGTCAACCCCGACTCGGTCGAGGCGCAGATGCAAGGGGGCGTCGTCTACGGGCTCGCCGCCGCCACGCGCGCTCAGATCGACTTTGAAGGCGGCGCCGTGGTCCAGAGCAACTTTCACGACTACCCCACCATGCGCCTAGCCGAGATCCCGCCGATGGAGGTGGCGATGATCGAGAGCGACGACGACCCAGGCGGAGTCGGTGAGGTGGGCTTACCGCCGATCGCAGCGGCTGTCGCTAACGCCATCTTCGCCGCCAACGGCGAGCGCCTGCGGCGCCAGCCGTTCTCGCTGGCGGGCTACACCCGCTGGCAGGCGACGCGTGGTTAGGCTGAGGGGGCATGCTGGGCTCGCCGCGGCGCTGGCGCTCAGCGGCGCGCACTAGACACCCCGCTGGTACCCGTGCGGCGTGAACATCCCCTGACCTTTGCCCGATCGGTCGGGTTTCGGCCTGGGCTTGCGCGCTGGCGCCCTGTAGGGAGGTGAGCCTTTCGGCGCTTCAAGGGGTCGTCATGAACGCTCACCATCTCGATGACGACGGCCATTTTGAGGCGCTTGGGCTCCCCGATCGGCTGCTCAAAGCGGTTCAAGACGCTGGCTACGAGGCGCCCTCGCCCATTCAAGCAGCGGCGATCCCGGTGCTGCTCAGCGGCAGCGACCTGATCGGGCAAGCTCAGACCGGGACCGGCAAAACCGCCGCCTTTGCGCTCCCCCTCCTCGCCGCCATCGATCCGAGCGAGCGCCACCCGCAGCTGCTGGTGCTCACGCCAACGCGCGAGCTGGCGCTGCAGGTCGCCGAGGCGATCGAAGGCTACGCGCAGCACCTCAAAGGCGTCTCGGTGCTGCCGGTGTACGGTGGGCAAGGCATGGAGACGCAACTGCGCAAGCTCAGCCGCGGCGTCCAAGTGATCGTCGGCACGCCCGGGCGGGTACAAGACCACCTGCGGCGCGGCACGCTCGACCTGAGCGGCTTGCGCGCCTTGGTGCTCGATGAAGCCGACGAGATGCTGCGCATGGGCTTTGTCGAAGAGGTCGAGGTGATCCTCGAAGAGACCCCCTCGAGCCGGCAGACGGCGCTGTTTTCGGCCACGATGCCCAAGCCGATTCAGCGCATCGCCGAGCGGTTTTTGCGCGAGCCCGAGCACGTCGCCATCGCCTCCAAGACCGCCACCGTCGAGGCGATCCGCCAGCGCTACGTGGCAGTAACCGGCTACAACAAGCTCGAGGCGCTGACGCGCATCCTCGAGGCCGAAGACTTTGAGGCGATGCTCATCTTTGTGCGCACCCGCACCGCCACCGTGAATCTTGCGGATAAACTCATGGCGCAGGGCTTCCAAGCGTCGCCGCTGTCGGGCGAGATGAGCCAAGATGCGCGCCAGCGCACCGTGGACCGGCTCAAAGAGGGTAAGATCGACGTCATCATCTGCACCGATGTGGCAGCCCGAGGGCTGGACGTCGAGCGCGTCAGCCACGTGGTCAACTACGACATCCCCGCCGACCCCGAGAGCTACGTCCACCGGATCGGGCGCACGGGGCGCGCCGGGCGCGAGGGGCAGGCGATCTTGTTCGTCGCCAAGCGCGAGCGCCGGCTGCTCAAGATGATCGAGAAGACCACCCGCCAGCCGATCGAGCGCATGAGCGTACCCAGCGGCGCCCAGATCGGCGAGAAGCGCATCGGTCAGCTCAAGGCTTTGATCGAGCAGACCCTACAGGACAACGAGCTCGGCTTTTACGAGGCGCTGGTTGAGCGGCACGTCGACGAGCTCTGGAGCCAAGGCGAGACGGGCGCGAGCGCGCGCGCCATCGCCGGCGCCATGATCTACCTGCACCAGCAACAGCGACCCTTGATCGTCGCTGAGCGCCCGCTTGAGGACCTCGAGCGCGGCGAGCAGAAAGGCGCCGCTCGGCTTCACTCGAGCGAGGCGGTGCGCTACCGTATGGACGTCGGCTCGAGCCACGGGCTCGAGGTCAAGCACGTGGTGGGTTGCATCGCCAACGAGGCGGGGATCCCGAGCCGGCAGATCGGCAAGATCCGGATCCAAGCAGAGTACAGCACGGTCGAGCTGCCCAGCGACCTCTCACCCGACCTGATCGAGCACCTGGCGCGCGCCTGGACCTGCGGGCGCCAGCTCAAGATGACCCCGCTGGATGCGCCGCCTGAGCCTAAGCGCTCAGCGCGAGCGCAGGCGCAGACCGAGCGCCCGAGCCGTCACCGCAAAGGCTGCAAACCCAAGGGGGCGCCAGGGGCGCGCGCCACATCGAGCGCTCCGGGCAAGACGAAGCCTAAACCCAAGCGCAAAGGCAAGACCGCCGGACCCGCCAAGCCCAAGCGCAAAGGGGCGGTGAAAAAGAGCCGCACCGAGGCGATGCGCTTCGCTCGCCCGGCGCCGCGCCGGCCGAAGAAGAAGTGATCGAATTTAGGCTTGCGGGCTGCTCAAACCTTGGGCTTACTGATGCCAGCGTTTGACCTGTGAGCCCGTGCCGTCATGCCCTGCCGCCAACCGTCAGCCCGATCCAAGCTGTTCGACAGGCTGTCGATCATCGTCATGGTGGTTGCGGTGACGTCATCGTGCGCCGACTGGATCGCACCGATCGAGGTCGGTGAGCCCTGCACGCAGCGGAGTGACTGCAAAGGCTTTGCCTTTTGCTACGAGGGGCATTGCGTCGCGGCGCCGCAGTGCAACCTCAATGGTATTCGAGAGTCCGGCGAAGAGTGTGACGACGGCAACACCAATACCAACGATGCGTGCACTAACTACTGCCTCAAGGCTCGCTGTGGCGATCGGATCGTCAGAACGGACCTAGACTATTACGATGCAGACTACGAATCCTGTGAACCCACTATTGGTCATCCGGACCTCGATTGTGGCACCGACTGCATTCTGCGACCAGCATCCAGGCGTCTCGTGACTACTCATCATGGAACCTGCGCGTTGGATACGCCTTTGAGCGCTCGATGCTGGGGGGCATTTTATAACCACGCTGGGCTCTCAAGTCGATTAACCCTAGGAGAGTCGATTAGGCTGGAAGACATCGAGTTCTGGTTCGGGACACGACTTGAATTTCCGAGTAAAATTATTGGCTTTAGTTATGCACAAACGGGGTTTTCGTTCACTTTTGAAACCCCATACCCCGATGTACCCCGTGGATACATGTTTAGTACCAGCTGGCTCGCCAGAGCTGGGTTCCAAATGTGGGTTGTCACCGAACTGAGTTTGTTAGTTGGCGGTAATACCCAAGGTGGAGGAGGCGAACCGCATAA
>JAYZBQ010000017.1:0-31057 GCA_036338695.1 Myxococcota bacterium
TAAATGTTACCACCCCAGCAAAACAAATGATTAGTGCGCCTTCGAGCGCAGGCGTGCTGTCCGCCGACAAAAAGGCTTTCTGCATCGGCTAAATTAGCAATCGGCGTGGCACTCTCCGATTGGTTCTGACGATAACCATTACCGATATACGGAAACGTTCTACCCCAACAGCTAACCGCTCCCGTGCGCCGCCTTGCACACGCCCATTCGCGCCCAGCATTGACTTGTTCTACATCGGTCGCCAACTCTAAGACCGGCGTTAGACGGGAGTCCCAACCATTAAATGCTCGGCGCCCCAGTTGCCCATCTCGATTATAACCAGCACAACGGACTCGCCCTCTATTGAGAATGCACATAAAATTACTACCAAGCGTCACTTGCTGACCGGTTGCAATCGAACAGTCCTGCTGACAGAAGCGGCTCTCGCCTCCGAACAAATTGCCATTTAGGAAGCCGCGACAAAAAACCTGATTGTCTGTGGTTACATGGCAGGTAAGAGACCCGGTGATAGCTGCTTGCCGGACATTATTGTGTTGGCTGACACGTACCGGGACATTCGAGAAGTTTGAGTCTTCAGCACGCCCCGCCCAACCCCAGCACCAAAGTGAATTATCGGCGCGAATGGCGCAGGTTGAATGCTGTCCAGCAACGATTGAAGTTGCATCGTCAATCGTACGCACCTGAGTAAAATGCGATGTTCCTCTTCGATTACTGTTTGTGCCTACTGGATCCAATCCATTACCCAGCGCACCATAAAAATCCTGCCCTCGACACAATACGCGCCCATCCGTTAGCCGCAGGCAAACGTGCGAATTGTAACCCAATGCCACCTCAACTGGCTCTACGCGACAGCCTGAGCAGTCGTCACCGACGTCTTCATTACCATCATCACAATCTTCAAAATTAGGATTGGATCGCTCGAGTCCTCGGCGAATGATTTGATCGCCGCACCGCGCTACCCGACACGCATTAATGCAAGCATCCACATCCACCTCGTTGCCGTCGTCACAACCCTCAAAAGCTTCATCGTCCTCGGTCAATTCGACCGGGTCGCCGTTTTCATCCTGTCGATAGCGCCGGTGAATGCCATCGCCGCAGCGGGCGGGAACACATCCATTGGTACAAGCATCACCATTTTCGGTGTTTCCATCATCGCATTCTTCTTCGTCTTGCACAAAGCCGTCCATGCAGGCGTGCTCTTTACACTCCACCGTGCAGCCGTCGGCGCTGTCGTCGTTGCCGTCATCGCAGACCTCAAACAGCGGATCATCCTGCGCCACATCGGCGCGCAACACGCCGTCGTTGCAGACGGCCACCGTGCAGCGGTTGAGGCAGGCGTCGGCGTCTTCGTCGTTGCCGTCGTCGCAAGCTTCAAAATCGGGGTCGTCGTCAGCGAGATCGGTGCGCAAAATGCCGTCGCCGCAACGCGCAGCTAAGCAATCGGAGGTGCAGGCATCGTAATCGATCCGGTTGCCGTCATCGCATTCCTCGGCGCCCTCGCTGCCGAGCGGTAGATCGCCGCGGCGTACGCCGTCACCGCAGCGCGCAGCCGCCTGGCAGTCGGCGCGACAGGCGTTGTCATCTCGGGTATCGCCGTCATCACAAAACTCGTCGCTTTGTCGGATGCCGTCGCCGCAGCCTTGGATGCGGCAGGTTGAGGCACAGCCATCCTCTTCGTCGTTGTTGGCGTCATCGCAGGCTTCATAGCCCTCTTGGGTTTCGTTCAAGTCGGTGCGCGTCACACCATCGCCGCAGCGCGCCTCGGAACAATCGTTGCGGCAGGCGTCGGTATCGTCGGTGTTGCCGTCATCGCAGACTTCGTCGCGGTACAAGAGCCCATCGCCGCAACCAGGGGGCTGGCAAAGGATGGTGCACCGATCGTCATTATCGGAATTACCGTCATCACAGGTCTCACCCGGGTCCACCACGCCATTGCCGCAGGCTTCATTTTGACACGTCGATGAACAGCCATCACCGCCTTCGGTGTTGCCATCATCGCAGGACTCAAAGCCGGGCTGTCCAGGCACAATGTCGCGCCGCACCACGCCGTCACCGCAAAAGGCGAGCGTACAATCTCGGCGGCAGCCGTCCTCGTCAATAGCGTTGGCATCATCGCAGAGTTCGCCCGGATCCACAGCGCCATTACCGCAGGCGGCGTTGGTGCGATCGTTCGGATTATCTCGGTTCAAATCACCGGCGCCACAGGCGCCGCAAAGCAGTACAATCCCGCATAAAAAACCACGCATTTCAGCCTCCAAAAGCGATCGACCAGACCAGCACGCCTAAGCCCAAAACCGCTGCGCCAGCGCCAATCCCTTGCCGCGCCACTAAGCTCGAATTATCCGCGTCGACCTCATCGCCAAGGCGGGTCACATCGTCCGGGTTGGTCGCAGCCTGATAACGATCATATTTGGCGCGCACATCGGCAGCGGTGGGCGGTAAAAAGGGCAGCGCTGCGCCCACGGCGATGGTCGCCACACCCACATACAAGCTTGCTCGAGCGTACACCGGCTTGCGGCCGACTTGCACCGCCTCTTCCACTACGGGCGGCACCTTCGGCAGGCCGTGCGCCTCGCCAAAGACCTGTTTGACTGCGCCCTGCGCCACGGCGGCGAGCTCGGCGACCAGACTCGACTCGTTGGCATAGTTACGCGCTAGGCGCGCCAGCACCTTGCCCTCTTCCACATCGAGCACCTTCAAGATCAGCATGTATTTACCGCCGGCCATCCCCACGCTCGGCACCATCAAATACGGCACACCCAAGGCACCACCGATCTGAGTCAGGCAGTTGCTCTCTTCGCAGCCAAGCGCCTGCATCTGCTTTTCAAGATCAAAAATGGCGCGCAGGTCGCTGCCCGCAATGACACTTTGAAAGCGCTTGGACGCTTGCACCTCGGAGGTGAGGCGCTCGTTGAGCAGATCCGCAAGCGTTTGCGGCACACCGTGAATGGCGTTGAGGTCCATCACCGCAATGCCCTCGGCTTGATCAGCCGGAACAGCGGCGGCGGGAGACGCCCAGATCAGGCTCAGAGTCAGCATCATCATCATGGCTGCGGGGTAGCAAGCTCTCTGACTTTTGCGAAGACGTCGCCGCGCTAGCGAAAGATGAGAAACTGATAGTACTCGATGGACTTGAGCGGCAGCTGAACCACGGCGTCCTCGCTCGGGCTCGTCAGCCACAGCCAGGTCTGCGTGGTCTCGCTGTAGTTGGTCTTAGCGGTCCCTGCGGTCACACCCGAGAACCAGCCATCGTTGAAGATCAGGCTCCCTAGCCCGGTCTGCCCACGCAGTGAGACCACGGCGCCTGAGGCGGGCGACGCCTGAGTCGCCGTGAGGGTGTGTCCGTCGATTACGAGATCCTCGCCGGCGGCTGCAGCTCCGAGGCTTTGCTGCGCTTCAAAAACCTGCCCTGGCGCAAGGCTTGTGCCTGGGTAGACATGCCAAGCCGAGCTGGTAAACACCGCCTCAACGCCCTCACCATCGGGACAGTCCCCGTCGCCCACCACGACCACCCCTTGCTCATTGAGCCGGCCGCTGCAGGTGGCTGCCTCTTTGGTGAGGGTCACATAAGGTAGTGACTCATCGGGTACGCGCTCCCCGTCAGCGGGGGTCAGCGTGCGTTGCTCAGGAGCCCCATCGACGGCTGCCACGGTCAGCGTCAACGAACCGAGGGCGGCGGCTGCCACCACCAGAAGGTCGCGCCCAACGAGGTCAGCCTCGCCGCGCCGGACCTCGAGCCCGTCCGCACTCCCATCGAGCGCCAGCGGCCGCGTGAAGCTCCGCGCGCCGAAGGGACCAACAGCGCCGCCGTCCGGGCGCAGGTAGAGCACGCCTGTGTCCAAGCCGACGACCGCCAGCAGTGCGCCCTCATCGTCCTCACTCTCGACCAGATCCATGACGTCAAACGGGGTCGCGAAGCGTAGCAGCTCTCGCCCTTGGGCGTCGAGCTTGACCAGGCGGCGCCTCTCAGCGCTCACCAACCACCAGCCACCATCGGCGGCAGCGTGCGCCGAGATGGGGGAAACCGGCGCGGCGCCTAAGACCTCAAGACCGGCCTCGGTGGCTCGTGCCAGCACCTCCCCTTGGTCCGATTGCGCCAGGACCAGCGCACCGCCGAGCCGGCGGCAGCTGTCGAGACCGTCAGCGGCTTGGGGCTGAGCCCCGCTGACCGCCACCAGCGAGCAGTCGCTGCCGAGCCGCGCCATGCGCGTACCGAGCGAGACGAGACCGACAGGGTGTGCGCCAGCGGCAAGGTCCGGCAGCGCAAGCCCCACCGGAGGAGCGAGCTCCACAGGCACCTGGTAGACTTGCCCGCTCAAGCTCATCGCCAGCAGCGCCTCGCCGCTCCAGGTCAGATCGATCACCGCGTCGTCGAGCCGAACGGCGCGAGGGAAGTACGGATTCGTTCCCCACTGATAGGTCCCGCCGGTCAGGTCCAGGAGCCGGACCGCATCGTGCCCCTGGTCGATGAAGGCGAGCAGCTCCTGCCCACCGACGTTCAAGAAGGTCGGATGGGTCGGCGCCAAGAGGTTACGCGTCCCCGACGGCGGCGCATCCTCACAGGCCACCGCCAGCGTCAACCCGAGGAGCAGCGCGTACCTCATTGCGCCCCCCCTACGATCTGCGCTGTGCCCGTGTTCAGGTCGACGATGGATAAGCTGTGACCGCGAAAGTTGGTCACCACGATGCGCCCGTCGCCCAGACTCGCTGCGCCCTCGGACTCATCAAACCCGAGGTCACGTACCAATCCGATCAGGCGACCATCGGCGACGGAGCGGCGCTCCATCACTTGGTCGTCTCCACCGAAGACGAGCAGCTCGTCCCCTGCGCGCATCACGCGCCGCCGATGGTTCCGCAGAGGCTGTTGCCAGAGGCTCTGCAGCGCCTCGCCCGTGTCTTCAAACGCGATCAGCAGGTCACCGTAGCGCCCCAGCGCAAACCCACGATCCGGCTGGTCACCGGCGACACCCCAGAGGGCGCCGTCAAATCCAAACAGGACGCGATCCTCGGCGCCCTCATCCGTCAGGCTCAAGGCGACGGAGCGGGAGCGGGCGATCAGCCAGCGACCTCCCACGACCGGGCGGGTCGACGCCGACTCACCGACGCGCTCAAGCGCCCCGCCGATTACGTAACGTGAGGCTTGCTCATCCACTCGGCTCGAGAACAGCAGCTGGTCTCCGTCGGCGACGGCGCGCCCCGGATCCCGCAGCCCGGTGATCAGGCCTTCATCGTCGGTGCCGCCGAGCGCGATGGGCAGGCAGGTCGGGGCTGCGCAGTCGACGCGCCCATCTGCCGCAGCCTCAAGCCGCAGCATCGTGCGGGTGACGCGGTCGATCAACACCAAGGCGCCCGGCGCCTCGCCCTGCGCAGGGACACAAGCGCCCAGATTGAGGACGCCACCAAACCCACTCGGAAGCGCCAGCATGGCGGGTGCTGCGCTCGCAAGCTCTGCGACCGGATAACTAAACAGCGCGCCCGAGCGATAGCGGCGATCATGGTTGCTCGAGACCACATGCACCGTCGCCCCCAGCACGCAGACCCCCTCGGGATGATGCAAGAGGTCGGCTGGGTGTGTCTGCTCGATCGCCTCATCCGCGCACCCGAGGCACGCGAGCAGGGCCGCCGCTGCGAAAAACCTGTTCATGAACGCTCCGGCGGGTTCATTCCTGTGCATGGGCGGCGCGTCAAGCGTGCAATGCGTCGGGGACGCAAACGGGCTCGACTGGCCAGCCCAAGCCGCCGACGCGCTCGAGCAACGCTTCAGGCGACGCCACCGGCCCCCGCCACCGCCCCGTGATCGTCTGCTCAATCCAACCGAGCAGCTCGCTCGCGCCCACCCCTTGCGCTCGCAGGGAGGCTGCAGCCAGACCTTGATTGCGCTTCGAGAGGCGCTCACCCCCCTTCGACTGCACGAGGCTCAGGTGGCGATACGCTGGCTCCGCCCAGCCCAGCGCACGCAGTAACGAGACCTGCCGTAAGGTCGACTCGATGAGGTCGGCGCCCCGCACCACGCGCTGGACCGAGAGGTCGTGATCGTCGACCACGGTCGCCAGCTGATAGCTCGGTAACCCGTCGCGTCGCCACACCACGAAATCATCGAGGCCGTGCTCCTGTGTGCTCTGCAGCCCATAGGCTTCGTCTCGGTAGCTGACCACCTCGTCAAGGGAGGCGAACCGCCAGGACCAAGCGCCGGCGTCGCCTTGGGCGTACAGACGCCACTGCTCGTCACGCTCCGCTGGGCTCAGCCTGACGCGATCGGTCTCACCGGCGTGCGGTGCGCGCAGCGCCTGTGCGAAGGCGCGCCCGCTTAGCGAGCAAGGGTACACGGCGCCTGCCTCGATGAGCTGGGTAAGCGCCTCTCGATAGCGCCCGGTCCGGTCCACCTGCCGGCAGGCTTCATGCGCGGGCGCAGCCGACTCACCGGGCTGCCGTGGTCCCGTCGGCATGGGCGCAAAATCGAGACCGATCCAGGCGAGCTCTTCACGAATCTGCTCCTCGGAGCCCGCCTTGAGCCGAGGCTGGTCAAGGTCATCAATTCGGAGCGCGCAAGCCCCACCGTGTGCGCGGGCGTCGACCCAGGCCAAAACGGCGCTGCGGAGGTTGCCGAGGTGGTGCAAACCGGAGGGACTCGGCGCGTAGCGCCCCACCACAGGTCTGGAAGTCATCGTGACCCTCCTTGCACGCACCGGCATCGCAGCCTATCGGTCGGACGACAAGGAGTCGCGCACACTATGAAGATCATCGCCACAGACCGAGCGCCCGCCGCGATCGGCGCCTACAGCCAAGCCACGGTTCACCAAGGCGTCGTCTACGCCTCGGGGCAGATCGCCCTGTCGCCCGACGGCACGTGGGCGGGCGGCGACGTGAGCGCACAGACCGAGCAGGTACTGACCAACCTCGCCGCCGTGCTCGAAGCCGCCGGCAGCTCGCTCAACGACGTGCTCAAGGCCACCATCTTTCTCGAGGACATGGCCGACTTCTCGGCGGTTAACGCCGTCTACGCCCAAGCGTTCAGCGAGCACCGCCCCGCACGCGAGTGCGTCGCCGCTCGTGCGCTCCCGCGCGGCGCTGCGGTCGAGATCTCGTGCATCGCCCGAGTCTCCGAACCATGCTGCTAAAAGTGAACGGCCAAGTCCTCGAGGCGGCGGACGGCTGCACCGTAACCCAGCTCCTCGATCAGCTCCAGGTGACCGGAACGGTAGCGGTCGAGCGTAACGGCGCGCTCGTGCGGCGAGACGATCAGGGGACCACGGTGCTGGGTCCCGACGATGCGGTCGAGATCGTGCACTTCGTCGGAGGTGGTTGATGGAGCCGCTGATCCTCGGAGCACACACGTTCACCAGCCGCTTGCTCACCGGAACGGGTCGTTTCTCGAGTCTGGCGCGCACGACAGAGGCGCTGTCCGCGTCCGGGTCTGAGCTGTGCACCTTGGCGGTCCGCCGAATCGATCTCAACGAGACCGCCTCGAGCGCGCTGCTCGAGGCGCTCCCCGCCGGGATGAAGGTGCTCCCGAACACCGCCGGATGCATGACCGCGCAGGAGGCGCTGCGGGTGGCGCGTCTGGCGCGTGAAGCGCTCGAGACCGACCTCGTCAAACTCGAGATCCTGGCAGATCCGCTCACCCTTTATCCCAACAACGCCGAGACGGTCCGCTGCGCGCAGCTGCTGATCGACGACGGCTTCACCGTACTGCCTTACTGCGGTGACGACCCCGTGGTCTGCCGTGAGCTCGCCGCGATCGGCTGCGCTGCCGTGATGCCGCTCGCCGCGCCGATTGGATCAGGGCTCGGCGTGGTCAACCCGCATGTCCTGAGGCTGATCATCGACCAAGTCCACGTACCGGTGATCGTCGACGCAGGCTTGGGCAGCCCGATGGATGCCTGCCAAGCCATGGAGCTCGGCGCTGCGGCGGTGTTGGTGAACACGGCGATCGCCGCCGCCGACGACCCGGTGGCGATGGCGCGTGCCTTCGGCCTCGCCGTCGAAGCTGGCTACCTCGCGGCGCAAGCAGGCCGCATCCCCAAGCGCGCCTACGCGACCGCTTCGAGCCCTATCGAGGGTGTGGTCGGAGCCTAGCGTCGAGCTCAGAGAGCCGGACGGCGATGCGATCCGCCACGTCCAAAAACCGTCCGAGTTGAGCCGCTTCGTCCTCACCCGGCTGCGCCGCCGCCGGGTCGGGCCTCGGCCAATGTAAGCGCGTGGCTTGATGCAGATAGGCCGGGCAATACTCCTCGGCGCAGAGGGTTACGACGACATCCACCGTCGACGGATCGATCGTGTCAACGCCCTTCGACGACAGCTGCTCCGTATCCAGCCGCTGGGCGGCGCACGCCTTGAGCGCGAGCGGGTGCACCCGGCTGGGCTCGGAGCCTGCGCTCTGGACACGCACGGCGTCGCCGTAGCGAGCGCGCGCCAGCGCCTCGGCCATCTGGCTACGGGCGGAGTTGGCGACGCACAAGAAGAGCAAGCCAGGCTGGCTCACGCCGCCGCCACCTCAACGCCGACCTCGGCACACAGCGCCGTCAGGAAGCGCTCGAACAGCTCCGACTCAAACCCGCGCAGAGACTTGAGGCGCTCGGACCAGCTCGAGTCCACCGAAGCCAACTCACGCTCCATCTCGAGCAGGTGCCCTTCCTCTTCGGCGATGATCCCCGCCAAGCTCACAGGCAGCTTGGCCTCGCGCAGAAGCTTGTGATAAGCTGGGTACAACCAATCGGCGCGCTCTTCGATGAGGGTCGTGACGTACAGATAGCTTGCGTAGCTCAGATCATCACCGCGCAAGCCACCTTGCTCGAGCCGGGCACAGACCCCGTGATCCAAGTGATAAAAGTACGCCTTAGCGGCGTCGCCACACAGCAGACTCTGGGCTGTGAACTCACGCCCGAGGCTGGGGTCGATTCGGAGCGCTGCGCGCTTAAAGAAGTACGCGTGGCGGCTCTCCTCAGCGGCATGCTTGAGGATCATCTCGCTCATGCGCTGGCTCGCCTGGCTCTTCAGCATCTTGCGAGCGCCCGTGTACTCAAGCAGCGCCACCGTATTGAGCCAGCGAGCGTGCCGCGGCGGGTCGGCGATCAAGCGGGTGAGCACCGCTTCCATTCGAGACAGTTCAGGCATGAGTTTCCCCCGTCCGTCGAGCCCTTGCCGGGCCGACATGATGCGGTCAAGTCGCTAGCTCGGCGCAGGTCGCCTCGTAGAGCTGGTCAAGACAGCGATCGAGCTCGCGCTCGGTGATGCAAAAAGGTGGCATCAGATAAAGCGTGTTCCCTAATGGGCGTGAGTAGAGCCCCATCGGGAAGGTGCGGTCGCTGACACGCCGACCGATCGGGTCGAGGTACCCGCCCATCTCGCTGGTCAACTCGAAGGCAAAAATACCGCCTCGTTGCCGCACCCCCTCGACCCCATCGAGCGCCGAAAACAAGGGCGCAGCGCCCGTGTATTGCGCCTCCATCCCCTGGACACGCTGCAAGGTCCCCTCCTCCTCGTAGAGCGAGAGCGCCGCCAAAGAGGCTGCGCAGGCGATCGGGTTGCCGGTGTACGAGTGACCGTGCAAAAAGGCGTCGGTCTTTTGGTCGCCAAGAAACGCCTCGAAAATGGAGGGCGTGCAGGCGGTCACACCGAGGGGCAAGGTGCCGCCCGTAATCCCTTTGGAAGCCGCCAGAATATCCGGCGTGATACCAGCCTGCTCACAGGCGAACAAAGTGCCCGTTCGCCCCCAGCCCGTCATCACCTCATCGAGGATCAAAAAGACACCGGCATCACGGCATAAGACGCTGCATTCACGCAGGTAGTCCACGTCCGAAAACACCATACCTGCAGCGCCCTGAACGAGCGGTTCCATGATCACACCCGCCACCTCATCACCGTGCCGCGCGAGGTGCTCTCGGAGCGCCGAGGCGTCATTGTAGGGCAGCACGGCGCAGTCGAACAACAAGCTCCAGAAGGGCTCGTTGAAGACCCCGCGCTCGCCCACGCTCATCGCCCCCACCGTGTCGCCATGGTAAGCGCCCTCGAAGGCGACGAAATGTCGCCGCTGCTTCTGACCCAGGTTGTGTTGCGCCTGCAGCGCCATCTTCAAGGCGACCTCCACCGAGGTCGAGCCATTATCCGAGAAGAAAACGTGGTTGAGATCACCGGGTAGAACCGACTCGAGCAGGCCGCTGAGCTGCGCCGCAGGTGCGTGGCTAAAGTCGGCGAGGATGACCTGATCAAACCGGCGCGCCTGCTCTGCGATCGCCTCGGCGATCTTGGGGTGCGCATGCCCATGGGTGTTCACCCACCAGGAGCTGTTCCCGTCGATCGCCCGGTGCCCGTCAGCGAACGTGAGCCACGCGCCCTGTGCTCGGACCACTTCGCCGCGCGGGGCGAACCCTTTGAGCTGGGTGAACGGATGCCAGACGCTCGAGGTCATACTCGCTCCAAGTTCCGACGTAGCGCCTGCGCGCAGGCGTCAAATTCCGTTTCAAGGTGGGTCATCTGCGGGACACGTGCCAGCAGGGACACGTCGCCCATCGCCTGCAGGTCCCGCTGGTTCTCTTGATGCTCATCACCCACCAAGATCAAGCCTGCGACCGTGAGGCCATCGGCGCGCAGCGCGCGCAAGGTCAACAAGGTGTGATTGAGCGTCCCGAGCCCCGTTCTGCCGACGACGACCACCGGCAAGCCGAGGTGGCGGATCAGATCACTTTGCCACAGCAGCGGCTCGTCGCTGTACGGCACCTGATAGCCACCCGCGCCCTCAACCAAGAGGGGCTGTTGCGTTGGCAGCGCTAAGCCATCCAAGCGGATCGAGCGCCCCTCGTCGGCAGCTGCAGCATGTGGGCTCGCCGGACGCTCGAGGCGCCAGCGCTCCGGAAAGGTCTTCACGCCCGCGAGGCGCGCGACCACCTCGGTGTCCGTCTCCCCATCAAGACCGGCTTGCGCCGGCTTCCAATAGGCTCGATTCAGCGCTCGGCAAAGCAGCGCCGCCGTCACGGTCTTGCCGACGTCCGTATCCGTGCCGGTCAGGTAGAACTGTTTAGGCAACATCGAGGAGATCTCCCGCCAACCGATCGACCTGCTCGTCGGTCAAATCGGAACGAAAAACAAGGCGTAATCGAGCCGTCCCGACGGGTACGGTCGGCGGGCGCAGTGGGCGGGCGAACCACCCTCGAGCAGCGAGCGCCTGCGCCACGCGCTCGGTGCGCTGGAGGTCACCGAGGATCACCGGGACGATATGGCTCTGCGAGGCGCCAACGTCGAGCGCGGAACCGATCGCCTGTCGAAACCGGTGCGCCAGCTTGAGCGGGCGCGCACGCTCGGCGCCGAGTCCACGGATCTGCTCAACCGCCGCATCGAGGGCAGGGATCACCATCGGCGTGGGCGCCGTGCTGTAGATGAACGAGCGTGCGGTGTTGAGGAGCAGCTCAATCGTCTCGGCGTCTGCGCACACAAAACCGCCCGACAGCCCGAGCGCTTTGCCGCAGGGGTGCACGCTGGCGAACGGGGTCAGCTCATCGGGTAGCTCGCTGCAGCGACCCGCTCCCTGCGCACCGTAGAGTCCCGTCGAGTGCGCCTCGTCGACGACCAACCGGGCGCCGTACCGCTGGGTCAGACGCGCCAAGCGCTCGAGCGGCGCGCAGTCCCCGTCCATGCTGTACACCGACTCGACGACAACCCATGCGCCGCCCCCTGTCTGCGCCAACGCAGCCTCATACGCGCCGAGGTCGAGATGCGGGATGATGCGCACCGTCCCCCGACTCAGCCGTAACCCATCGATGATGCACGCGTGATTGAGTGCGTCGCTCAAGACGATATCGCCCGGCTCGATCAGGCCAGCGAGTAGACCGATGTTCGCTGCGTAGCCGCTGCCAAAGTACAGGCTCGCCTCGCGCCCTTGCCACGCCGCAAAGCGGCGCTCGAGCCCAACCCATTGCGACGAATGACCGGACAGCAAGCGCGAGCCGGTGCTGCCCGTCGGGAGGCCGGCGTCCAGGGCTTCGCGCACCGCCTCGGCGACCGCGGGGCTTCGGCTCAACCCGAGTACGTCGTTGCTCGAGAGGTCGACGCCTTCAGCGAGCGCCAGGCGTCGCCGCAGCCCCTGACGCTCCAGCGCCGACAGCCGCTCGCTGGGTGCGCTCATCAGTTGGCCGCGGTGGCGACCTTCGGGTTCGAACATGCCGACCGGCGTTGCCGCGGCTGGCCCTCGAGCGGGGTGATCCCCAGCGCAGCGAAGAGCTCACGATCTGCGGCGACGTCGGGGTTGTCCGTCGTCAGCAGGCGGTCGCCATAAAAGATCGAGTTGGCGCCGCACATGAAGGCGAGCGCCTGACCCTCTCGAGACAGGCTGCGGCGCCCAGCTGCAAGGCGGATACGCGCTTGCGGCATCATCAGCCGCGCCACTGCGATGGTGCGCAAGAAGTCAAACGAGTCCACGGGCTCTTGGTCTTCAAGCGGCGTCCCCTCGACCGCCACGAGGCTGTTGATCGGCACCGACTCGGGGTGCTCGGGGAGGTTCGCCAGCGTCGCCAGCATCCCGGCGCGATCACGCAGCGTCTCGCCCATCCCGACGATGCCGCCACTGCAGACGGAGAGCCCGGCGTTTCGAACCGCCTCCAAGGTCTCCATCCGGTCTTCGAAAAGACGCGTCGAGATCACGCGCTCGTAGTGTTCCGGGCTGGTGTCGATGTTGTGGTTGTAAGCCGTGAGCCCAGCCGCTTCGAGCCGGCGAGCTTGCGCGTCGGTGACCATGCCAAGCGTTGCGCAGACCTCGAGGCCGAGATCGGACACCGCCGAGACCATCTCGAGGGTCCGATCAAAGTCCTTATTGTCACGTACCTTGCGCCAAGCTGCGCCCATGCAGAAGCGCGAGGCGCCGTTCTCTTTGGCGCAACGCGCCTGCTCGAGGACCGTCTCGAGCGGCAGCAACGCCTCGGCGTCAAGCCCGGTCGCATAGCGCGCCGACTGAGGACAGTACGCACAGTCCTCTGGGCACCCACCGCTCTTGATGTTGCTTAGGGTGCACAGCTGCACCTTGTCCGCAGGGTGATGCGCTCGGTGCATCGTCTGCGCCTGGTGGCAGAGCTCCATGAAGGGCAACTCGAACAGAGCGAGCGCCTCCTCGACGGTCCAATCGTGACGGATCATGTCAGCCTCACAAGCCGTTTGGGCGCTAGAGCGCTAGCGGACTGTGCGCTGGCTTACAACCCCGCTCGTCACCGCTTAACGCTCGCTCTTGAGCGGCCAGCGATCTCGAACTTCTTGGAGTAGCTGATCGAAGGTACCGGCGGAGATGGCGTCCCTGCAGCGTGCCATCAAGCGGGTCAGATACCACAGGTTGTGCTCGCTCAGCGCCCGCATCACCAAAATCTCCTTCGCCTGGTAGAGGTGCCGGAGATAGGCGCGGCTAAATGTCGTGCAGGTCGGGCACGGACAGTCCGGGTCAAGCGGTCCGTCGTCTTCAGCGAAGCGCGCGTTCTTGATGTTCACTCGCCCCTCCGAGGTCATCGCCGTACCCATCCTGCCGTTGCGCGTCGGCAGAACGCAGTCGAACATGTCGATTCCCTGCGCCACCGCCTCCACCAGATCGCGTGGGGTGCCGACCCCCATCAGATAACGAGGCTTATCACTGGGCAGCCGATGTGCGGTCGCTTCGAGGACCTCGTACATCGCCTCGTTGGTCTCACCCACGCTCAAGCCACCGAGGGCGAAGCCAGGCAGGTCACGGCTGCAGATCTCGTCCACGTGCTGCGCCCGCAGCTTGAGGTCGACGCCGCCCTGTACGATGCCAAACAGCGCCTGCTCCGGGCTATCCAGTGCGTCGATGCAGCGATCGAGCCAGCGCGTCGTCCGCCCAAGCGCCGCCTCGATAACCTTGAGGTCGGCGTCGGCTGGCGGGCACTCATCGAAGGCCATGATGATGTCTGCGCCGAGGGCTCGCTGGATGCGCATGCTCTCCTCGGGTGACAAGAACCGCTTCGAGCCGTCGATGTGGCTGCGAAACGCAACGCCCTCCTCGGTGATCTGGTTGAGCGCTGCGAGCGAGAAGACCTGAAAACCGCCTGAATCGGTCAGCATGGGACCATCCCACGCCACGAAACGGTGCAGCCCGCCGCGCCGCTCGACGAGCGCCTCGCCCGGCCGCAGGTGCAGGTGATAGGTGTTGCCGAGCACGACCCCTGCGCCCATCGCTTTGAGCTCCCAGGGCGCCAACCCCTTCACCGAGCCCACGGTCCCCACCGGCATAAAGGTCGGCGTCTCCACCGAACCGTGGGGGGTGTGCAGGACCCCGCGCCGGGCGCGCCCGTCCTGTGCGACGGCTTGATAGGTGACGGCGTGCTGACTCATAGGCTACTCATCGCTCGGATTCAGCCAAGGGTTCAATCCAATTGGCGTCGCCGTAGCTGTAAAACCGATAGGTGTCCGCCAGCGCGTGCGCGTAAGCAGCTTGAGTGCGTGCGGTCCCAGCGAACGCAGCCACCAGCTGGATCAGCGACGAATCGGGCAGGTGAAAATTGGTCAAGAGCGCATCGACGACCTGAAATCGGTGCCCTCCTGGGTAGATGTAGAGCCCGTTGAACTCTGCCATGGGGGCCACACGCCCTCCGCCCAACTGTGCGGCGCGCTCAAGCGTCCGCACGACGGTCGTCCCCACCGCGACCACGCGTCCATGGCGCGCCTGACACTGAGCCACCGCCTCCGCCACCTCGCGGCTCACCACGGAGTACTCGGGGACCAGCTCATGGTCCTTGGGGTCCTCGACGCGGAGCGGCTGAAAAGTGCCCGGTCCGACGTGCAGGGTGACCGTTGCGCGCTCCACACCCTTGTCCGCCAGCGCAGCGAGCAAACGCTCGCTGAGGTGCAAGCCCGCCGTCGGCGCAGCGACGGCGCCCGGCGAGGTGGCGTACACGGTCTGATAATCCTGCTGATCCTGAGCGTCGGCTGGCCGCTCCATGTAGGGGGGCAGCGGCATGGCGCCGTGCAGCTCGAGCCATGGCGTCAACGGCCCCTGATCCGCTCGCTCGACGATCAGCGCGCCATCCTCGCTGCGATCGGTCACGACGAGGTCACCGCCCGTCGTCGACAGCGTCCGCCCTACGAGCCGCTTGGCTGGCTTCCCCCACGCCGTCCAGCGAAGATCTTCTGCCCCGGGCTCGGGTTGGACGAACAACAGCTCAGCCCGGCCTCCGCCAGGGCGCCGACCAACCACACGCGCAGGCACGACGCGCGCATCGTTGACGACCAACAAGTCGCCTGGATGCAAGAGCTCGACGAGGTCGGTTACCTGGCGATCTTGCAGCGAGCCGTCGCCGCACCAGCGCAGGAGTCTGCCGCCATCTCGGTCAGGCGCAGGGCGTCGAGCGATCCGCTCTGGAGGCAACTCAAACCAAGGGGTTGCCATCCGCTATCCGCAAGACCCATTCGGACTCAACGAGCAGCTTGAGCAGCTCTCACCGACCCCGCAGTCACAGCCACTCTCGACGATCGCCATGCCGATCTGCTCGAGCTGCTCGGCGCCGATCACCGAGTGAACATCGCGCCAGGGCCCGATCATCTGATCGCAGCGCACACACCGTGCCCAGTCGCCGCCCTCGACCTCATCGACGTAGACGACGACCGGACCGCAATTGATGCAGTCACCCTTGGGGAAGCTAATCGACATCATCGTGTTCATAGACACCTCTTTCACCCGTTCCAGCGCCTCAACGCAACGGGTTTCCGTGCCTCAGGGGCGAATCCGAAAGGTGCGACGAACAAAGGTCGGCTCGCGCTCAGGGCGCAGACCGAGCTGCTGCCCGACGACCTCCCCCTCGACGCAGGCGTTGAACTTGCTCGATCGATACTTTTTGCGGCCGATGCGCACCGCGCTGGTCGTCGCCGCTGCGATCCGCCCATCACCCATCACGCCAAGCCGCATCGTCACGCGCACCGACCCGCTTTTGGTGAGCCAGCGCGCCCCCTTTTTACCCAGGCGCCGAAGGCAGGTTTTCAGGCGCCCCTCGTCAAACGGGACGACCACGCGCGCTCGTTTCTTGGTCTCTGAGGTCTTTTGGTCCGGCGCCACGATGGCGCTGCCCTGAGGCGGCGTCTGCTGGACGGGTGCAGCCGGGGGCTTCGCCGCGGGCTCACGCTTGGGCGCCGCCGCTGCGGGCGCGATACGATAGGTCGGCAAGGTCGTCGCGGGCTCAGGCAGAGCGATCGTCTCGGCTTCACGAAAATGAGCCTGAAGCCAGACGAGCGACGCCCCCACGATCATGATGGCGACGGCGGCGGGGCGTAACCAGACCCGCCAGTCGACGCGCCGGCGCCGCACTTGAAAGTCGGCGTCGACGATCAGGTCATCGATGGACTCATCTTCTTCGAGATGCAGCGTGATCGGAGCGAGCGTGGGCAGCGGGCGGTCTAAGGGTGCAGGCGGTTCCACTACGGGCTCAGACCAATGAGCGGATGGGCTCGGCTCGGGCGGGTCATCGTCCAGCTGAATCGGGACCATGGTCAGCTCATCAGCCGGTTGCCCCGTCGAGAGCGCTTCGGCGATGTCATCGACCGAGCGCAGCGGGTTGATCAGCACCAGCCCCGGCAAGCTGCGGCTCGGGGGATCAAAGCCGATCCAGTAGACCACCTCGAGCTCGTCCCGCAGGCGCGCCAGGGCACGGAGTTGCTCCGCGGTGTCGCCGACGCCATCGACGATCACCCTCGCCAGGGGCAGCCCTCGCTGACGAGCCTCCTCAAGGCTCGTCACCACGGTCACCTCGACCCCTACGGTGCGCGCCGCCTCGGTGAGCTCAGCGGTGGGCAACCCGGCGCTGCGTAACGCGACTACCCGCACGGGCTCGTCCGCCATGACCTAGAAATCTTGTTGCCCGCCCGTCGGCCCGCGCAGCGGCGAGATGAAGCCAACTTGTCCCTCGACCACATCCGCCACGGGCTGACTTGCGGCGCCCTTCGGCACCAGCGACACGCCCAGTGCGGCTCGCTGGAGCATATTCGGCAGCTTGGTAAGCACCTCAAAGCGCGAGATCCGCACGAGCGACGCGCCCAACCCGGGTGGCGGCTCGTTGCCTACCCACAAAAGCGGCGGCCCCTCCAAACTCTCGTGACAGCACAGGTCCGACAGCAACGCTTCATCGCCGTCGCTCGGCGCGACGATCAGCAAGTCCGCCTCGTCTTCATACGGCTCAAAGGTCGCCGGGTGCAGGTGGTCTGCACGCCATCCCTCACGCTCAAGCACGGCGGCGATGGCCGAACGTAGATCTCGGTTTGCGCTTAGAAGAACAGCGAGCACTGCGCACCTCCTGGCGTAAGTTTGCACCAGCCAGGCTCGTTCGTCACGCCCTCAGATTTTTTGCGCAGTACCGCCACTTGAGCGGACACTGTCCTCATGAAGTTAACCGCTGTCCAGGCGGCGCACTGGCGCCGCTGCATCGAAGCCTGGTTTGACGACCCAACCGGTGGTCTGCTCAACCTCGAGTGTCCCTCTTGTCACAGGAGCTTACACATCGACGGCTGGAAGAAGCTGACGACCGACTTTGTCGAACACGAGGCGCTGGTCTGCCTGGTCTGTCAGCATGAGACCATTTTGCGGAGCGAGTGGCTGCAGTGAGCAACTTACACCGTAGGGCAGTCGATCCTTTACACAGGCGCTCGCGCGACGCGAGGAGAGCTCTGGAGGCATTATGAACACGACGGATACCCCGAGCGATAGCCAAGGCGGCCGCCGCACCTATGTGGTCGCAGCGGTGCTCGCTGCGCTCGCCGGCCTGCTCGCCTACTCATCGATCACACAGCGGCGCGCCGAGGTCGAGCGCGGCTGGGAGCCCACGCCGGTGCTTGTCGCCGCCCGAGACATTCCGGGAGGGACGGTGCTGGATCAGGACATGCTGCGGGTCGAAGCGATCCCTTCGCGCTTGGTGACCCCCTCCATCGTCCGCTCAGATCTCTTGGCGAGCGTCCAGGACGCCAAGCTGTTGCTCCCGATGAAGCAAGGTGACCTGCTCAACTTCAATATGCTGCAAGGTACTCAGATGAGCGAGGCCTTGAGCCAGGACCTCGCCAAAGGGGTCCGTGCGCTAAGCCTGCGCGTGAACGTGGAGTCCTCGGTGAACCGAATGGTCCGACCGAACGACCACGTCGATGTGCTCCTCACCTACCGCGACCCGACGACTCGAACCGTCACAACGCAAACGCTGCTCGAGAACATCGTGGTGCTCGCAACCGGCGAGATCTACGGCGGCACGGCGCTGGGCTTCGTTGACGACGAGGCCCGCAAATACGTCACGGTGACGGTCGAGTTGACGCCGCAAGAGGTCGAGCTAGCGGTCCAAGCGCAGAGTATGGGCGCCATCTACATGAGCCTGAGGCACCCCGATGACCCCGAGGTCATGGAAGACCGAGCGCGCACCAACGTTCAAACGATCATGACCGGTGAGCGTGCAGACCAACTCCGGAACAAACGCCGCAAGGCGCCGCGCCTACCGCAGGTCCTGCGCGGAGCCGGGCAGTGATCGAAGGCCTCGCAGCGCTGGTCGCAGCGTGCGCCGCCGGGCTGCTCGCTCACGCCTCGGGGCTGGCGATCCGCCGCGCCATGAAGCGACAGCGTGAGCGCTACCTCGAAGAGAACCTGTCACGCCGCGAGGCGGTGCTGCATCTCACCCCCAATCAACGGGTGATCCTGTCGCTTGCCGCGGCGCTGAACGTTTTGGTCCTCGGCTGGGTGATCATGGGGCTTGCGGCAGGCGTCATCCTCGCCTTCTGCGGTTTGTTCCTGCCTGGGATCTACATCCGCATGCTGACCGCGCGCCGGCTGGCGCAGTTCAATGAACAGCTGGTCGATACGCTCAACGCGCTGAGCTCAGCGTTTCGGGCGGGCCTCAGCTTTGCCCAAGCGCTCGAAGCGGTCGCTGACGAAGCCGAAGACCCGCTCGGTCACGAGTTTCGGATCGCCGTGCGTGAGATGCGTATGGGCGTCGAGATCCCGACCGCGCTGAGCAATGTCGCCGACCGGACAGGCTCGGAGGATATGGCTTTGGTCGCCACGAGCACCGCCGTTGCCGCCGGTATGGGCGGCAACATGGCCGAGATGTTCGAGACGATCTCCAAGACCATCGCCGAGCGCTTCCGAATCGAGGGGCGCATCAACGCCTTGACGGCGATGGGACGCATGCAGGGCATCATCGTGGCGCTGCTGCCCTTCGCCCTTGCCATCGCCCTGAACTGGATGCGTCCTGATCTGATGGGTCCGATGATGGCGCACCCCTTCGGCTGGGCTTTAATCGCCTCCATTATTACACTCGATCTGTGCGGCGCCCTGATCATCCGCCGGATCGTCGAGATCGACGTGTAAAAGATGACCCTCTCGACCCTCCTCATGTTTGGCTCGATTGCGGCGGCGATGGTCGTCGTCTTCCTGCTGCTGCGTGGGCTGATCGAGCAGTATGCGCCGCACATTCGCGACGAGATGGCGAAACACAGCGACTCGGGCCGCGTCCACGCTGCGCGCTCCGCAGCGGTTCGCCTGACCGCTTATGCTCTGGCTGGGCGGCTGCGGCCTCAAACGGATGAGCGACTCCGCCAACAGATTGTACAGCTCGGGTCCCCCATGGGGATGACACCTGAGGTGATCATGGCGGGGCGGGTCACCACCGCCGCAGCGTTCGGGGTGGCGCTGCTGCTGCTGGCGCTGGTGGCGGGCAACCTAGCGCTCGCTCCCCTGTTCTTCGCCTTCGGCGCCATGATCGGCTGGCTGATCGCCTTGTATTGGTTTCGGCAGCAGCTCAGCGTTCGGCGCCGGGCCATCCTGCGTGCGCTCCCCTACGAGCTCGACCTGCTGACGCTCGCGGTCGAAGCCGGTCTGGACTTCGTGGGCGGTCTCCACAAGGTCGTTGAGAAAGGGCGCGAGGGGCCGCTGCGCGATGAGCTCCACATGGTGCTTCGCTCGATCCGCCTGGGTCGAAGCCGGAGCGAAGCGCTGACGCAGATGGCAGAGCGGGTCGATCTACCGCCTGTGCGCGCCTGGGTCCGAGCGCTGGTCCAAGCCGACCGCATGGGGACCCCGCTCGGTCGGATCCTCAGGATGCAAGCCGATCGACTGCGCGAGCGGCGCGCCCAGGCAGCGGAGAAAGCCGCCAACGAGGCGCCTGTTAAGTTGCTCTTCCCGCTGATCTTCTTCATCTTCCCCACCGTCTTCTTGGTCCTGTTCGGACCCATCGTGTTTCGCATCTTCTTCGTAGGGCTCTAGATGACGATCGTTGTCCACATCGTCCAAGGTGAGCGCGCGGGAGACGAGCTACGCTTCGACGCCCTGTCGATCTCCGTCGGGCGAGCCGATCAATGCAGCCTGCAGCTGCCAGATCGTGGCATCTCGAGACATCACTGTGACCTGAGCATCCATGAGGGCGAGCTCTGGATCCAAGACCAAGGGACCACCAACGGGACCCAGCTCAACGGGGTGACGGTTCAAAGAGCGCGTGTCGCCAACGGCAGCGAGATCGCCCTTGGACCGGTGCGCTTTCGCGTCCTGCTCGAGGGCACGGGAGGGATGAACTACAAAGAGCTCGCTGACTACCGTGGGTTGATCCAGGCGCGCTCGAATGAGCCTAAATCCAGCGTCCCGATCCCCCACCCGAGCCTGCGCGGTGGAAACCGCTGGGTTCAGCCTGGGACCGACCCAAAGCTCAAGCTCCTTCGTGCGGTGGCCGGGGTCATGGTCGTCCTCTTCATCGCGTTGTTTGCAGCGGCGCAGCTCGGAGTCATTGACCGGGCTGCGGACCCAAGCGAGCAGACGATGCCTATCGTGCGACTGCAGGTGAACCAGACCTTGACGCAGACCGTAGGCTACAGCCCGCGCCGAGCGATGGACATTGAGAGCCGGCGGGGTGCGGTGCTGCGTTTCAATCATGCGCCAGGTTTAGCGACCCTTACGATGGACGTCGCCTCGCTCGACACGCCGCGTGAGCTTGAGCTTCTCTTAAACGGTCAATCGATTGCGTACGCCCCCGAGACGGCGCAGTGGCTCATCGGGGCCGTCTCGATGATGTTGCCGAACGAGCACCTGAAAGCGAAAGACAACGAGCTCGAGCTGCGCCATGCCCGGATGGAAGGGGCGGCTGAGTCTTGGGGCGTTCGTGCCATTCGGTTACGGCATTTTCCGGCGCCGCCCGCTGATCGCGCCACCGCCCAGCAACAACTCGAGATGGCCAAGGCGCGTTTTCGAGAGCCCTACAAGCTACACGATCTCTTGCCGGCGATGCGGCTGTTTCGCCAAGCTGCCCTGTTGACCTACAACATCGACCCCCGCCCAGAGGCGCACAAAGAGAGCCTCGCGTTGCTCGAATCGACGCATGACAAAGTGACCAAACACTTTCGCCGCAGCTACCTCGATGCGCAGCGCGAGCTGCAGCTCAAAGGGCGCGCCGCAGCGTGCCGTGCGCTCGATACGACGGTCAGACGCTTCACAGATCGTGAAGACTGGCGTTATCTACGTGCCAAGGAGACGAGGCAAAAGGTGTGCAGTGAGGGGCTCCGATGAGTGACTCCAGCGAGCGCGACGGGCGCGAAGACGTGACCGATGAGGTCCCATCGACGGATGAGAAGACCGTCTTTGACACCGAAATGCTCGCTCGACTTAATGCGCTCGGTGACGACGACGACAACGACGAGCTCGAAGCCGACGCGTCGCCCGCTGCCGATGTCACGATGGATCGAGAGGTCGACGACGTCGACGCGATCCCGAGTAACGTCTCGGGCCTGCAAGACATTGGCGATCTGGTCGAGCCGCTCAGCCAAGAGGTCCCGGCGACCCAAGACGTCACCAGCTCATCGATTAACAAGATGCTGGCCGAAGAGATCGGTGAAGAGACTAAAGACGCTGACCCTGCGGTCATGGACGAGGACGATTCCGAGCTGAGCCGAAGCCGAGTGACTCGCCCAGGCTTTCAGTCAGCGCCGCGTGCGCAGCTCTCAGAGGTGACACCGGTCGAAGGCGGCGCCCTCGACCCCCAAGCGGTGGCGGGCGAGGTGGAGCCACAGGTAACGGCCGAGGAGCCGGCGGGCGAACCCGATGACACGCGCTCAGGGGCCGACCTCTGGGATGACCCGAGCGAACCGGGAGACCGCAGCCTGAGCTCGGCGCCATCGCTCGGCTCAGACCAGACAGCTGAGGCGACGGCTGCGCTCGTCGTTGAGCCGATGCCAGAGACCGGCGATGTCGAGCTTGCCCTTGGCGATCAAACCAGCGGCGAGGACCGCACCGATCGCGAGACGGCGCCCGAGATGGTGCGGCTTGAGTGTACGGGCGAACACCCTGCGCTCGAGATCGCCGACCGCGCCTTGGTGCTCGGCCGCTCGAGCAGCTGCGACATCCCCATCGCCGATCCAACGATGAGCCGACGGCACGTCAACATCTGGCTGCGCGAAGGGCGCGTCTGGGTGGAGGACCTCGGTAGCGGCAACGGCACGTGGATCAACGATCAACGCATCGCCGAGCCAACAGCGCTCGAGGCTGGTGATCGGCTTCGGTTAGGACAGAACGTCGTCTTCCTCATGCCCCAAGCGGCCGAACCGGAAGCAGACGAAGAGCCCGTCACCAAGATGGCCTCCGTGGGCGATCAGCCCTTGCTAGGTCCATCAGGCGGGCACTCGACCACCTACGCCCACGACCATCCGGGTCGCCTGTCTGCTCGGCTGCGGGTCTTCGCTCCGCTGATCGCAGCGAGTCTTTTGTTTGCGGTCGGCGCCAGCGTCTTCTTTGTCCGGCAGAGCCGAGCGAACGCTCGCCAAGCCCAGCTCAACAGCGCAACCGCCAACTTCTTCCAAGGGATTGAGCACATGCGCACGGGCTCATACAAGTTGGCCGGCGCCCACTTTGCGACGGTCTCTGAACTGGACCCTGAGCACCCACGCTTGCCGCTGTATCGAAAGACGGCCCAGAAGCTGATGAACCAGGCTGATCAGCTGGACCGCGCCGAGTTAGCCCTCAAAGAGGGACGACTCCAAGACGCCGCCGCCACGCTGACAACGATCGACGTGGAGCCGTCGCTCAAGGAGCGGCTCGATAAGCTCAACCGGCGGATCGACGTCGGTCGCTTGGCCGGGCGAGCACAAGCTTTCAAAGACGCCGTGGCGGGCGGCGACCGCGAAACGGCGGAGCGCATCTTGAGCGAGCTCCGAAGCGCAGGGATGGAGCGAGAGGAGCTCGAACCGCTCGAGGCGATGCTGGACAAAGCGGGCGCGCCCAAGGCGAAGTCGAGCGGGCGCTCCGGCCGCAGCGCACGGTCTGACCAAGGGCCGCTCAAGCGTGTCCACCAAGCGCTCCGACAGGGGCGGGTCGAGGAAGCCTTCCGGATCAACAAGGATCTCGCCGCCAGTGGGGTCAAAGAGGCTGCGAAGTTAGAGGACACAGGGAACCTAGGTGAGCTGCGTGAGCTCATCCGCATGGCGCAAAGCGCCGAGGGTAAAAAAGACTGGTCGCGGATCCTCAAATCAACGGCGCGGGGGCTCAAGCTGGTCAAAAAGATCAGCCCGCGCGCCTCGGGCACGCGCAGGCAGCTCAACAACTTACGCGCCAACGGATACTACTTCCGGGCCTCAAAGGCTGCGAGCAAGTCGGACTTTTGCGGAGCGAGGCGCTATCTTTTGCAGGCGCGCAAGCTCGACCGAAATCACCCAAAGGTAAAGAGTGGACTCTCCAAAACAGAAGCCTTCGCCGCCACCCAGGTCGAGCGCGCCAAAAAAGAGATCAAGAAAGGGTTCTCGGTCGCTGATGTGCGCGAGATCCTCAAAACGGCGCTGTGCACCAGCAGCGCATCCTCTCCCGCTCACAAAGAGGCGAAGCGGATCCTGCGCGGCCGCTAGAGCTGGCCTAGACCAGTAAAAGACCGATCACCACCAACAGCAACAGCGCAGCGCCTCCGAACAGCCCGAGCAGCAGCAGGTCTTGATCGAACTTGGGCGCGCTGGCGTCGTGTGTGAGCTCTGGCTCAGCCGCATCCAGCGAATCGAGCTTGGGCATCGACTTGGACCAGTTGCCGTCTTCGTCGAGCTCCAGCATCGTTTTGCTCGCGCTGCCGTCTGCTTCAGCGACGGCGTCGAGCGATACGCTCGAATCCTGACCCGTCGCTAAGGGGACGGCGACGCTTTGACCCGAGGGCGCCTCCGCCTCCTCCTCGTCCGCCGCCGATTGTGCCGCCGAGACCTCGCTCGACTTATCGAGATCGCCCAAGTAGGCGCTCGCCGGGTCGCAGAACATCATCCGCACACCGCCGACCTGGACCTCTGTACGATCTTTAAGGCGCACCTTCTCGCGCACGACCTCGCCGCCGACCTGGATCCCGTTCTTCGAGCCTAAATCTTCGATCCAGATGCCGCTGAAATCGACGGTCACGCGTGCGTGGCGCCGGCTGACGTTCGACTCGTCGAGCATGACGTCGCAGTCCGGTGAGCGGCCAAAGATTAGGTAAGGTGTTTGACCGTCCAACATCACCCGCTGCCCCTCTTCGGGGCCATCGAGGTACCGAAGGTACGGGCTCGACTCTTGCCCGCTCAGCGAACCCAACATGTCGGCCACCACCTGCTGAGCGAGGAACGCCGTGCGCTCCTCCGTGGCGAGGTCGGGCTTCTCGGCGTGGAAGATCACCTGGGTTCCTGCGATCTCGAGTCGGTCCCGATCGCGCAGACTCACCGCGTGGTTCTCTTTCAGGGGCGCGCCGTTGAGTAACGACCCATGGCGGGACCCGAGGTCCTCTACGAGCCACTCGATGCCGCGGCTGAACAGCTTGACATGGTAGCGAGAGACCGCCGGGTTGGCCAGCACCACGTCGCAATCATTTTCACGACCGAGGACGACGTCCCCTTCGGCGCCCAAGTCCACGCTGCGTTCCTCTTCGAGGATCTCGAGGCGAGCGCTCATGGCACCGCCAACCGCAAGGTCCGCACGGCTTCGCGGCAATAGGTGACGGCTTCCGGCTCGTTGGTCGCAGGCAGCCGGAGCACCTCCTCGCACACGGCGAGCGCCTCAGCCGGCTGCTGGAGCTCGATCAGAAACTCGGCGTAAACCCGACGCAGGCCGGCTGCGTTCGGCGCCCGCTTCATGGCGTGACGGCAATAAGACTGCGCCTCGCGCACCACCTTGCGAGCGACAAAGTGCGCGCAGAGGTTCATCAGCGGCTGCAAGTTGCCTTGATTGGCTGCTCGCTCCCAGGTCGCTTGCAGCTGCCGGATCCCCGCATCGCGCGACGCCAGGCAGGCTTGAACCTGATCTTGTAGGCCCGGGATCCGTTCCAGCCCCGAACCGAGTTGTTGGAGCGTCGCGATGCGCTGGTTGGCGAGGTCACAGTCCCCCATCGCATGAGCCAAAAAAGCGCCCAAGGCGAGGCAGTCGACAAAGGTTGGGTGCGCCGTCAGGCACTGACCAAAGGTCACCCGGGCGCGCTCGAGGTCGGCCTCACGCCCCAGCGGGATCAGGTCGGCGCGCTGCATGTACACGGACGCAAGCAGCGCAAAACCGTCCGCGCGCAAGGGCGCAAGCCCGGCGAGCCGCACCAGCTGATTCTCGGCTTTACCCAGCAGGTCCGTCGCTTGCTTTCGCTGCTGCCGTGCGATCAGCCCGCGCGCCTTGTTCAGGCTCGTGCGCGCCAGATTGTAGCGCGCCGCTTGGTACCCCGGGTCGATCCCAAGCGCCGACTCGTACAGCTCAATGGCTCGATCAAAAGCTTGCTTGCCCTCAAAGTAGACGCCGAGGTTGGTGCGGGCCTCGGCGAAGTCTCGGTTGGCGCGGATCGCCTTACGAAACCAAGCCGCAGCCTCTTCGGGCAGCCCTGCCTGCATAGCGACCAGCCCCAAACCATTTAGGCAGATCGGGTAATCGGGAGAGTACTCAAGACAGAGCGCAAAGGCTTGTTTCGCCATCGCAGGTTGACCGGTCTCGAGGTACTGAGCGCCGCGTTGTGCGTGGTGGACCGCTTGAGGCATCGGCCCGCCGGTCGCCCGACACCCAGCCGCTGCGGTTGCGATCAACAAAACGATGCTGCGCAGGCGCATGGTTCTCCCCCACAACGAGCATAACGCTTAGGCTGCCGGAGGCAAAGGTTTCGCTAAGGTCTTATCGACAACTCGACAGGCTTGCGCGGTGCACCTGCATCTCGGCGAGCCGAAGCGCCGCCTCGGTGACCGACGGCAAGCCGGTACACTCGAGCGCGCAGGCGTCGTCCCAGAACTGTCCGTCAGCCGAACACTGATAGTTCATCTTCTCGGCGACGCAGGGGTCGAAGCAGTCACCCATTTCCCGAAAGACGGGCGAGACCTCTGCGTCACAGCTGCGACACGCGTCGTAGCGAGCGTCGACCTGAGGGGCGTCGAAGCCCTGACAGTTCATCCGCCGCTCCACCGAGCAGCGATCGTCGGCGCAGCCCGCAACCCATACGACAGCCGATAGCAAAATCAGGCGCAGCACATTCGACTCCTGCGGGAAGCGTACTCGAAACCGAGTGACCAATCCAGCCACCTACTGAGCGCACAAGGTGTCGTACTCGATCTCGATCTGGGTGCCCCGAGCAGGCACCGCCGTCGGGTTGAAGACGACCGAGTTATCAGCTCGATTATAGACCCAGCCATCCTGACCACCCTGCTGACCACGCCCGATGGCGCGACCGCCCACTCGAACTTGGATCGTCTCCGCGCGGGGGCGGCGCGACAGGGCGAACGAGGTGCGGTAGGCGAACGTGTCCAGACCCAACGCTCGCATGCTGGCGCGCCAGTTGCCGGCGCAGATGTCCTGCGTCACGCCGCCCAGGTTGGCTGCCAGCTCCATGTACCGGCTCCCCCGCTGCGCCTCACAGCCCTGATTCCTGCCCAGTCCGGTGATCGCCGAGAAGCGGATCAGGTCCCGGTTGCCGATCCCTTTGATCTGCCGGAAGACATCCTCATAGAGCCCCACCGGGCCACGGCTCTGGTCCTCTTCGTCGCTGACGGCGATGATGTAGAGCTTGGCTTCGTCTCTCAAGAAGCCCTCGTTCAGACCGCCCTCGATCAGCCGCGGCCGGCTCAAGAACTCACGCGCTGCCTCGAGGCCCGCCTCGCGTGAGTCGCTGCCGTCGCGCGCTGGGCGGCGCGAACGGGACACGCGCACGTTGCATCGGAACTTGTTTTGGAGATCCGGCGTGTCGCGGGTCAAGAACCTCGGATCTTCGCACGCGTTGTAGACACCCGCCATGTCGCCATCGGCGAGCGTGGTCGTCACGGCGATGTGAAAGTCCACGTTGAGCTCTTGCGTCGCATACCGAATGAACTCACCGAAGTTCGCCGCCAGGTTGTTCTGCTCCTCGCTCATCGAGCCCGAATCATCGACGACCCAGAGCACGTCCACCATCGGCTCAGCCGCCTGCTCGAAGCGGTCAATCTGGTGCGTCTCTGTCGTGCCGGTACCGAGCAGCGGAATCGTAAAGTTCTGCTCGTCGCCGTCGTTATTATCGATCACGAGCAAGCCCTCTAGATCACCCTCGCGCCGTGGGAAGAAGCGGACACGCACCTCGATGTTCTGATCGGGGCCGACCACGATCGGGAATGGGCCGGGTGCACGCGTGATCCGGAACTCGGGGTCCGAGTTGGGGTCGATGGCGATGTTGTTGATGGTCAAGTCGGCGTTGCCGAGGTTGTAGACCATCACACGTTGCTCGATCGATCCGCAGCCCACCGTCTCGACACCAAACTCAAGCCGCCCCGGGACGACGTCGATGTCCGGCTGCGCAGGGGTCGCCGAGAAACCGATCGAGAAGACCCCCGCCGGGTCTCCACTGCCGGGGAACTCTTGGGGCGATGAGGTGGTGATGGTGATGCCGTTACCGCAGAGCTCTTCGCCGCCGGGCAGGTTACAGATCAAGGCGCCGCCCGCTGGAATACGAGACGGCAGATACGTACCACTTTGGGTCGTCGCCATCTGCGTCGGCGCGAAAGCCACGTCGATACGATACTCCTCGCCGGGGATGATCAAGACCCCCTCATGATCACCGATGATGCGGAACTCACGCCGCGGCGTCTGAGGCGGATCGAAGACCCATGACCGGATCTCACACAGCTCAGAGCCGACGTTGGTGATGCGAATCGGCATAATCTTCTCTTGCCCCACGATCACACGGCCGAACTGCAGCGTGCCGTAACGACGGGTCAGCGGACCGAGCAGACCGCCGCCTTGCGGCTGGACCTCAAGGCGGCAGACGCGTGCGCCGCCGCCCGCAGCGATGAGGTCGACCGTGATCACGTTGGCGATCCCGATCTCGTTGTCATCGAACTCAAACTCGAGGCGCGCCTCGCGCTGCACCACCGCCTCGCGCTGCGGGCTCTCGTAGCGAACCGTCAGGCTCAACTCCGACACTTCAGGCCGAGGCTCGGGGTTCAGCTCCGGGTTATCGATGCTCCCGCGCAGCGCCAGCGGCCACTGAACCTCGGTCTCGACGATGAACTCTTCGCTGCCATTGCCCAGCGGCCCCACAAGGTTTCGGACCTCGCAATCCAAACCACCGACGTTGGTGATCGTCACGCGGCGGGTCGCAGCGCTTCCCCCAGCGACTTGCCCGAAGTCGACGCGCTCGGGCGTCACCGAGATGCGGCACGCGGGCGGCGCCACCGCAAAGGCGCGCAGCTCGACGCGCCGTGGGTTGCCCAGATCGTTCGGGTCCGAGCTCGAGACCAGCAGGAAGCCAGGATAATCTCGCTCCTCGTTCGCCTCCAGACCCAGCGTTGCCGTGACGGCGTCGCCAGCCTCGAGCGCAGCCGGAGCCGGGTCCGTCTCGACGCTGTAAGCCTCACCATCTTGCTCGATCGCCAGCTCGCTGATGTCGAGCGGGCGGGTGCCGCAGTTGGTCAACGTGACCTCACGCGTGGCGGTCTGTCCGCGAAACACCTCGCCAAAGTCCACCGGCGAGGGGGTCACGCAAAGCGCCGGACCTGCGCCGATCGCACGGACGAGCACACGCAGCTCAGGCTCATCGTTGTCGTCGGACCGGACCACCAAGTCGGCGCAGACGGGACCAGGCATCAACGGCGCAAAGTGAATGTTCAGGTCCTTGGTCTCGCCCTTCGGCAGGTCACCGGTGAAGTTGTCGACGGTCAGGGACGAGGCGCCCGCTGCGGTGCACCCCTCCTGAGCGCTCGGCTCGATGACGACCTCCTGCACGCTCACCTCTCGGTTCCCGTAGGACTCGAGACGGATAGGATACAGGTTGTCTTGCGCAAGCTCCCCCCCACCGACCACGATCTCGGTCATGCCTTCGGAGGTTCTCGCTTGCGTCGCAAGGTCAACGACATCAATCTGCGGGTCCGGGACACGAACGAGCTCCTCTTCACATGAACAGCCCATGGGTTGGAACAGACCAACGAAAGCGACCGCTGTGATAAACCGTTTGTTCATGTTGCTCCCGAAACGCAGTTGTGCGCGGTCCCTATGCCATCATCTGCCCTTCGCCCTTATGGGTCATCTGTCGGTGGTCGCGCTCAGCGCCTGCGCTGCGCACTCAACGCCTCAAAGCGCGGCGCGATCGCCTGCCACGGCGGCGGCTGCATCCTCGGCGCCTCCCGAGCGAGCGGCGACGCGGCGACGCGCTCGAGCCCAACGGGTCGAGAGCACCTCAACGCCGCCAAGGCGTACACGCTCCAAGCGCTCGGCGCGGGCGCGCCGCGCTCGCCTCAAGCGATCGCTCAGGTCGTTTCAGGACCAAAGCCCTGTGGACCTGCGCGCACCAAGACGTACGCCCCTACCCAGGCGCCGCCTGGCGCTCTGGGAGGCGCTGCTCGATGATTGCGGACGCTGGGCGTCCTTGGCGCGTGGCGCTCGAGACGCCAAGCTCGCAACCCAGGTGGCGCTGTGGATGGAGGACCAGCTGGCGCTTGAGCGCAGACGTTACCTGCTGCCTGAGCCACTCGAGCTGCGGATCACCGAACAGATCCGGTTTGCACAAAGCCGCGCCGGTGCGCGCCAGCCGACCTTGATCACCAGCCGTCACTTTGCGCCGCGCTGGCCGGTCAAAGACATCGTGGTCTCAAGCTTCTTTGGTGCTCGGATCGACCCCATCACGCGGAAGAAAAAGAAACACAACGGCGTTGACTTCGCCGTGCCGGTTGGCTCTGACATCTACGCCGTGGCGGACGGTACGGTCACTCAGAGCGAGCGCCGAGGGAGCTACGGTCACCTCGTCGTGATCCGGCATCGCAGCGGTTGGGAGTCTCGGTATGCACACCTCGATAAAAGGCTGGTCAAGCAGGGGCAGCGGGTCGAAGCAGGTCAGCGGATCGCCGAGTCCGGGAACAGCGGGCGCAGCACCGGGCCGCACCTCCACCTCGAGCTGCGCAAGTCGGGACGCCCGGTCGACCCGCTTCGGGTCTCTGGCTGGCACTAGGGGCTCAGGATGCTGAGCCGAGTCCTCGGACCGCAGCGGCTGCGTGATCTCGCTGGCGTCATCATCTTTGGCGTGCTGAGCATGACGATGATCAACAAAGCCTACCTGGCGCCGCAACCCATTGACCGGCCCGAGCGCGTGCGCGGTGCTCTTGAGGAGGTCGAGCCCCTCGTCCGCACGATCAGAGGCCGAGAAGAGACGAAGAGCGTGCGCCTGCGTGTCCGCGGAGACGACCGCGGGTTTCTCATGCATCCAGCGATTTATCAGAACCAGTTCGATGGTGATGCGTTCGCCAAAGCGGCACCGCTCGGCACGATCGTCGAGCTCGAGGTGCGGGCCGAACGGCTCCCCGTCATCTTCTCGCTGCGAGCCGGAGGCGAGACCTTCGTCGACAAGGCGTGGGTTCGTGCACACCTGAGCGGCCGGCTGATGTTCTTACGCATCGCTGCGCTGGCGCCTGTTGCGGTCACTGCGTTTTGCTTGTTCAGCTTGCTGCGGCGGCGCGACGAGCACGACGCAACCTGAATGGAGCCGCCCAGCCTAGGCTTCGACTAACTCCGCCTCGAGGAAGTCAACCAATGCGCGCACCTTTCCTAAGCGTGCCTTGTTGGGTTGATACAGCATCAGCATATCCATGGCGCCTGCGCCGACGCGCCCCACCTGCGCGTCCCCAAGCACGATCTCTTCGAGCCGGCCGT
>JAYZBQ010000018.1:0-64923 GCA_036338695.1 Myxococcota bacterium
CCGGTTCTGCGAAGAGCTCCATCCCCAGATGCCGAGATAAGATTTTGGCGGCCGTCGTTTTACCTGCGCCGATGTTGCCCGCGAGCGCCACAAACACATTGTCTCGATTCATAACCTCAGCCCCTCTTTGCTGCTCGTAATGCCGCCTCGCTCACGGGTCAACGCGTCAACGCGTTGCGCAGGCGCGCCGAAGCCATATCCAGGGCCATGACCAGCACCATAATCACTAGAACAACCGTCGCCACCTTGCCCCAGTCAGCGAGCGCCGCGTACTCCATCAAGAGGCGACCGATGCCGCCGCCTCCCACCAACCCGAGCACCACGGCGCCGCGCACGTTCAGCTCCAAACGGTAGAGCGTGTAGCTAATAAAGTAGGGCACAACCTGCGGGAACATCGCCCATCGAATCACCGCAAGATGACTCGCCCCAACGCTCTGAAGGGCCTCGACGGGCCCCGCATCGATCTCTTCGATCGCCTCGTAGAACAGCTTGGCAAGCATGCCGACGCTGTGCACGGCGAGCGCCAGCGTACCCGCGAGCGGCCCCAACCCGAACGCGCCGACAAAGATGATCGCCACGATCAAGGTGTCCACCGCCCGGTCTGCGTTGAGGCCGAACCGCACGATGAAGCGCCCCCAGGCGCTGCCGTTGACGTTGTTGGCGGCGGCGAAGCCCAAAGGTAAGCTGATGACGAGCGCCACAAAGGTAGCGACCAACGCCGTCTGCAGCGTCTCGATGGTCGCCTCGACCACCGGCGCCGCCACCGAGAGGTCGAGATTCGCCATCAACACCAGCTGATCAAAGAAGTCTCCTCGCCCGTTTGGCGTCCCGTCCGCGTTCCCCGTTTGATCCGACAACAGCCCATCGAGGATCGGTCCGGGCAAAAAGTCGTTCCAGAACGCCGACCAAGCCACCACGACCAAGACCATGACGGCGAACAGCGCCTGAGACCACACGCCGGGCCGGACGCGCAGCAAAACGACCGCACAGATGATGAACACGAGGATTGCGAGCGAGCTGTAGACGCGCTCAGCGGACTGCCACGTCGTATGCCCCTGGGCGGTCCGGGTCTTCGAGACCGTCGCCACGCCCGTTTTGCGCGCCAACTCATCGCAGCGGTCCCCGCCGTGCTCGGCACACCAGGCGATCGCCATCGGCTCATACAGGTGCACCATGGCGGGGACCATGCGGCTGATCGAGTACGCGTCGAGCATAAAGGCGAGCCCCCGCTCGTCTCGATGGAGGTCGGCGAGGACGCAACCGACCTGCATCGCCAGCCGCGGCTGCTTGCGCCGAAAGCTCTGGCTAACCGCCACGGTATCGTTCGGGATTGGATCAGAGTACCAGATCGCCTTGATCTTATCGCCGTAGATGCCCCCAAAGTACTTGTTCCAGGCGCCCGTCCCCTCCTCGGGTGGATCGGTCCAGGTGGCGCCGACGTCCACTTGACCGTTGGCGACCGCCTTGATCACCGCCGCAGGTGAGCCCCCCATGATCTGCTGTGCGAAGAAAGTCTCTGGATTGATCGGCTCCCCATCGCACGTTGTCGCCTGCATCATCATGCGCGGGATCAAGTAGCCTGATCCGGATGTCGGCGTAACCCAGGCGATGCTCTTGCCCTTGAGGTCACACAGGCTCCGGATACCGGCTGCCTCGGCGCGCTCCTTTTGGACCAACAAGCCCGAGAAATAATGGAGTGATCCATAGCGCGACGCGGTCAACAAGGGCAGCGCGCCCACCTCATGATAGAGCTGCGCAAAGGGGATCGGCCCCGTCCAGCTCAGCTGGACTTGATCGGCTCGCATGGCAGGTAAGATGGCGCGCGTGTCACCCGAAGCCGCCGAAAATCGAACGCGACTCGCCACCGGGTCAGGCTCCCGGCCTTCCGGTCCGTAGCGCGCCTCAAACAGGTCACTGACCACTCGAGCGAAGCGCACCTCAGCCGGCTCTCGGACCTCTTTTTGGCTCTCAATGGGCGCTAAAGCGAAGCGCACATCGATGGGTTGGTCACCGGGAGCTGGCGGGAACCACTCGACCATTGCGCAAGGGTGAACGCCGGTGCTGTCCAGCATCTGCGAGACCGGGACCGTGGGCTCCTCGGCTCGAGCCGATGTGCTGATGAGGCAGACGAGCGCAAGGAGACGCCAGCTCATAGCGCGTCCAGTTCTTCGTCACTGAGGCGGTAGATCTCCTCAAGTCGCTGTGCGCTCATCTCAGACGGGCTACCATCCCAGATCAGTCGCCCGGCGCGCAGGGCGATCACCCGATCACAGTAATCTCTCGCAAGCTCGATCTCGTGGAGGTTCAACAGGATCGAGATGCGCCGCTCTTGATTGATCTGACGCAGCAACCCCAACACCGACGTCGTCAGCTTGGGGTCCAGGCTTGCAGTCGGCTCATCAGCCAAGATCAGGTCGGGCTCCTGCGCCAGCACGCGCGCAATCGCCACGCGCTGCTGCTGTCCGCCGCTCATCGCAGCGCAAAAGCTCTCCTCCCGCCCCGCCAAACCGACCGCAGCGATCGCCTCCAACGCCTTCGACTCATCCTCGGCCTCAAAACGCCCAAGCAGCGCCGCCTTCAGCCCACGGTGACCGAGCCGGCCGTTGAGCACGTTGCGCAGGACGGTGTGGCTCTTGACCAAGTTAAACTGCTGGAACACGAACCCGACGCGTCGCCTGAGCATGCGCAGCTGCGCCGCGTTGGCGCCCGTCAGCCGATGCGCTCCGAGCGCAATCTCGCCGGCGCTGGGTGTGATCAAGCCGTTGATGCAGCGCAACAGGGTCGACTTACCCGCCCCGCTCAGACCGATGACAGCGACAAACTGCCCCTCGGGGACGGTCAGGTCGACGCCATCGAGCCCGCGGTGCCCGTTCGGCCACTCCATCGTCAGGTTGGTTAGCTTGAGCTCGGCGGTCATGGCGACCGGTCTACAGCAGCGGCTCGGTTTGGTGAACCCGCCTCAGCGTCTCGGCTCTAGAAGGACCACTTCAAGCCGACGCCGACATGATTTCCGAGCACCTCGTTACGCCCCCCTGTGAGCGCAATCTCGAGGTCTTCTTTGGTGTACCCAGCGCTCAACGAGGCGTCGAGCGTCCCCGTCCTCACGGCGTAGCCGGCGCGGCCTTTCACCTGGAGTTCGCCATCGCCTAGCTTGCGTGAGAAGGCGTATCCGACGCTCATCGACTCCAGCGCCAGCCCACTCCCGTAGCGCGCCTCGACCGACGAGGCGCCATGGCTGGCGTGCGCGTGGGTCAATGTAGAGGCCCCTGAGGTGATGCCACCGACTCCATCGAGCTGCAGCTTGTGGCTCAGCTTGGTGTTCACACCGGCGAGTTCATGCCCGACGTCGACCCGATCGACCGTCAGCCCAGTCGTGCGATCGTTCGAGGCGACCAAACCAGCGGTCGCCGTCGTCGTCACGCCGTTATCGAAGTTGCGGCTGTGCGTCATCCCGAGCCGAAGGCTCGTCAGATCAAGCTGTCCATCCACACGAGAAGCCACCGCCTCGCCCGCCAGGTCGATGGTCCGTCCTGCGTCCTCGATGCGATGGTCGACGCTCAGGCGCGCCGTCTCAACGGCGAGCCGGTCATCGATGGAGGTCGCGCTGACGGCTCCACGCAGCGTGGTGCTCGAACGATCACCGGTCACCGAATAGGAGGACTGAAGATCGGCAGCGCGCACTCTAAAGGCGCCGTCGGTCCGCTCGAGATCGACAGCGCCCGAGAGCGTCGTCGTCGATCGATCCGTCGTGCGGCGGTGCCTCACGCCCACCTCAGCGGCGTCCATGCGCAAACCGCCGTCACGGTGCGACGCCTCAACCGAGGCGTCGTAAGTCGTACCGTTATCGCCCTCGCCCGTGCGGTGGCTTAGGTTCAACCGTCCGCTCAGATCGCTCAACCGCTCACCCCAGCTGAACCGGGCGCCTGCCTCCGTGCGCTCCCCCAGCTTTTTGGTCAGCTCAGGCTTGATGCCCAGGCGCTCAAGGGCGTCCGAGCCATGTCGGTAGGCATAGACGGCGCCACCGACTGCGGCACCCGCAGCCAAGCCATAATACGCCCCAGGGTGATCTTTTTTGAGCTTAGCGACCGACTCCTTCGCCACCTCTGAGCCCAGCTCACCGAGGTTACCGAGGGTGTAGGCTCCGGGATCTTTGACGTCCAAGCCGCGGCGTTTGATCTCGTGCTCAACACGGCTTGCGAGCTCCGGACTCAGCGCCCGAACGGGCAGCTCCTTGATCAAATCCACGGCGGCCGACTCGAGGTCGGCGAGTTGCGCTTCCGTGAGGTGATCGGAGCGCGCAGGCTCGAGGCCAGCGGCGCGACGCGCCATGCTCATGGCGTCATCGCCCAGCGCGCGCTGCGTCCGCCGAGCGAAGCGCTTCATCGCTGCGTCGACGAGCGGGTCGGCTGAACCCTTCTCAAAGCCGTCCTCAACCTTACGAACGCCTGCATCCGCCACGCGCTCAACGCCCGCGCCCACGGGCTCGTTGCCACGCGCCGGTCCGGCGCTCGGTTGGGGGCGATGATGGCTTGGTCGAATGGGCATATGAACAACACTCCTAACAAGATCATCGGCGCAGCCGCGTGTGCGTTGCGCACCTAGCGCTGAAATTCACCGCCGCAGTCTTCGCAACGATAAGCACGGGCGGCGACTTCGCGCAAATGACCGCCGCACGCGGGGCAGACCCGTTGGTCGATCGCTTGACTCACCATATGCTCGATGCCGACCCAAGGGTCTCGCTCGATATCCACTTCACCCGCCCCCACCCGCTCGAGCAGATCGATCAGACGCGCCAGGCGCAGACTCCGCGGCATCGCCTCACTCGCGGCGCGAAACTTACGCAGTGCGCGGGTGAACTCCGAACCGACCAGCGAAGCAAACCCGGCGTGAACAAGCGCCGAGACATCGTCATTGTGCCGGTTTTGAGGCTGATCGCTGACATCGCCCGCGCCGTTTCGGGCGCGGATGCCGGCGCGCTCGAGCGCGGCCCGTGCGCGCACCACCCGCTGGTCCTCGAACAAGAGCTCCGAAGCCTGAAGCTGCTCAACCAGCCGCACGAGGTGATGCAGATCAACGCCCGCACCCTCGAAACGCTGATCGATGCGACGCGCGATCTCACCGAGGGGCGTCTCGCCGTCCATCTGCAAGAACGCGAAGTATCCGATCGCAGTCAGGGGGATGGGCTCGGCGCCTGGGCGTCTGAGGATGAGCGTCGACGCCATATCCTGACGCTGCAGCCGAACCTCGACGTCGGCGCGTGCCCGTGGCTGGAGTCGCTCGAGCTCGTCGATCACTCGCCCACCCGCGCCAAACCACGAACCGGCCCCGCCAGCTTGAGCTGCTCAAACCGGTCATTCGCCGTGGCGCCCCCAAGCGCCTCGATTCGATGCCCTCGGCCGTAGAACTCCACCGGACCGTCGATCTCGAGAAGGCGCGTGCGGCCGCTGTAGGTCACGCTCGGCGCCCGAAACCCACGCCCGCTGCTCAAGCGACCGTGCACTTTGCCGTTGAGCTCAATGTCCTCAGCGCCCACCAGTCGGGCACGCTGCGCGTCGAGCTTAAAGCCCGAATCCAGGAAGTGAACACGGACTCCCTCAAGCACCTGCGATTCGCCGCTCTGAAAGCCAGAGAAGCGCCGCGCCGTAAGCGAGGCGATCAGCTGCCCGTCGGCCGAGCTGTGGAGGTGGGTTGAGAGGCGAGCGCCCGAGAAGTCCGGTCCTGCGTCGGCGAACAGGTCCTCGCTGAGCGAGCCATCCACGCAGGCGCTGCACAGCGCAAGGAGCAGCCCGGCACCGAGGCGCATCAATCCGCTTTCAAGATGTTGAGGAAGGCGCTTTGAGGGATCTGGACGTTCCCTACCGACTTCATCCGCTTCTTCCCTTTTTTCTGTTTTTCAAGCAGCTTACGCTTACGAGAGTTGTCGCCACCGTAACACTTCGCCGTCACGTCTTTGCGCAGCGCTGGGATGGTCTCGCGGGCAATGACTTTGTTTCCAATCGCCGACTGCACCGCGACGGCGAACTGGTGCCTGGGCAGCTCGGCCTTCATCTTTTTGCACAGCGCTCGCCCGCGATAGTAGGCGTTATCTCGGTGCGTGATGATGCTGAGCGCATCAACCGTCTCGCCGTTGACGAGCAGGTCCAAGCGGACCAGGTCTGCCTCGCGGAAATCGGCGAGCTCGTAGTCCATGGAGGCGTAGCCCTTGGTGTTGGACTTGAGCACATCGAAGAAGTCAAACACCACCTCCGACATCGGCAGATCGTAGCTCAGCGTCACCCGATCTTGCGAGAGATAGCGCATCTCATTTTGCACGCCGCGCCGCTCCTGACAGATTTTCATCACGGTCCCGACGAAGTCGTTCGGGACGTGGATCTCTGCCTTGATGAAGGGCTCGAGCACGACCGTCTCTCGCCGCTTCTCAGTCGGGAATTTGGCGGGGTTGTCGAGCAGGTCGATTCGATCATCCGGGTGACGCAGCTTGTAGACGACCGTGGGCGCGGTGGTGATCAGATCGAGGTCAAACTCGCGCTCGAGCCGCTCTTGAACGATCTCCATGTGCAGCAGCCCCAAGAACCCACAGCGATAACCCATCCCAAGGGCGCTGGAGTTCTCGACCTCCCAGGTGATCGATGCGTCGTTGAGCGCCAACTTCTCCAGGCTCTCACCAAGCTCCGAGTAGTCCGCAGCATCCACAGGAAAGATCCCAGCGAACACCATGGGTTTGACCTCTTGAAAGCCAGAGAGCGGCTCGAGCTCGGCCGCCTCCTTGGCGGCGCATAGAGTGTCGCCTACTTTGGCGTCGCGGAGGGTCTTGATCCCGCAGATCACGAGCCCGATCTCGCCGGTGTTCAGTCGATCCAGTTTGGTGTGATGCGGCGTGTATGCGCCCACCTCAAGGACCGTGTAGCGCCCCTCCGTGTGCTTCAAGAAGATGTCGTCGCCGGCTGCGAGCGACCCATCCACCACGCGCACGAGCAAGACGACGCCGCGGTACGGGTCGTACCATGAGTCAAAGATCAGGGCGCGCAGCGGTGCATCGGCGTCCCCGTCTGGCGACGGCAAGCCCTCGACCAACGAGGCGAGCAGCTCATCGACGCCGAGCCCGCTTTTCGCAGAGATGTGCTTGATCCCTGTGGTGTCCAAGCCGATCCCTTGCTCGATCTCCTCGGCCACGCGCTCGGGCTCGGCTGCCGGCAGATCAATCTTGTTGAGCACCGGAATGATTTCGAGGTCGTTCTCGACCGCCAAGTAGACGTTGGCGAGCGTCTGCGCCTCCACGCCTTGGCTCGCATCCACGACGAGCAGCGCCCCGTCACAGGCTGCGAGCGAGCGGCTCACCTCGTAACCAAAGTCGACATGACCCGGCGTATCAACGAGGTTGATCATGTAGTCCAAGCCGTCGCTGTGGCGGTATGTTAGCCGCACCGCCTGCGCCTTGATGGTGATCCCGCGCTCGCGTTCGATGTCCATCTTATCAAGGAATTGCTGACGCTCTTCGCGCTGCGTCAGAGCGCCGGTGATCCCGAGCAGACGGTCGGCGAGGGTCGACTTGCCATGGTCGATGTGGGCGATGATCGAGAAGTTACGAATTCGCTCGCGCGGGATCATGGGGTCAGCTCGGCATAAGTTATCGTTAACCCTTTAGCCAAAGGCGTTTCGGCCCGCCAATCAAAAGTTTGCTCGGCGCGCTGCGCGTCCAATGCGCTGCGCGCAACCTCGCCCGTGCGCGCCGGCTCAAAAAGCACCTCCGGCGCACGCCCGGAGATCCGCTCGATGTGCTCGGTCAGCTCGAGCACGGACGTCTCAGTCCCTGTGCCCAAATTGTAGACGTCACGAGCACCTGCTGTGTCGGCAACACGCCACAGCGCGTCGACGACATCGTAAACAAAGAGGTAATCACGTGTCGCCGAACCGTCGCCAAAAACAGTCAGCGCCTGCCCCGCGGCGTGGCGCCGACAAAAAATCGCGATCACACCTGCCTCACCCTTTGGGCTCTGCCGAGGGCCATACACGTTTGCAAAGCGCAGCGCCGGTGTGCGCACCCCGTGCAAGCGCCCCATCTGAGCCCAGTACACCTCTGCGGCGCGCTTGGCCGCGCCATAGCCGCTGATCGGCTCGATCGGATGATCCTCCTGCGCCAGAGGCGTACGCTGGACGCCATAGACGGCGGCGCTGCTCGCGAGCACCGCCGCTTCAAGGCTGCCACCTCGCTGCGCTGCGCCAAGCATGGCGACCGTTCCAGCGACGTTGATCATGGCGTCATGAACGGGCTCATTCACGGAGACGCGCACGTCCACCTGAGCCGCAAGGTGAACCAATCGCTGCGGCGCAAAGTCGGCGACAGCCTCTGCCGTCGAGGCAGCTGTTATGCAGCCGTCGAACCACTCAGCTGCCTTCGGGATCTGCTCGCGCAGCCCCGTCACCAAATTGTCGACCACCTGGACTCGGTGCCCGGATCGGATCAGCCGATCGACGAGATGCGAGCCGATAAAGCCGGCACCACCGGTGACGGTTACGCGCATCGCCCCACCCAACCTGACGCCGACGCAGCGACGATCAGTCTATTTGCCTTCTTTACCGCTCGCAGCAGCCTCTTTATCCGCCTTCTCGGCGCGCTCGACCGCAGCGTCGACCGAGGTCTTGCCATCGGCGGTTCGTGCGCCGGCGGTCTCAGCGTCTGCGATCACACCCTGGGCGCCCGTGTGCCAGGCGTCGATGGCGCCGTCCCCGTCATGATCCACGCCGATCCGCTCGAGCTTACCCTTCTCATCAAAGTACTCCCAGTAGTCGACCTTTCCATCGAGCTTACTGTCCTGCTCTTTACGGATCAGAGCCCCATCCTCGAAGAACTTCGTCAAGTCCGGCTTGCCGTCGAGGTTCATGTCAAAGGCTTCGCGGATCAGCTTGCCCTCTTCGAAGGTCCGCACCACGTCTTTGTTTCCGTCAAAGTCGAGGTCGACGGTCTCTTGCGTGGGCTGCTCTTTGACGTTGTAGAGCCGCACCACGTCGATCTTGCCGTCTGCGTTAAGATCGCTCTCGCGTTTGACGATCACGCGCCGCTCGCCGACGTCTTTGTAATGCTTGAAGATGTCGGGTTTGCCGTCGCCGTTGATGTCCAGGCCCGTGACACCATCTGGGAGCACCACCTCTGGCTTCTCCTCAGCCTCTTCTTCGACCTGCTGCACCGGCTCTTTCTTGGGCGCTGTCCGGCAGGCGGGTAGCCACACCAACGAAGCGATCGCTAGACTCGCAAGACTTAGGCGCATGAGACGACTCCCTCTAAGCAGCGTGAATGTGTCCAAAAAGCGTGCGGTGGGCAACACCTAAGCGCGCCGGCCGCCTAGCGCAGCGGCGCGCCGGTGACCGCCTCGACATCCGACGCTGCCACGCCCTCGGCCAGCTCAACGATCGCAAAATGGTCACCTCGTGGCTCGAAGACCCCGAGGTCGGTGATCACGCGATCGACGCAGCGCATCCCCGTGAGCGGAAAGCTGCACGTCGAAAGAAGCTTGGCGTCGCCGTTTCGACTCGCATGGGTCATCACCACCACGACGCGCCGGGCACCGCTGACGAGGTCCATCGCACCGCCCATCCCTGTGACCTTCTTATTCGGAACCTGCCAGTTGGCGAGGTCACCGTTGGCGGCGACTTGCATACCGCCCAAGATAGCGAGGTCCACGTGCCCCCCGCGGATCATCGCGAAGCTCATGGCCGAGTCGAACGTGGCCCCGCCGGGGACCAGCGTGACCGTCTGCTTACCGGCGTTGATCAGCTGCGGGTCGACCTCTTCCTCGGTAGGGAAAGGTCCCATGCCGAGGAGCCCGTTCTCGCTGTGAATCAACACCTCGGTCTCCTCGGGGAGGAGGTTGGCGATTAAGGTCGGGATCCCAATCCCGAGGTTGACGACGCTTCGAGGTGCGACCTCCTGTGCGGCGCGTGCTGCGATCTGCTGGCGAGACCATCCCATCGCAAGCTCTCCCTATCTGCTTGCGGGGGTTATGCTTGCGCAGGAGGCGCTTGGCAACGCAGGATCGCTGTATGGACGAGCAGATCTTTCGCACCTTGCAGCCAGCGCTGCTGTCGCTCCTCGATGAGTCGATCTGGGCGCTGATCACGTCCAAGGCGTTGCCGCTGGTCATCCTCGCCGCCGCCGCGTTCTGGGCGCATCGAAACCAGCGCTGGAAAACGCTGGCAATCTGCGTCGCGCTCGGGCTCCTCGGCGAGTCGATCAGCAGCCACCTCATCAAGCCCTTACTGGCGGTCCCACGCCCCTGCCGCCTCGAAGGCATGAGCCTCTTGAGTCGATGCTCATGGACCTATTCCATGCCCTCGAGTCACGCTGTCTCGATCACGGCCGGCTTGGTCCCGCTGGCGCTTCACTGGCGCCGAGCGGCGCCTTGGCTTGCGGTGGCGTCGCTGCTCTTTATCCTGTCGCGTGCGGCGCTCGGTATGCACTGGCCATCTGATCTCTTCGTCGGTGCTTTGCTCGGGTCTGCAATCGGATTTACGGGTTACCAACTTCAAAAGCGAACGACGGCTAGGTGACGGCCGCCGGAATTGTTTGATAGCGGTGAGACCCACTAGGAGGCCTGTCGATGTCTACAAGCCCAATTCGCGTCTTCATCGTCGAAGATCAGCCCGCCATTCTCAAGGCGCAAGTCAAGATCCTCAGCAACGCGAAGGAGCTCGAGATCATCGGCTCAGCGATGAGCGGTGAGCAAGCGCTCGAGGCGATCCCCGCCGACGCCGATGTGATTCTGTGTGATCTCGGCTTACCGGGGATCGACGGCATCGAGGTCACCAAGCGTGTCAAAGAGCGACAGCCGAACACCGAGGTCCTGATCTTCACGATCTTCGAAGAGGAAGATAAAGTGTTGGGCGCCGTGCGTGCCGGAGCGGCGGGCTACCTGCTCAAAGGCGCCGAGCGGGCAACGATCATCAGCGCCATCCAAGACGTCCACTCGGGCGGCTCGGTGATCCAGCCGACGCTGGCGCGCCTTCTGATGGAACACTTCAAGGTGGACACCGGCGCCTTTCGGCACGCCGACCCGAGCCTTGAGCCGCTCGAGTGTCCGCTGACCAACCGCGAGGTCGAGATCCTTCAAGTGATCAGCAGGGGCTTATCCAATGCGGAGGCAGCGGAGGTGCTCGACCTCAGCCGCGCAACGGTTCGGACGCACCTAGAGCACATCTATGAGAAGCTTGAGGTCTCGAACCGCGTCGAGGCGGTCACCGAAGGAATCCGTCACGGTTTGATCGACCTCTAGCGCAGAGTCGACACACCACGGATCGTGCACCCGCAAACAAAAATGCACCCGGACCGCTGAGGGGCCTGGCCTCCTGCCTGTGCATCCGCTAGACTGCTCACTGTGGAGGCCATCCGTGAGCATCGGCGCATACCTTTCCATCGCTCTTTTATCGAGCTTACCCTCTCCATCGATCAGCTCAGGTGCTGCGCCCGGCGAACCGCAAAGCGCCGCTTCGGCTGGTGCGAGCGACGCCGCGCCTACAGAAAAGGCAGCCGAGGAGCCACCAACAGAGCCTGTGGCACAGCCTGCGAAGAAGGCGTCGGCGAGCCAGGCACCCAAGCCCACTCAGCCCGCCAAGCCCACGAAGGCGAGCCCAGCACACCTGCGCACCAGCGCCCAGCTCGCCGAGTTAGCGAGGCGCTTGTCAGGTCACCGCGCCAGCAAGCAAGATATCCGCTGGCTTGAAGCGGCAGAAAAAAACCCAAAGAAGCCGAAGGCCTATCGTGTCGCCGCCGCCATCTTGCGCGCCGAACAGGGCTTTGCCCACGCCAACATCCCGGACGCGATCAAACGCTTTGAAAAACTGCTCAAAGCCCATCCCGAGCTAGAGGACCTGCTCCAGCTGCGCCTGGGCGAACAAGCCCTGAAGGTCAAGCAGTACGACACCGCAGCCAAGGCATTTAGCGCCATTGACAAACGCAGCTGGCGCGGCTCGCGACAGCGTAGCGCACGGCTCGGCGTGCTGCGCGCACACTATGGTGCCAAAAGGTATAAAGAGGCGCGTAAGGCGCAGCGCCACTATCGGCGCGTGTGCAGCCGCTGCATGGACGGTCAGACAGACGAGGTGTTGCTCATGGAGGCGCACCTTGAGCTGCTCGAAGGGAAACGGAGCAAAGCGCGTGCGCTGCTCACGGACTTGGCCGATCGATTCCCCGACCGAGCCGGGGGGGCTCAAGCCGACCTCCTCATCCAACAACACTTTCCAGGCGAGGCGCAGACGCTCGAGCGCAAGCTGCGGAGCATCCGGTACCAGGCAGGTCGAAAAGGCGACCGCTGGGCTGTTGATGAGCTACGAAAACTTCAAACGAGCTACGCCAAGCGCCCTCGTCTTCTCCTGGAGGTCAACATCGCCTTGGGGCGTCAGCTCCGCCGGGTCGACCCTGTGGAAGGGGTTGCGCTGCTCGATCGCCTGCTGGACGCCATGGAGGACAACCACCCGCGCCGTGACGCCCTGATGGCAGCGCGCAGGATGGTGCTCCCCCGCGTCGGACGGTTCACCGAAACAGCGGACCACTATTTTGAGCAAGCCTGGACGACCCAGAGCTCATCCTTTCGGATGCAGCGCCTGTTCTACACAGCATGGAGTCTCTTTGGAGCAGGTCAATACGCCGATGCAGGGAGTATCTTCACCTGGTTGATCACACAAAAGCACGTCGACCGTGAGACCAAGGAGAAGGCGCGCTGGTACGCCGCTTGGAGCCTTTTCCGTGCGCAGCGCCACGCCGAGGCGCTGAGCGCTTTTGATCGCCTGGCGAGCACACGCCCGCGCTGGGCACCCAAGGCGACCTACTGGGCTGGACGCGCTGCGGTCGCCGCCGGCGACGTCGAGAAAGGCATGCTTCGGTTCCAGGTCCTGCGCGATCGCTGGCCGCACACGCTCTACGGGCTGCGGGTGGCGTCGCTGCCGGCGGTCAGTCCGCGCGCACCCTACAAACTCAGTGAAGGACGCCGAAAGGCGCTCGCCAAAGGCAGCACCAAGACCCAGCTGCGCTTGGCGGTCGCCGCCAATCTAGGGGCGGCAAAGTGGACGCGCGGCGAGGCTCTGCGCGGGCGCACACCCATCGACCCGGAGCTGGCGCTTCAATGGGGCGATGCGCTCAGGAGCTCAGGTTCGCACCACGCTGCCTTTCTGATCGCCACGCGGGCGCTGCGCTACGTCGCCGGGCTCCCGGGTGAGCGGCATCGCTCGCTGTGGGAGCTCGCCTATCCGAGGCCGTGGTTTGCGCGTTGCGGTGACTGCGCCGAGCAGGAAAACATCCCGGTCGCCATGGTCTACTCGATCATGCGTGAGGAGAGCCAGTTCCGCCCGGCGGTCGAGAGCCCGGCGGAGGCTGTCGGGCTGATGCAGATCATCCCGCCCACAGCGGCGCTGATCGCCGCCCGCTTAGAGGGGCGTTCCGTCGATCCCACAGCGCTCGCCGACCCCAACCACAACATCGCCCTCGGGACCTGGTATCTCGCCGGTCTCGCTAAGCGCTATGATGGGCAGCTACCGCTCGTGATGGCGGCCTACAACGCAGGGCCTGCAGCGGCCGATGGCTGGATTCGGCGCGCCGACTCGCTGGGCATGGACCTGACCCAGTTCATGGAGGAGGTCCCGTACAAGGAGACCCGCGGCTACGTGAAGCGGGTCAGCCGGAGCCTCGCCGTCTACCGAATGCTCTACGGTCTGGAGCCGGGGGCGTTTACTCCGATGGTACAAGGCGTCGTCCAGAACAAGATTTCGGGCGACATCACCTTCTAAAAACGATGAGCGGGCGACTCAACGTCGCCCGCTGCTCGTACACCATGAGTTCGCAGCCGGTTACGGTGCCGTTCGGAACCGCTTCTCGATACTGGCGTCGAGGGTCTCGCCGCCCGTACTACCGAGCGCCCCGCCGATCGTGAGCGTGTAGCGGGCGTCGCGGGTCAGCGGGTCAGCCGGCTGCACCGAGATCACCTCTTTGTTCGCCTCGAGCTGCGTCACCGTCGCCGACACCTCGGCGCCGTTGCTGTCCTTGAGCACGATCGCCGAGAGCGTCGCTGCGTCGACGTCTTCGCTCAAGACCACGAACAGCTCGACCTCGGGGTCCACGTTCACGGCGCCACCGCTCGGGCTGGTGTCGAGGATCACAAATCCCGAATCGATCTGTACTGACGTGCCGCACGCTGCGGCGCCCAAAAGTCCCGATAAAGCAAGTACACTGAGCATGAGCCGGCGCATACGCGTTCTCCAATAGCGGGTCTCTCATTCACCAAACCCGCTGCAAGGTCAATCATTCCATAGCTTAAGTCGTAACGCCAGACTATGGACAAGTTAAGTGACGCCCGTCGGTTCGCCGACGAACGTGGAGAAGGCATGGCGATACCCCGAGGTCGGCTCGTCCGAGTCCACCCTGACAACCCGGAGCCGCGCAAGATCGAGCGAGCAGCTCAAGCGCTGCGCGACGGGCGGCTGATCGCCTGGCCAACGGACACCGGGTACGCGCTCGCTTGCGGGCTGTACAACCGCCGGGGAATGGACCTGCTCCGCAAGCTGCGCGGGCTCGACAGCGCCCACCCCTTCACCTTCGCTGTCCAGAGCCTGAGCCGGGTGACCCGATACGGCGTGGTCGAGAACAAGAACTTTGTACACCTTAAGCGGATGCTTCCTGGCCCCTACACGGTCGTGCTCCGCTCGACCAAAGTGGTGCCCCGCATCCTCCACAACAAACGCAAAGCGATCGGCGTACGGGTGATCGATCACCCGGTCGCCAGCGCGCTGGTGGAGACGATGGATGAGGCGATCATTACCACCTCAGCGGCGCATCAGGGCGAACACCTCGCTTATCCCGAAGAGATCAAAGAGATCTTTGGACATGCCCTAGACCAGATACTCGACGTAGAGTACCTGCCTGCCAACGAAAGCTCAGTTGTAGACCTTAGCGGCGTGCACCCCAAGGTGCTGCGTCAAGGATTAGGAGATGTATCATGGTTCGAGCACTAGCCTGCTCCCTACTCGTTTCGCTTGCGGCGTGTTCGAGCGCGCCGGTCCTGCCGGCACCTGCGATGAACCCATCGCTCGCCAACCAAAAACTGCTCAGCGATGTCGTCTCTGCGGCGTTCAGCCGCATCGACGGCCTCAACCTGCGGCGTCATGTCAACGGTAAGAACGTCGCGGTTCAGGTCTCGACCACCTACCAGGCCGAGACCTCGGCGCTGCGTGCCCACGCGGCTTTATTGTTGACGCGCGCTGGCGCCGTTCGGGCGGATCTTAACCGCGGCGGCGACCTCGTCGCGCTGATCGTCCTGCGCGCCTATGGCGTCCAGTCAGTCGATGTGGACGACGGTAACCAACAGCGCGGTTTTGTGCTCGGTGACTTGGTCCTCCTGCAGCCGGGGAATGGCGAGGTGCACCGAGAGGCGATCGCGGCCAAAGCGATCGACCACTACTTCAGCGACGGCTCGCGTGAGCGCCGCAACGTCGGACGCCGACAGCCTGAGCCTGAGCCCGAACCCGAACCGGAACCCGAACCGGAGCCCGAAGCGGAGCCGGAGCCAGAGCCGGAGCCCGCCGCAGAGCCCCGGCGCCGGGACCGTCGCCGCTCACGCAGCTCGGACCGTGGTGACCGGCGCGAGACCGAGAGCCGGCGCCGCTCTCGCCGGAGCGCAGAGGATGATGACGACGAAGACCGCGCCGAGGAAGGCGAGACGCGCACGCGGAAACGCCGCACCCGCCGCCGCCGCCGCCGTCAGCCGCTGATCCTGGAGTAATTATGAGCCTCCCGTTCAGCGGAACCGATGACTACGTCTCGACCCCCGAGCTCGACCAAGCGGTCAGCTGTGCGCTCGTGCTCGGACGCCCGCTGCTGGTCAAAGGGGAGCCTGGTACGGGCAAAACCCTCCTCGCCGAGGCGGTGAGCCAAGCGCTCGGCCGACCGCTCTACAAATGGCACGTCAAATCGACGAGTCAGGCTCAAGACGGGCTCTACACCTACGACGTCGTCGGGCGCCTCAACGACTCCCGCTTTGGCGGCGGTGACGTCCACAACATCCGCCACTACATCCGGACAGGCCCACTAGGCACTGCGATCGCCGGCGGCGCTCCGGCGGTCGTGCTGGTCGACGAGATCGACAAAGCCGACCCCGAGTTCCCGAATGATCTGCTGCGCGAGCTGGACGAGATGGCCTTCACCATCTCCGAGCTCGACGAGACGGTCTCCACGCAAGAGCGCCCCTTGGTGATCATCACCTCCAACGCAGAGAAAGAGCTCCCGGACGCCTTCTTGCGGCGCTGCGTCTTCCACTTCCTCGAGTTTCCCGATGCAGACCGTATGGAACAGATCGTACGTGTTCATCACCCGAGCCTCGATGAAGGCTTGGTGGACGCAGCGCTCAAGCGATTCTTTGAGCTCCGTAACCGGCGCGGCCTGCGCAAGCGACCGAGCACGAGCGAGCTCGTTGACTGGCTGGCGGTGCTCGCTCACCATGGCGCAGACCCCGAGGTCATGGCGGCTGGCTTACCCTTCGCCGGCACCCTCCTCAAAGATGAGGCGGATTTGAGCGGCTTCGTGCAGTAGCTCGGCGACCCTTATGTTCCTCGAGTGGTTCATCAACTTGCGTCGCAGCGGCGTACCGGTCACGCTCCCCGAGTGGTTGGATCTCATGCGCGCCCTCGAGCATGGCGCCGTAGCCAACCTTGACGAGCTCTACAGCGTCGGTCTGTGTCTGCTGGTCAAATCAGAGAACCGCTACGACGACTACGACCTGGCGTTTTCAGCGAGTTTTGGTGACGGGACCCTCCCTACCGAGCTCAGCGCCCAGTTCGAGGAATGGCTCAAAGACCCAAAGTCGGCGCAGTTTGACCCTGCCACGATCGCAGCCCTGAGCGCGCTCGATCCCGATGAGCTGCGGCGGCGCTTCGAAGAGATGCTGAAAAACCAGAAGGAGCGCCACGACGGCGGATCGCGGTACATCGGCACCGGCGGCACCTCGCCGTTTGGAACGGGCGGCGCACACCCCAGCGGGATCCGCGTCGGAGGTGGAGGTCAGCGCAGCGCCGCGATGGTCGCAGACAAGCGACGCTTTCAAGCCTACCGAGATGACGCCGTGCTCGACGTGCGGCAGTTCGACATCGCGTTAAGGATGCTGCGGCAGCTCTTGCGCGAGGGCCCTGACGAGCTCGACATCGACGAGAGCATCGCCGTGACAGCGAAACAAGGCGGCGAGATCGACCTCGTGTTCCGCCCCACTCGGAAAAACGCCATCCGGCTGCTGCTCGTGATGGACGTCGGCGGGTCCATGACGCCCCACGCCCAAATCTGTGACCGCCTCTTCTCGGCGGCGTCGAAGGCGAACCATTTCAAACAGTTTGATCACTACTGGTTTCACAACTGCCCCTACGAGCGGCTCTGGGATCAGAGCCCGTCGAGTCGATCGGTCACGCCCACCGCCGATGTCCTGGAGAAGCATCACGAAGACACCTGCGTGATCTTTGTCGGTGACGCCTGCATGCACCCCTGGGAGCTTTTTCAGCCGGGCTGGACGATTCATCGCTTCCGCCAGCACGAGATGCGGCGCGGCTTGGACTGGGTAGAGGCCTTCGGGAAGCGCTTTCGCAACCGCATCTGGCTGAACCCCGAGCCGCAACGCTATTGGAATCACCCGACCATCGAAGCGATCGGGCAACACTTCCCGATGTTTCCGCTGACGCTCCAGGGCTTGCGAGATGGCGTCCGCTCACTGAGGCGTCAGTTGCGAAATTAGTTGAACCCAGAGACGTTTCGGACAAGACAGTCGCCGAGTCCGAAGGGCTCGCCGATGAAGCCATGAGAAGGGGCACGCTATGTCGACGATGATCACCGCCGATTGCATCAACTGTGGTGCGTGTGAACCTGAGTGCCCCAACTCGGCCATCCGCGAGGGCGACATGGCTTACGTCATCAACCCAGCGTTGTGTACGGAATGCGTTGGATTTTACGGCGCCGAGATGTGCCAAGAGGTGTGCCCGGTCGCCTGCTGCATCCCCAATCAAAATCTCCGCGAATCGGAAGAGACGCTCCACGCTCGTGCGCTCAAACTGCACGGCGCCAATGAGGTCCCGGCGCTCGCCGACCTCGACGCCGAGACGAGCCGCTTTCGCAACGACGATTGGGACAACGAGGAAGAAGAAGGCGCCGAGCCCGCAGAGGACTTCTCGCCCTACTGGGACGACTAGACCAGCCTCCGCACGGCATAGGGCGCTCGCTCCGGTAAGCGGTCATTTTTCAAGGGAATCTTTGCAACGCCGCCCGATGGGCGTACCCTCTCGCTCGGGAGGGTTGCGGGCTCATGCGTCGGATTACAGAGATCATCGACAAGATGGGTCTGGAGTCGACCTCACCGGCCGCCGACCTGATCAACGCGTCCTACATCTTTAGCGCCAAATGCCACTCCGGACAGCTCCGTAAGTCGGGCGAACCCTACCTCATGCATCCGCTTGAGGTGGCTTATATCTTGTCCGAGATGGGGATGGACGCAGCGACCGTCTCGACGGGGCTCTTGCACGATACGGTCGAGGACACGCACGCAACGATTGAAGAGATCGAGGAGCAGTTTGGCGTCGCCGTTGCGAACATGGTCGACGGCGTCACCAAGATCTCGCAGATCGAGTTCACGTCGGCCGCCGAGAAGGCAGCCGAGAACTTCCGCAAAATGATCGTGGCGATGGCGCAGGATATTCGGGTCCTCATCGTCAAGCTGGCTGACAGGCTCCACAACATGCGCACGCTCGAGCACATGAAAGCCGCCAAGCAGCGCCGGATTGCGCGTGAGACGATGGACATCTACGCGCCGCTCGCCGACCGGCTCGGGATGAACGCTGTCAAGATCGAGCTTCAGGACCTGAGCTTTCGCTATCTCCAGCCGAACAGCTACGCGCAGATGCGGCAAGACGTCGAAGAGCACCTGCCTGCGCGCGACCGGTATGTCGCGGAGACCATCGGCGAGATCACCGGCGCGTTCGAGGGAAAACAACTCGACGTCCTCGACATCTATGGGCGCGCAAAGCACCTCTACTCGATCTTTATGAAGTTAGAGAAGAAGGGCGTCTCGATCGCCGAGATTTACGACGCCGTGGCGTTTCGAGTGATCGTACCGAGCGTGGGCGACTGCTACACGGCGCTCGGTTACGTCCACGCCAAGTGGCGGCCGATACCGGGCCGGTTCAAGGACTTCGTGGCGCTCCCCAAGCAGAACGGCTACCAGAGCCTGCACACGACCGTCGTCGGACCCAAGCGACAGCTCATCGAGATCCAGATCCGCACGCCGGAGATGGATGACACGGCTGAGCGAGGCTTTGCGGCGCATTATGCCTACAAAGAAGGCAGCAGCGCAGCCTCTGAGAATGAGTCGATGGCCTTTGGCTGGTTGCGCCAGCTCATGGAGTGGCAGAACACCGTCCGCGACCCGAACGAGTTTATGGAGTCGGTGCGTCACGAGCTCTTCCACGAAGAGGTGTTCGTGTTCACGCCAAAAGGGGCTGTTGTGCAGCTACCACGGGGCGCCACCTGCGTCGACTTTGCGTTCTCGGTGCACACGGAGGTCGGGCTGACCTGCTCGGGCGCGAAGGTCAACGGCCGGATGGTGCCGCTGCGGACCAAGCTCAAGAGCGGTGACCGGATCGAGGTGCTCACCGACAAGCGCCGCACGCCCAATCGTGAGTGGCTCGACTTCGTCGTCACCTCGCGCGCCCGAACGCGCATTCGCGCAGCGGTGCGCAAGCGTGAGCACGAGCAAGCTCGAGAGGTCGGCTCCAACCTGCTCGATCGGGCGCTGCGCGCCAACGGCAGCACGCTGTCCAAGCTCGAGGGCAGCAGCGACCGCGACGTCGTGATCCAAAAGCTCCGGCAGAATTCCTTCGACGAGCTCTTGGCGCAGATCGGGCTCAACAAAATCACCACCGACGCGGTCGTTCAGCTCCTCTACCCCGCCGAGCCGACGCTCCCGCCGCAAGCGATCGAGGAGCCAACGATCGGCTTGGCCCAGCGACTTTTTGGTCGCAAGCGAAAGCCGAGCTCGAGCTCGAAATCGTCGGTCGTCGTCGGGGGTCTCGACGACGTCTTTATCACCTTCGCCAACTGCTGCTCGCCGCTTCCTGGCGAGCAGATCGTCGGTCACGTCAGCACCGGACGCGGCGTGCGTGTCCACCGACTCAACTGCAGCGAGCTCCACAACGCAGACCCAGCGCGTCAAGTCGAGGTCCGTTGGCGCACCGACAGCGAGATGCTGCACCAAGTGCGCCTGCGCGTGATCACCGACGATAAGCCAGGGATCCTCGCGCACGTCAGCTCCACCTTCGAGAATCATGAGCTCAACATCTCCGAAGCGAGCTGTCGCGTCCGCGACGACGGCTCAGCGATCAGCACCTTCCGCTTCGGCGTGCGCGACCTCGATTCACTGGACAAGCTGAGCAGCAGGCTGCGCGGCGTACCGGGCGTCTTGCGGGTCGATCGAGCCTAGCGCGCAGCGATCAGCTCGAACTGCGAACGTGGATTTGTTGATTGCAGACGAGCTCGAGTTTGCTAGCGTCCATATGTCCCCACCTGCTTTTGCCCCGGAGTCCCGATGCGTCCCTTCTCGATGATGTCGCTTGTGCTGACGCTAGTCAGCTGCACCTCACCCCAAGCGGAGCAGCCGGCGGCGGCGTCGGCAAAGCCGAGCTCGACGGTGACGATCTCGAAGGATAACGATAAGCCGCCGGCTCCGCCGGTCGTCCGAGACGACTCCGAGCAGCTCGTTTTCTCCTGGTTTGATCCGGAGCGCGGCCACACCACCGGCACGCGGGTGGCGGACGTCCCCAAAGGCTGCCGCCAAGACGTCGTCGTCGCCGACCTGAGCCGCACCCCGGAGGAGCGGCAATCCAGTCGCTATGTGATGATCGCCAACCTCGACGAGCGTCGCCCGGATGGTAGCTACTCCGTCGTCGTCCAGAGCCGCTACCGCTTTGCGGACTCGGACCTGAGCGACCTCGGCCCCATCGCCGAAAATAAGGGGGTGATCGTCTATTCGACGACGTGGTGTGGCCCCTGCAAGCAGCTCAAGAAATGGCTCACGGCCGAGGGCGTCCCCTTTACCAGCAAAGATGTCGAGAACGACCCCGGCGCCGGCGCTGAGGTCGCCGCCAAACTCAAGAAAGCGGGCATGCAAACCGGCGGCGTGCCGGTCACAGATGTCGCCGGCACGATCATCAAGGGCTTTGACCGTCGCGCCATCGAGCAGGCGCTGCAGGCGGTGCGCTAAGCGACCCCGAGCAGCGCGAGCCGGTGCGCGAAGCGCCCGCGCAAGACGGCGGCGAGCGGTCGATGCTCGTCCTTGGTGAGGTCAGGGTCTCCCTGAATCAGCGCCTCGGCGTGCTGGCGCGCGGTGACGACCATCTCGGAGTCACCGACGAGGTCGGCGTGGTGGTAGCGGTCGGCTCCGCTCTGGCGCACCCCCGCCATCTCCCCTGGCCCGCGTAGCCGGAGATCCTCCATCGCCAGCTCAAAGCCGTCGCTGCTGTTCTCCAGCACGCGCAGCCGATGACGAGCCGTCTGTCCACAGTTCGGATCGTGCAACAAGAAGCAGCGGCTGGCGTGCGCCCCCCGCCCCACTCGTCCGCGCAGCTGGTGCAGCTGGCTCAACCCAAAGCGCTCGGCGTGCCAGATCATCATGATGCTCGCCTCGGGAACGTCGACGCCAACCTCCACGACCGTCGTGCTCACCAACACGCGCACGCTCCCTTCGCGAAACGACTCCATGATCGCCTGCTTGTCCTCGTGAGGCATCTGACCATGCAAAAGCGCGACCCCAAATCGAGCGAGCGGGCTCTGACGCAGCTGCTCGTAGACGCGCTCGGCGTCGGCGAGATCCACCTTTTCTGACTCACGAACCAACGGGAGCACCACAAAGATTTGGCGTCCTCGCTGCAGCTCCTGCTCCGCCAATTCGAAGGGCTCAGCGAGCCGGTCGAGACGAAACGCGCGCGTGTGAACCGGTTGGCGTCCGGGCGGCAATTCTTTGATCACGCTCACCTCGAGGTCACCCCATACCGTCATCGACAGCGTCCTTGGGATGGGTGTGGCCGTCATCGCAAGCGTGTGGGGATCGAAACCGGTGCTCTGGCGCGCAGCCTCGCGCAAGGTCAGACGTTGCTCCACCCCAAAGCGGTGCTGTTCATCGATCATCACCAGCGCCAGCGCCTTCCAATCTAGCGGCTTCGCCACCAGCGCGTGCGTCCCCACAAGAACGTCGACCTCACCGGCGGCGACGGCCGCCAGGAGGTGCCGGCGCACGCGCGCCGAGACGGAGCCCGTTAACAGACCAATGCGCAGACGTCCTTGCAGCAACACATCGATCGAGGCGGCGTGCTGCCGCGCCAAAAGCTCGGTCGGCGCCATCAAGGCAGACTGGAACCCGCTGCGTGCCAGCCCGTAGGCAGCCACCGCAGCCACTGCGGTCTTGCCGCTCCCGACATCGCCTTGAAGCAAACGATTCATCGGCGCGCCCCGACGTAGGTCGGCGTCGATCTCACGCAACGAACGCTGCTGCCCGCCGGTGAGCTTGAAGGGCAAAAGCTCCGCTGCGAATTCGCCCAGCGGCTGCCCTTTGAGCGCCTCAAGTCCCTTCACGTTCCGCTGAGCCTGCCGGCGTATCAGCAGCCCCATCTGCGTCAAGAAGAGCTCTTGGTAGGCGAACCGGTCAGCGGCTAAGCGGCGCTGCTCGGGTGTGTCGCCGGCGTTGGGCTGATGCAGGATCCGCCAGCTCTCCCACAACGCAGGTAGACCGGTCTGGCGCCGGACGCTTTGAGGGATCGGGTCGATCACGCCCTGGCGCACCCACTCGAGCGCCTGCCCGAGGATGCGCTGAAGCTGTGGCCCCTTGATGCCTGGAATCTCCGGATAGATGGGGTGTAAACCGCCACCCGTGAGCTCTTGGCGCAGGTCGATGTATTCGATTTTTGGGTGGATCATCGCCGGGCGCTTCTGCCATCGCCCGACCTTTCCAAAGAGCCGCACCCAGCGCCCCTCTTTCGAGCCGAGGTTCCGCTCCCACATCTGCGGATTGGGCTGAAAGAACACCGCATACATGCTGTCGCCATCACCGTTGACGCAGCGCACGACGTAGCGCGCACGACCGTAACCACGCGTGCCCTCAACCCGCCCGCGGCCGAGCTGCACACGAACGGCGACGGTTTCGCCCTCTTGCAGCGCATCGAGCGGCGCCTCTTGCGTGCGATCTTCGTAACCCGCAGGCAGCCAGTTGAGCAGCTCCTCGAGGGTGCCGATGCCGCGCGCATGGAACCGCTCAGCGCGCCGAGGTCCGAGCCCATCGAGCACCGTGATCGGCTCGGTCAAAATGTCATCGACCACCCGCCGATGCGTCACCTCCGATGCCTCGAGCTCCTGCCGCGTGCTGCGGCGGCGCGGGCGCATCTGCTCCGACTCGCTCAGCCGCTTGCTGGCGGTGGTCAACTCGACGGCACGCCGGACCACCCGCTCGATGGCTTCGAGCTTCCCGCTCCCGGTGGCGCGATCGACCCGATCGAGCAGCTCGATGAGCTCATCCACCTGGGCGGCTTTGAGCGGTCCCTCATCGAGTACGGCGCTGCGCTGAGCGCGCCCAAACCGGCCAAACCCTGTGAGCCGATCGATCCGCTCCTCACCCCAGCTCAGACCCGTTAGGCATGGGCTCAGGAAGCGCTCGAGCCAGGGTCTTGCGCGCAGGTGTTCGTCGAGTTCGGGGAGTTGGCTCATGGACGCGGCAGGTCACTCCTCGGCGGCAACCAAAGGGCCGGATTGCGCGGGGTCACTCCGCGCCTTAACTCAAAGTGCAGCTGCGGTGTCGCCACGCGCCCTGTGGCGCCGAGGCGAGCGATCACATCACCTTGTGCGACGCGGTCGCCCTCAGCGACCAGGCGAGCCTGGTTGTGTGCGTAAATGCTGACCCACTCTCGCTCGTGCGCGATGATGACCAGATGACCCCAGCCCGGATCCTCCGCTGCGTAGACGACGCGCCCGGCGCTGACTGCGACCACGGGCTGACCAGCGGCTCCCTCGATGTTGATTCCGTCGCTGACCTCGTCGCCTCGCCGGCCAAAGGTCTTGATCACCCGACCGCCCGAGAAGGGCGCAACAAAGCCGCCTTCGGGCGCCTGATCTGGGCCGCTCGGTGGCGCGATCGCTTTCGGACGAGACGCGACCTTCTTCTGTCGATCATCGAGGTCCGACCCGGGCGCAAGCGGGACAAACAGCCGCCGTCCGGCTTGGAGCTCAGTGGGATCTCCGATGGCGTTGGTTTTGATCAGCAGGTTCACGCTGACGCCGTAATGGTGGGCGATACGCCACAGGGTCTCGCCCTGAATCACGGGGTGCCACGTGCCCGGAGGCGCCGTCTCCGCCTCCTCCTTAGAGCCGACCTCGGGGACGATGGGCTGCCGGTGGGCGCTCGTCTGAGCACATCCTACAAGCAACAGCGCCGTCGCGACGAGTCGCCTCATCGCAGCAGCTTGATCGCCGCAAACCCTGCGATCAAGAGGACCGTAAACACCGACACCGCCAGGTTGAAGCGGGTTTCGATCCACTCTTTGATCGACGGTCCAAACTTTTTGATCAGCGCTGCGACCAAGAAGAAGCGAAAGGCGCGCCCCACCACCGAGGCGATCACGAAGGGCACGAACGGGAACTTGAATACACCCGATGAGATCGTGAAGACCTTGTACGGGATCGGCGTGATCGCCGCCGCGAGCGTCCCCCAGAACCCGTACTCGCTGTACCAGGCTTGGATTTTATCCATCACCGGTTGACCGTGGTAGGCGTTGACGATCGGCTGACCGATCGCCTCCCAACCATACACGCCGATGGCGTATCCAGCCACGCCTCCAAGCACCGAGCCAGCCGTACAGATCAACGCGAAGCGAAAGGCGCGCGTGGGCGCAGCGACGGCGAGCGCGATGAGCAACACATCAGGGGGGATCGGAAAGAAGCTCGACTCTGCAAACGCCAAGACAAAAAGCGCCGGCGCGCCGTAAGGTGTCTCTGCCCAGCCGAGCACCCAGTCGTACATCCGGCGAATCCACCCCATCGGGCCCTTGGGTCGCTGCTCTTCGGTCATCAAGCTTCTCCTTGTTGCAGGCTGAGCGGGACAGGCTCGTCGCCATCTAAGCGCATTTCGGTCAGCTCGGCCAAGCCTTTCTGCGCCGTCAGGTCCAAACCGAGCGGCGTGATCGAGATCAAGCCTTGATCATGCGCGCTGGTGTCGCTGTCACAGGCTCCCGCGTGCGCCACCTCCGTGCCGCCGATCCAGTAATAATCCGCGCCGCGCGGGTCGCGCCGGTGAACGACGCGCTCACCGAGGTAGCGGCGCGTCCCCATACGGCACAGCGCGTACCGGCCATCGGTTACCTGCGGCACGTTGCAGTTGAGCATCACACCTGGCGGCAGGCCGTGATCGCCGACCCAACGAGTCAATCGCCCTGCGAACTGAGCGGCCTTCGTGAAGTCGAAGGGCTTTGAGCCCACCAAACTAAAGGCGACCGATGGGATCCCGTTGACCATCCCTTCATGCGCTGCGCTCACCGTGCCGCTGTAGTGTGCGTCCGTCCCGAGGTTGCTGCCGTGGTTGATCCCAGAGATCACCACGTCCGGCGGGGCGTCTTTCATGAAGTGATGGAGCGCAAGGTAGACACAATCCGTCGGCGTCCCCGACACCGCAAACCAGCGCGCCCGTCCTTCAAAACCTGTGACGCGCAGGGGCTTGCCGAGGGTGATCGCGTGGCTGACCCCGCTCATCTCTTGGTCGGGAGCGACCACCCAGACCTCGCCGAGCGGTTCCACAGCCTGGACCAGCGCGTGCAAACCCGCCCGACTGATCCCGTCGTCATTGCTCACCAAAATGCGCACGGCTCTCCCCCTTGAAGTGGCGCAGCGATAGCGCAGGCTGAAAAAACACAAAAGGCAGACGCTGTCTGCCTTTCTGGTCGGAGTGAGAGGATTCGAACCTCCGGCCCCTTGACCCCCAGTCAAGTGCGCTAACCAGGCTGCGCTACACTCCGAGCGTGGCGACCCTTAGGTGCGGATCACACAAGCCGGCAAGTGGTTTTTATGTTAGGAACCCCCGGCTTGACCGCGAGCCTCTTCCGTAAGGTTTCCGATGCGGAAACGATTTCGGCTGAGGTACACGCCGTGGGTAAAGCTTGAGTTACCGTCTCAAATCGGGTTAGCGACCAGCGCCCCGGAGGACTTTGAACATGTTGAATTCGCTCAATCCTAAGCGTCGGCAGGGCTCGTATCGGTGGACCTTGGCGTCGATCGCTGCGCTCTCGATGTTCGCGCAGAGCTGCTCCTGTGAAGAGGTCTACATCAACCGTGTTCAGCGCGAGCTGCAGGTCACCCTGGACCCGAGCGAAGTCGAAAACACGGAGATCTGCAAGGACGCCGAGGGCAACACGTATTCGGCGCAATACTGCACCGTCGACATGGGCGAGGTGGCGCTCAACTCGCAAGAAAACCTGCGCACGATTCAGCTGCTCAACGTCGGCACGCCCAACCTCGAGATCTACGCGGCGAAGCTGCAGAACGACAGCCCGTTGCTGGACTCGATCACGCTCTTTGGCGACGTGATGGAGGATCGGGACGATCCGATCGTCCTGACCAACAGCGTCGCCACGGCGCTGCGCGTGCTCGTGGTGCCGACCGTCGAGTGGGAGGCGGGCGACTGGATCGGTACCGTCAGCGTCTACAGCAACGCCGAGAACACCGACGAAACCCTCGACGACGCCACCTGCGAGGCTGAGGGCGTCCCCGCTCCCTGCGCTCGAACCAACATCGAGCTGCGCGCCTGGCCCCGAGACCTTGGCAACGTCGACATCCAGGTAGTCGCCGAGGTCGGCACCGACATCTTTGAGACCGGGATCTGCAACTTCGGCGCCGTGGGCGTTCCGGATCAGCAAGCTGGGACGGACGGCGGCGAAGGCCGCTGCAAGCTTCGGGTCCGAAACAACGGCGACCGGGACGCAGTGGTCACCCGCCTTGACCTCGTGATCGGCCAGTCCGAGCGCCCCGAGTGCGGCAGCAGCTGCTCGTTCGGAAGCTACTGCACGGGTCAGGCCACCTGCACGGACGGGCCGTTCGCCGGCTTCTGGCCGTCGGACAACAACGGCTTTGTGCACGGCGCAAACTGCTCGGACGAGAGCCCCTGTGCGCTCGGCGAGTTCTGCGCCCTCGATGCGGAGACGAACGCAAGCTACTGCTCGACGGAGGCCAGCACGGGCGGTCAACCGATCTTCCGGCTCCAGCGCGAGGTCGAGGTCAGCGACGACAACCCGCTCTTGATCGAGGCGGGCCGTGAGTCGGTGGTCACGATCCTGTTCAAGCCAGAAGACCTCGGAAAGTACGCAGGCTCGATCCGCTTTAAGGGCAACCTTCCGGTGCCCGGCGGCATCCTGAACCGCCCCATGGTCGGGATCGGTCACAACGCGCCGGTCGCCCGCCCAGAGGTCAAAACCATCGACGGCAGCGCCAACTACCGCCGCAATGACGACGGCGACCCGCAGGCGGCGCCGCTGTCCACCGTCACCGTGACCGGCGAAAACTCGACCGGTCTGGGCGGTGCGCGCATTGAAGAGTACGAGTGGAGCCTCGACGAGCGCTACGGCGCTAGCGTCCCTGAAGGCAGCGGCGTGCGCCTGCGCAACCCGAACTCCATGGAGACGGACTTCGTGTACGGGACGAGCACCCCGGGGCTAGACTCTGCGGGGATCTACAACGTGGCGCTTCGTGTGCGCGACGAGCGCGGTGTGTGGTCGGACTGGGCGGTCCTGACGATCGAGTCCAAGCCCGACTCGGCGATCCACGTCGAGCTAACCTGGGACCACCCGAGCTCGGACGTGGACATCCACTTGATCCGCGCCGGCGACCCGACCGACTACACCAGCGATCAGGACTGCTACTACCTAAACTGCAACACCTCACGGTCGAACGGCCGCCCTCGCCTCGCCTGGGGTCCCGGCGGTGAGGAAGACGACCCCCGCCTTGACCTCGATGACGTCAACGGGTTTGGCCCGGAGAACATCAACATTGAGGAGCCAGAGGTCGCTCAAGATTACCTCGTAGGTGTCTACTACTATCGAGCTGACGGCACCGGCGGTGACCGACCGACGGTCGCAACGATTCGCATCTACATCGGGGGTCGCCTGGAGTATGAAGAGGCTGCCGAGTTGATGGACACCCGAGCATGGTGGGAGCCCGCGATCATCATGTGGGGAGAAGCCAACCCGATCCTGCCACGGCGCCGCCTCCAGCCGACGCCACCCAACTGATCGACAACCTCATTCTCGACCCGTTTCACGGGGGAAGTCACGCCTACGTGACCTCCCTCGTGTCTCGGTTTTTGCCGGGTGTGACGCGTATTGAGACCTTGGGCAGCCACCTCTTTAAGTGGCGCATGGGCGTCGCCTCCTTGTGGTTCGCCGACATCATTCAACGCGAAGCGCTCGAGCCCAAGCTCTTGATCACCACCGACATGCTCGATCTGAGCCGGCTCAAGGGGCTCTGCGGCGAGCGGTTACACCGAGCACAGTCGGTGCTGATCATGCACGAAAACCAGCTCAGCTACCCCCGGCGAGCGAGCGAACGAGAGGACCTCCACCTCGGACTCACCAACCTCTTCTCGTGTTGGGTCGCCGACCTGATCTGGTGGAACTCCCAGCATCACTATGACCTGTTCATGGAGCACGCGGAGCGGTTCATCGGGCTCTTCCCTAAACGAGTCCCGAGCGACCTCTTAGAACGCATTCGTGAACGCAGCGTCGTGCTCGGCTTGCCGCTTGACCTCGACGAGCTGCGCTCGTTTCGTCGCCCAGCAGGCTCGCCACGACCACCGGGGCGGCTCCGGATCGCCTGGAACCACCGGATGCAACACGACAAAAACCCAGACCGGCTGTTCGGATGGCTTCACGGGCTCGCTCAGCAGGGCTTGGACTTCGAGCTCCACCTCCTTGGGCCGCGCCATCAACCTGCGCCAGAGGTGCTCTCTACGCTCGCAGAGCGCGTGATCGATCATCAGTTCCCCGAGAGGCGACCGTATCTTGAGCTGCTCAGCCGCTGCGACGTCGTCGTCGCCGACCCGGCGCAGGAGCATTTTGGCCTGAGCGTCGCAGAAGCCGTGCAGCTCGGCCTCTGGCCGATCGTTCGTCACGGCTTGTGTTACCCAGAGTGGATCCCTGAAGACCTCCATTCGGACTGCCTCTTCTCGAACCAGCGCACCTTTGAGGCGCTCGTGTACGCAGCGGCAGACCAACCGGAGCGCCGCTGCGAGACGCTCTACGATCGCTTTGCTGCGCCTCAAGTCGTTGCGCAACTTTGCGAGCGGCTCTCGAGCAGGTAACGTCCCGACACCAATCGGAGGTGACCATGGCTCGATACCTCTTGCTCATCGTTGTGATCAGCGGGGCAGCCTGTGGCGGAAACGAGGGCGGCGGCATCTCGTACGCTGACGCCGGCTTCATCGACCGCAACGCGCGCGACGCCGGTCCGTGCCCGGATGAGGGCTTTAGCCGCGCTGAAGACGGCCGCTGCCTGTGCAACAACGACTTGGCCTGCGGCAGCGGAAGCGTCTGTGAGGGCGGGCAATGCCTCGACGGATGCCGGCATGACGGGCACTGCCAAGACACGGAGCAATGCGAGGTTCAAGGCAACAACCCCTTCGGCGTCTGCGTCAGCGTCTGTCCCAACGGCGACTGCCCCGACTCGTGCGGCAACGACAGCGACTGCCCGGACGGTCAGCACTGCGCTGGACGGTTCTGTGCGCCCAACTGTCAGAGCAACACGGAGTGCGCCCAAGGTGAAGCCTGCGTGGCTTCCGGACGCTGCATTCAGGGGTGCCGAAGCGCCGAGGACTGCGGCGGACGCGCAACCTGCGAGGAGGCTCAGTGCACCTGCGAGCCAGCGCAAGCCTTCACCGTCGTCGAGGTCGAGGACCAGACCGCCAACGCGGGCCTTCGATCCGGCGATAATTTGAGCGTAACCGTCCACGTGCCCAACGTCGACCGCGACCTCCAAGTCGGGCTCATCCTGCGCACGCAAAATGTCAGCCGCGTCGACTTCGCCAACGCGCAGTGGCAAGGCATGGAGCATGACGGCAACGGCTTTAGGGAGCTTCGTAGCGGCGGCCACGGCGCCATCGTCACCTTCACCGGGCTGGACTCAAGCGTGACCTTATCGGCTGTAGCGGGCGCCTCTCGAGCGCCTGTGCGCGTCGACACAGAGCTCGTCATGCTCGGGCAGCAGGGGCAGGAGTGCGCAGCGGTGGTCCCGAACAGCAAAGGACTCGCTAACCTGCCCGTCGTCGGTGCAGCGAGCAATCTGGCGAACTGCGCCGACATGCACGGCGCCTACATGGTCCAAGTGATGACCGCTCAAGCGCCGGTTGCGATCAGCGAGTTTGACGGGCGGGCGCGCGACGACATGAGCTGGGCCGGTCAAGACGTGCCGCTGGTCGGGCCGATGCTCCACTACTGCATCGACCTGCTCGGCAGCGGCGACCTGGCGCTGAGCTCCGACTGGCGTGGAGAGGCGCCGGTCGCGGTCCAAGGGCAGCTGCTCTTCGAAGCCTTTGACATGGCGCAGACCGAGGCCTGCCAAAACGCGGGAGACTGCACGCGTCCCGGCGTCCAATCCTGCATCGACGGCCAATGCCGGGAGCGCATCGCAATCCGAATGGCGGGGGCATCCGAGCGACCGCTGAGAGACCGAGAGCACCGTAACGCCGAGGTCGAGACCACCGGCCCTGAGAGCTGCCTGGACACCTGCGCCGTCGCCCCCGTCCCCCGGAACAACCCCGCCTGGGGCGCTGGGGACCTCAACCTCACGGGCTTCTTGCGCTGGGGCCAGCGCACCGACCTGCGTATGAGCGTGCTCGCTACCGGTGATCAAGTGGCGAACAGCGCGCTCTTCTTGCAAACCCGCGAGCTCCCGGAGTGGTGGCTGAGTAAGACCTGCCGATGTGACTTCGGCAGCGGCGCCATGACCTGCGGCGCGCCGAGCGACCAAGGGCTCGACGCGGCTCGCCGAATCTGCAGCGAAGACTGAGCTCAGCGCTCGCAGAATGAGCGCCGCAAGGCGCTGCACGGGGCGTCATTCCAGCGCCCTGAAGCCACCGACCAGATCTCGGTGCAGTCCTCGCGACCGCCCGTGTCATCGGGCTGCCAGTTGGCCCAGCGCCTAAAACCGCTGGCGCGACCAGACCACACCCAGGCGTCCTGCTCGTCCTTGTACAAACCGATCCAGTGGGAGCGGCGCTCAGCTGCCGACCACAACCGGTTCTGATCATCTTGGTCCATCACCGTCGCGAGGTGGCCTCCCCACGCGACACAGGCAGCCTCTGCGGCGCTCCAACTCACCGTCGTCTCGCACTTAACCGTCACCGGATCACGCCCCTCAACGAAGCTGCAGTTGGGCGGTGGGTTGAGCACCTCACATCGGTCGGTGCAGCCGTCGAGGTTGTTGGCGTTGCCGTCGTCACAGGCTTCTCGTCCCGCCCGCACGATCCCGTCGCCGCAGCGTGCGCGACGACAGGCGTTGATGCAGGCGTCGGTGTTGACTCGGTTCCAATCATCGCAAGCTTCCACACCGGCCCGAACGTGCCCATCACCGCAGCGTGCGATCACGCAAGTGTTCAGGCAACCGTCAGTCTGGCGCCGGTTTCCATCATCGCAGGCTTCCACCCCAGCGTGCACAAAGCCATCACCACATCGCGCGGCGCGACAGTCGCTAAGGCATGCGTCGAGTTGATTGGCGTTGCCATCATCGCACTCCTCAACCCCAAGCTGGACCACCCCATCGCCGCAGCGAGCGACCACGCAGCCAGTCAGGCACGCGTCGGTGTCGGAGTCGTTGCCGTCATCGCAGGCTTCAACGCCTTCGTGAAGGAAGCCGTCACCGCAGGTCGCCACCACGCAGTCCTCGACGCACGCGTCCTCGTTCGCATCGTTGCCGTCATCGCAGGCTTCCACCCCGGCATGAACCGCCCCATCCCCGCAGCGTGCGCGCTGGCAGTTGACGCAGTCATCGCTGTCGTCGTCGTTGCCATCGTCACAGGCTTCACCCGAGGGTACATCCGCCGGAAGGTCCGTCCGAACGATCTGGTCGCCGCAGCGAGCGCGCTCGCAGTTGGAGCGGCAGGCGTCGGTCTCGACATCGTTTCCGTCGTCGCAAGCTTCAACCCCTCGCCGCACCACCCCATCGCCGCAGCGTGCACGTTGGCAACTCTGCGTGCAGCCATCCGTGTCCACGGTGTTCCCGTCATCACAGGTTTCGTGCCCTGGTTGTCCCGGCGACAAGTCGGTGCGCACGACGCCGTCACCGCAGCTCGCCGGACGGCAATCGTTCCGGCAGCTGTCTCCGTTGTCCTCGTTGGCGTCATCGCAGAGCTCGCCTTGGCTCACGATGCCATCCCCGCAGACCACGGCGACGCAGGTGGTCGTACAGGTCGAGCTGCCGAGGGCGCCGTCATCGCATGCTTCGCCCGGTTCGATGCGCCCATTACCACATTCTTGCGCTGCGCAGACGCCGAACTCGCACAGCCCACCTTGACCGCAGTCGCTGCTCGCTTCGCAGCGGCGCACACCCCCGAAATCAGCCGACGGCAGACAGCTCGCCGACGCCATCGCAAGCGCTACCACCGCAGCGCGCATCAGCGCCCGATCAGGCTGAAGCCTGCGATCCCAGCGCCCGTCAGCGCAAGACCGGCGCCCCACATGACCCGAGCCTGGGTCTGTGCGCTCGCCAGCTGATCGTAATCCTTCGCCGTCGCCGTGGCGGGCTCATACTCCTCTTGCGCTGCGCCAAGCACCATGTAGCTGCTCCCAAAGACGGCGAGTCCCCCAACGCTCACGAGCACGGAGCCCCAGCGCATCAGCTCATCCTCGCTCATCGGCTGACCTTCCGGTTTGGAGACGCTGGCTCCAGCCGGAACCGTCGCCTTCTTCCAAAGCGAGCGGACCAGCTCAGGCAGCCCCGTCACGAGCTCCGCCTCGGTTGCGCGCTGGCTCAGCTCTCGTCGCCAGCGCGCCTGCACCCCGACGTCCATGTAGTCGAGGTCCAGCCGATACCCACGCGCCTCGAGCGTCAGGCGCGGCGTGATCACAGCGGAGACGCTCAAAAGCGCGCCGAGTTCCAAAAGACACGATGGCGCGCTGCAGTCATTGAGACGCTCTTGCACCTCGAGCGGCAGCTGGCTCATGACCTCGCCGACCTTGACGATGTTGGGATAACGCCCGTGAGCCTTGAGCGCAGCCGTCAGCTCAACCACTACGCGCCGAGCCATGTTTGGATCGATGCTCTGGCTCGTCGACAGCTCCAGAACCGCCACCCGTGACGAGGCGCCAGCGGTTTGCGCTTTGGCGGCCTTTGGCGCTTGCGCTCCGAGCGGCTTGAGCTTGGGAAGGTTCACCAGCTTGGGCGTTGCGGCGGAAACCTTACCCGCCGAGAAGAGCGCCACAGCACAGAGTAGAAAGGTCGTCACACTCGGCACCAGTTCGTCTCCACCGATTCTCTACCAAAGTCCGCTCTGCCCGGTAAGGGGGCCAAGACGCTGCGCTCTAGTTTCTCTTCGAGCCCCTCGCGTTCCCGGAGCCAACATCCCAGTGCGGCCGATCCGTGATCCCGTGTAGGTCCGCAAGCCCCGCCATCTCCGCTTCACGCACCGAGGCGCGCGTCAGCTCCTCATCGCGGCGCTTTAAACCCTTCGCTGTTTTGGTCACGGTGGTCGCCGCACGTTTGGCCTTGGACACGGTCACTGCCCTCCTCCTCAAAGGGTGCCCTGGCGCATGGGCCTGCGCAACTCACAGCCTCACAATCGACGTTTGAGCTAAAGCGCTTTGCCAACCGACGCAGCGACCCACTCCGCGCTCTTGTGCGCCAGACCATAGATCGTTTGCGACGGGTTGACGCCGAGTGACGTCGGAAACACCGAACCATCCACGATAAACAGGTTCTCCAGCCCGTGGACCTTGAAGCGCGCATCCACGACCGAGTTGTTTGGGTCCCGCCCGGTCATGCACCCACCCATTTGGTGTGCGCTCACTAAGAAGTGCTCATGCGCTCCGTAGGCGAGCTGGCTCAACCCCGGGAGGTCGGCCGAACTACGGAGCATGTACGGCTGGCTGTGCAGCGTCATGGCCCAGTCTGCGCCCGCAGCCAGCGTCAGCTCAGCGAGCTTCCGATGGCTGGTCTTGAACGTGCGCTGCAGCGCCGCTGAGATGGGATAATCCAAGCGCGGCGCCCCGCCCGGTCGCAGCGAGACCGTCCCGCCCTCATCGCCTGGCGCAAAGCCGTCGATGTGCAGGGCGATCAAGGCGCTAAAATGCGCCAGCTCGGCCATCGCCTCCTGCGCTTGCGCTCCGATTTTTGGGAGCACCGAGGCGGCGAGCACCGGATGAACAGGCGCCGCCTCAAAGAAGAACCCGACACCACCGGGTTCGGGTTCAACGAACTGGTGGCTCGCCACCGATTGAGGCGCTCCATAAAACCCGAGCACCGGGTCTTCATAGCGTCCAAGGATCCCGATCACCGGGTGCAAGAAGGTCCGCCGGCCTACACGCCCCTTGGCGTCAATACCCGAGCGCAGCAAAAGCGCAGGGCTGTTGATGGCGCCGGCGCTCACAACCACCGTCTTTGCTGCGACGGTCACCTCTTGCCCTGCGGCGCGACCGGCTGCCGGCAGGTGGGCTCGCCCCCTCACACCGGTCATGCGGGCGCCCTGCCTTTCGAGCCGGTCGACCGGACAGTTGACGACCAGGGTGAGGCCGTCCGCCAGGGCGTCCGGAAGATACGTCACGTGCATCGCCTGCTTGGCGTCCACCGGGCAGCCCATGCCGCAATAGCCTGAGTTAGCGCAGGCCTTGACGTTGCGCTTAGTCGGCGCCGCCTGCCAGCCGAGCTTCTTCGCCCCGTCCAACAGCTTCTGGTTGTTGGCGTTGGCGAGCTCAACCGGCCACGGAGCGATGTTGAGGCGACCTTCGACCGCGTCAAAGTGCGGCTCGAGCGCTGCGGAGGAAAGCCCTGTCACCCCATGCACCTTCGCCCAATGCTCGAGCACTCGATCTGGGGTGCGGTAGCACGTGGTCCAGTTGACCGTCGTGCCGCCGCCCGCGACGCGCCCTTGCAAAATGCCGATGCTGCCGTCGCCCGTGAACCGCGTCCCACGGTCTTGGTACATCCCCTGAAAGGCGTCCTCTTCACGCAGCGTCAGCTGCTCTTTGGTTACCCAAGGTCCTGCCTCCAGCATCACCACGCGTAAGCCAGCGGCGGTCAGACGCGCTGCGAGCACCGAGCCGCCCGCGCCCGACCCGACGATCACCACGTCGGCGTCGAGGGAGAGCGGCAGCTCGAGCTTGGCGGCGTCGATCACGGAGCCGCTCATGGCGCCGCTCCGAGCTTGGGCGGGCCCGTGTAGCCCATATGCGCCCAGGTCTCCGTGCGGCTCCAATAGGCGCTGTTGATCAGCGCAACGAGCGCCCGCATTCCGGCTTTGCGCGGCTTGAGCCGGCTCGAGCGCCAGGCAGCAACCGCCGTGAGCCGGTCGGCGGGTTCAAGGGCAGAGAAAGGGGCGGGCCGCCCATCCAACAAGGCGCCAGCCACCGGGTTCTCGAGCAGGTCAAGGACCAAAGCGAGCTCGCCTGACAGGTCGGGATCGAGCGTTGCGAGCAGTCGATCGACCGAGGCGGCGACGCCAGCTTCCTCGGCCGAGGGGAGCTCGGCAGGCCCCCCGACGACCACCGAGGCGAGCGCCACCAACGTGGACCATTGCCTCGGCGTCAGCGACTTCAAGCCCTCCGGAGGCAAGGGCGCCTGGGGGTCGCGCCGCAGGCTCAGACCCACACCACCCATCACCAACACTGCGCCACCAACCGCACCATACTTGAGGAAGACACGCCGTTTCATATCCGCTCGCTAAGGCCTCCCGACCCACAGGGTCACCCGACGCCCGGCGTGCATGAAGCTGAGCACGTCCTCGAGGTTCCCGTGGGGTCGGCCGACATCCGCCGGTAACAACAAAGCCAGCCGCCATCCTGAGAGCGCGCCGTGAAAGCGAGCGAGGAGGCGGCGGACGACGTCGCCTCGGAGCTGATCGCTGTACGGTGGGTGAGCTGCGACCAGCCCGTCTGACGGCAAACCGCTGAGATCCATATCCTCGAGCGGCTTTCGGTGCAGGCTGATGCGGTCGAGCACGCCGGCGCGCTGTGCGTGATGTCGGCACGAGTCGAAGGCTTCAAACGCTTGGTCACTCGCCATCAAGAGCCCTTCACCGCCCCGATCAACTGGGGGCGCCTCATCCGCCGGCGGGCTCGGCCACTGGTGAAAGCGCCACGGCCTGAGACGGCTCGACGTTCGCTGCATCAGCGCCGCTTCGATCACGAACGCCCCGGGGCCGCAAAAAGGGTCATAAAGCGCCTCGCCGACAGTCCACCCGGCAGCGCGTAAACAGGCTGACGCGTAGTTTTCATCCAGCGGCGCCGACTGAGCATCGAGTCGATAGCCGCGCTGGTGCATGTCGGCGCCGCTGCAGTCGAGCTCGAGCCCGATCCATTCGGGGGCACAACGCACCTTCAGCAAGGTCCCACCTTCGCCCTCGGGCGCGTGCTCGTCGACCGCCGCGCGCAGCGCATCGAGCGCGTCGAAGCGCCCCCCGGCGACCACGACCGACAAAGGGTCTCCTGTCCACCGATAACGAGTCCACTCCACCCCACCGACCTGCCGCAACAGGTCCGCCTCGTGACTAGGCTCACCCTCGACGAGCAGACACCAGACGCGGCTGGCGATTCGGCTGCGGTGCAGCCGCCCCAGCTGGCTCATCTCGGTCGTCACCAACACCGACCCGGCGCGCACAGCGGGTTGGGTGAAGCCGAGGTCGGCGAGCTCGTCCGCGAGCAAAGGCTCGAGCCCGTGTGCGCAGGTCAGACGAAAACGCATCACGGATCGACGCCGCAGTCGTTCGGGCAGTCATCGTCGTCCGCCTCGTTCCCATCGTCGCAGCGCTCACCATCGTCGACGACCCCGTCACCACAGCGCTGCGCGCGGCAGTCGGTGCGGCAGCTACCGTTCGGCGCGTCGCTGTTGCGCTCGGCGCCGAGGTCACAATCCTCTGAGCGCCTGTTCACATAACCATCGCCGCAGCGCGCTCGGTTGCAGTCATTGAGGCAGTCATCGCCGTTGCTGCGGTTACCGTCGTCGCACTGCTCGACGCCGCGCTGACGGAAATTATCACCACAGACGGCGCGACGGCAAAGGATGGTGCAGTCATCGCCTGGGTCTTGGTTGCCGTCGTCGCACTCCTCGACGCCCGCCCGCAACACCCCGTCGCCGCAGCGCTCCTCCTGACAGGTCGCTGTGCATGCGTCGGAGCCGTCGGTGTTGCCGTCATCGCACTGCTCGACCCCCACCTGCACGAGCCCATCGCCACATCGAGCCTGACGGCACGTGCTCGGACACGCGTCTTGGTCGTTGTCGTTGCCATCATCGCATTGCTCGCCGTCGTCGACGATGCCGTCACCGCATCCGGGTCGGCTGCAGTTGGTGCGGCACAGGTCACCGGGCTCATCGCCGTTGGCCTCGCCCTCATCGCAGGCCTCGAACCCCGGGCGGACGATGCCATCCCCACAGCGAGCGAGGCGGCAGCCGCTCAGGCAGCCGTCACGGTCCGAGCTGTTGCGGTCGTCGCATTCCTCCCCATCCTGTACGACGCCGTCACCACAGGTCGCCTCGAGACAATCAACGGAGCAGCCATCACCGTCGAGCAGGTTGCCGTCATCGCATTGCTCGCCTGGGTCGACCGTGCCGTCACCGCAGCGATGATCTGCCGGCTCCGGTGTCTGTGCGCTGGACGTTGGATAGCCGCCGTCATCGCCCCCCCAGCACAACGTCGCGCCCGTCGCGGTGAGCACGCATGAGCGGTCGCCACCCACAAACAAGCCAGCCGAGCCGTCGAGCGCCTCGAGACGCATCGGCAGCAGCTGACAAGCCGCCTCACGACCGTCGGGCGGAAGGCAAAGGCTCCCGTCAGTCGTCCCTAAGCCCAGCTGGCCGAGGGCGTTGTATCCCCAGCAATGAACTGCGCCGTCCTCGCCCAACGTGCAGGTGTGGTCGCCCGCTGCCACCACGTTGATCACACCCGCCAGGTCGGGGACCGGGCGAGGAGAGACGAAGCAGTGCCCCCGGCTCGAGAGCCCCTCACCGCAGCGCCGTGCGCCCTCCATCGAGCCAATCCCGAGCTGTCCGTACCCGTTGTGCCCCCAACAGCGCACTGTACCATCCTGCATCGCTGCGCAGCTGTGCGCGCGTCCGAGCGCCAGCCCGGCGACGTCGCGCACGCCCTCAACGAGGACCGGGCGCCAGCTGTCAAACAAGCTGCCATTGCCCAGCTGTCCGAGGTCGCCTCGCCCCCAACACCAAACGTTCCCGCTTCGATCCCGAGCGCAGTTATGAAAGCTCCCGAGCGCTAAGAGATCGGCGTCGGGCAAGAAACGCTGCTCGACCGCATCGGCGCGCACGCTCGTGTTCGTGGAGTCGCCGACCTGCTTGAAGCCATTCGCCCCCCAGCAAAGAACTCGGCCTGTCTCAAGGAGCGCGCAGGTATGCGCCACCCCGAGCTCAAGCTGAAGCACCTCATCGGCCATCGGTAAAGGCGCAGGAAGCACCCGACAGCGGTCGCGCTCACGCGCTCCGCACAGGAGCCCTTCGTCGCCCTCGCCGATCTGTCCTCGGGTCGCCAGCCCCCAGCACCGCACGGACCCGCCCGACAGGATGGCGCAAGCATGCGCTCCGCCTGCATGAACGCTGCGGACTGCGCCGGTGCGCAGCGGCCTGAGCGAAGCGCCCAGCTCCATTGGCTCCAAGCCCCCGTCGCCGAGCGCTCCGAAGCTGTTGTCGCCCCAGCAGAACAGGCGCCCGCCCGCGCTCAAGCCGCAGCTAAAGCGTTCCGAGCCCGACAGGCTCAGCGCCAGCTGCGTAAAACGGAGCGTCTCTGCGCTGCAGACGTCTGAACAACCGTCCTCGTTGCTTCGGTTCCCGTCATCGCAAGCCTCATCGACCTCGAGGACGCCGTTTCCGCAAACCGGCGCAGGCGGCGCAGGCGGTGGTCCAGCGTCTGCCGGAGACTCGGTCTCGCCCGGGCAGCCGATCAACGAGCCTGCGAGCCACAGGCCGATCAGGCGCTTTGAGCCAGCGATGCTCTGCGCAGTGCCCCTCAAGCGGCTCAGCCACCGTCCGGAGTCAGCGGCTGCCCAGCGTCAGCTAAGTCTGGCTCGCTGACGTCCGGTGTCGCTGCGTCCGCCGCTGGCGACGCCCCCGAGTCGACAGGCGCCCCCGTGTCCGGCCTGGGCTCGACGCCCGACGGTAAGCAGTAACCGCTCTGGCAGATCTCACCGGGTTCACAGTCGTCATCGCGCCGGCACTGCGGCTCGCTGGCGTCTTGCGAAGTCAGCCCCGCATCGTAGACGGTTTGCCCGCCAGCGCCCGCATCCGCTTGAGGCACAGAACCCTTGGGAACGCAGACATAATCGCGTGAGCAGACGTGATCTGGAAAGTCACTCCCGAGCGCCTCGATCGTGCAGTCGCTGCTGTCATCACAAGGGGGCGTGCCCGCTTCGAACTCCCTCGGGCAAGCCGCCAACAAAACCCACAGAGCGAGATAAACCCCTACGCGCATGCTTGCCTCCGTCGCGCTAGATTGGCCGCGCGAGGGTCCGGCCGACAAGGCGCGTTCTTCAGTTTTGAGCGTCCGAGGCGATTTTTTACGGTCGGATGAACAACCGAGCAGCGCTTTCTTTGCGTCGCTGTTGAGGCTAGAGCCTCGCCATGCTCTTCCACACGCTCCTCCTTGCCCAGACGATCACCGCCGTCAGCGCCGCTCAGGCGCCGACGCTGGACGGCCGGCTCGACGAAGCGATCTGGCAAGGGCCGGCTGCGATCACACAGCTGCGCCAGCGCACGCCAAGCGAAGGGACGCTCGCAAGCGAGGCGACCTCGGTCTGGGTGGCCTACGACCGTGACCACCTCTACGTTGCGTTTCGTGCTGAGCAACGCACCCCGCTTCGAGCTTATTACCTCGAGCCGGATTTCGGCGGCGGCGACGACACGCTCTCCATCCTGATCGACCCATGGCGAGACCGCCGCAACGGCTACGTGTTCACGGTCAACGCCAACGGCGTGCGCAAAGATCAGCTCGTAACCGACAACGGGCGGTACCAAAACGAGGCTTGGAATGGCGTCTGGTGGGCTGAGGCGCGGCGAACCGAGGACGGCTGGACGGGCGAGCTGCGGATCCCCTTCTCGACGCTGACCTATCCGATCGCTGACGTCCAAAGCTGGGGCTTCAACATCCAGCGCCGCTTCGCACGCCGCCGCCTCGCAGCGGTCTGGCAGGGTTGGCAGCGCCGATTCAATTTTGCCGACCCAGGCGTGGCAGGGACCCTCGAGGGCTTACGCTCCATCCGTAGCGGTCAGCGCGTCCAGATCCAGCCCTATGGCATGGCGGGTCTGGCGGCGCTCGATCAGGACACCTCGGCGCCCCTGACGTCGCTCTACAACGTCGGCTTGGACGTCAACGCGCTCGTGGCGCCGCCCGTCAAATTGACCCTGACCATCAACCCCGACTTTGCGCAGGTGGAGGCAGACCAAGCGCAGCTCAACCTCTCGCATCACTCCCTGTACCTCCCGGAGAAGCGCCTGTTCTTTATCGAGGGCAAAGACTTCTTCTCGTTTGCGACCAGCTCAGGAAACCAGCCTTTTTACAGCCGGCGCATCGGCCTCGACGAGGAGGGCGACCCGCTGCCCATCCTCGGGGGTGTTCGCCTGCTCGGTCGCAGCGGAAAAACCAACGTCGGCTTGCTGACGGCGCAGATGAGTCCCGAGTCCTGGCGCTTTGAGGAGACGCGCAACGCCAGCGTGCTGCGCGTCAAACAAAACATCCTCAAGCGCTCCGCCATCGGCGCGCTCGCGACCGCTTCGACGCAAGGCGCTTCGGTCGAAGGGGTCGCAGGGCTGGACCTGCGCCTACGCACCACCGAGTTCGCGACCAACAAAACACTTGAGTTAACGGCTGCAGGCGCGCTGGGCTGGTCACGCGCAGCGGGGCAACAGGGCGAGACCTGGCGCCTTGCGCTCGCTTGGCCGAACGCCAACTGGACCGGTCAGCTCAGCTGGGAGCGGATCTCCCGTGACTACGACCCGGCCTTGGGGTTCACTGCGCTCAACGGCGTCGATCGACTGTGGCTCAACGCGCATTATACGCACGCCTTCAAGGACCCCAAGCATCGGTTGCGCAACATCCAGTTCGGACCATTCGATGGCTATCTCGAGCTCGACGACGAGACCCACGAGTGGAGCCATTATCGGCTCAACATCATCCCGCTCGAAGGGGTCACACGGGGCGGTCAGTGGGGAAAACTTGAGCTCGTGCTCAAAGGTTATCAGCTGAGCGACGACTGGGAGATCATCGACGGCTACACGGCGCCGGCGGGCGCCTACAACGACGTCGGCGTACGCGCGAATTACTACCGCGGGTCGCAAGGGCAATTGGGCGTCTATGGCTACGTCGAAGAGGCGAGTTACTTTGGGGGCAGGCGCACCAGCAGTCGACTCTGGCTTCAGTGGAAGGCCAACCGCCACCTGAGGCTGGCGACCGGTAACGGGGTGTACTGGATGCGAGCCGACGAGCAGGCTGCGCTCGGTCGTGATCACTACCTGAGGGTGCACTCGAGCATCAACCGACGCTGGCACGGGAGCCTGCTCGGGCAGTGGAACAGTGACAGCCAAGAGACCTTGATCAACCTGCGCTTGCGCTACATCCCGCGCCCTGGCGCCGACGCCTACCTGGTGCTGAACCAAGCGCTCGACAAAGAGGGGGTTTCCTTGGGCACGAGCGTTCAAGGGAAACTGGTCTGGCGTTACGGTTTGTGATCTAGTGGCGGCACGCAGCGACTTCGCTGCGACGAGGCTCTTCGCCGATCGGTCACGGTATGCGCTCGCTCCTGCTCTCCACCCAAAAGCTGTCCCCGGGGGTCACATGCGTCCTCCTCGTCACCGGCGCAGCGACCTGGGCGGCGACCCTGCCTTGGGCGCTCCAGCTCCGACTCAGTCCGCTGATCATCGGGATCCTGCTCGGTGCGCTGATCGGTAACCTCGGCGCGCAGCGGCTGCCAGCGACCTTGGATGATGGAGTGGTTTTTTGCGCCAAGAAACTGCTCAAGCTCGGGATCATCCTGTACGGCTTTCGCATCTCCTTTGTTCAGGTCGCTCAAGTCGGTCCCATGGGGCTGGCGCTCGACGCCTTCATCGTCGCCTCCACGCTCCTCCTTGGGACCTACCTCGGGACGCGCTGGCTGGGCCTGGATCGTGCCACGGCGGTTCTAACGGCAGCTGGCTCAGCGATCTGTGGCGCAGCAGCCGTCGTCGCCACCGAGCCGGTCGTGCGCGGCAAGCCCCATCAAACCGCGACGGCGGTCGCCACGGTCGTTCTGTTCGGCACCCTCGCGATGGTCCTTTATCCCCTCCTCTTTCGGACCGGCTGGCTGCCCCTGAGTGAGCACGAATTCGGCGTCTACGTCGGCGCAAGCCTCCACGGCGTGGCGCACGCCGTGGCGGCGAGCGACGCCGTCGGCAGCGAGGCGGCGGATGTAGCGATCATCGTCAAGATGACGCGCGTTCTGATGCTGGCGCCGGCGCTGCTCATCATCGGCTACTGGGTGCGCAAAAAGGGCAGCCCAGAGGATGGCGCAGCCGCGATCACGACCCCATGGTTTGCGATCATCTTTCTTGGCGTGGCAGGGTTCAACACGCTCGATCTCTTGCCTGCTGCCTGGGTGGCTCAGCTCGTCGCCTTGGACAAGTGGATCCTGACCATGGCGATGACCGCTTTAGGGATGGGCACTGTTTTCAGTAAGGTCAAAGGCTTAGGGCCTCGGCCTTTCATGCTTGCTTTAGTCTTATTTGCTTGGCTCGTAGGCGCCGGCCTCTTCGGTACGTCCCTGCTCTTCTAAACCACAGCGCGGCGCCAAACTACGGCGCGGTCAGATGCTCGATGAGGTAAGCGATCAGGTCCGCCTCGAAGCCCTCGTTGCGAGCACGTGATTTGATGGCGCAGGCGCCGCCAACAGCTCGACAGCGATCGTAGAGGGCGTAGTGCCCGCGTACATGGTGGAGGATCTGCCAGCCCTGGTTGAGCCGGTTTTGAGGCAGGTCCTCGGTCTGATTAGTGGTGATGAAGGGCGGATCTAGCGCATCGAGATGCTCATAATAATCAAGCACGCGAGCGAGCTGGCGCCAAGCTTCGGTCCCGACAAAATCTGCAGTGGTCATCTGGGTGACAGCGGTTTGCTTACCGCCGAGCCGGCGAGCGAGCCATTGGGGGTCAAACCCGAGAAGGTCCGCCCAGCGGTCAAACGCATACGTAACCTGTCCATAATTATGACCTGCGACCGTCAGACGGCTCGAGGCGCGCAAGACCGGGTCAGCATGATCGGGCTGTGCCAGGTCTGGAACCGAGGCTATCCACATGGAGCAACCCGCACCGGCGGAGCTTCCCCAGGCACCCACCCGCTCGGGGTTTAGGTTCCAGTCGCCGGCTCGATGGCGAAGAAACTGAACAGCGCGGGCACAGTCACGTAGGATGTAGTCAATTCGAGTGCCGTTTTGGTCCTGAGTTTCTCCGATGTCGTTCGGTCGCTCTGCACGCAAGGCAGGTGCTGCGTTCCTATAGGCCCACCGGTAGCTGATCGTCGCGACGGCGACGCCGGCGTTGAGCAGTCGCGGCACCGAGTTGTTCTCTCGAATATCTCGGCGTGAGCCACCGACAAAACCACCCCCGTGGATGAACACAGCGATCGGCGTCGGCGCCTCGGAGGCTGGCAACCACACATCCATGAGATTGCGACTGTAAGGGCCGTAAGCAGCCCCTTGAAGGTAACGATGCGGTGGTAAGCCCTCGAAGTCCGGGTCGCCCTCAGGATACGCGAAGGCTTGCGCCTCCAAGTAGCTCTGACCTTGCCCCTCATTGTAGTTGGTGAACCAGGTCTCAAGCAGCGCGGCGAGTGGATCGCGCACCACAGCACCCGCGTCCTCAGCTGCACCCGCATCAGGAGCCTCACCCACATCCATGGGGGGTAAACCGACGTCGACGGCGAGTCGGGCGTCTGCGCCGCGGGCGTCAGGCAGACCGGCATCCGGGACGCCACCACCTGCCTCGGGGGACACGACCTGCCCGACGTCTATTGAGTTCGACTCAGTGCTCGAGCAACCGGCAAGGTAGCAACTCAAGCAGAGCGCGCTAGCTAGTCCATAAGTCCTCATCGCCCCCCCAAACTAGGTGGGTGCCATGCTAAGTGCTACGGAGCCTCAACGCCAGCGGTCGCCTAGACTTCGCCGAGCCGGTCACTCTGAGTCAGGCGGTCGCGAATGGCTTGGGCATGCGCGGCGCTGAGGGCATCGCCCGGCATCCGCCAGTGCCAGTTCTCCTCACAGGTGCCCGGGGTGTTGAAGCGCGCCGAGCCGTCCAGACCGAGCACGTCTTGCATAGGGACCACTGCGATGGCAGCAGGCGATCCGAGCGTCCGCTTGAGCAACTCCGCGACCACAGCGTCGCCGTCGCCGCGGATGCCGAGCTGATCGCGCACAGCCTGCGGCTGGTCATGCCACCAACCGAGCAGGGTGTCGTTATCGTGAGTGCCGGGGTAGACGACCAGGTGCTCATGGTGGTTATGCAGAGCGTGCGGGTTGTCGCCCTTGTCGGTAAAGCCGAACTGAGTAATCGCCATGCCCGGTAAGCCGAGCCCATCGCGCAGCGCGATGGTCCCTTCGTCGACATCACCGAGATCTTCGACCCAGAACGGCAGCTTGCCGAGCGCCTGCTCAAGCGCCTCAAACAGCGGGAAGGAAGGTCCCGCATACCAAGAGCCGCCCCGTGCGTCCTCGTCCTCGAACGGAATCCCATAGTAACGCGAGAACCCGATGAAGTGGTCGATCCGGATCACGTCGCACAGCTGCAGGTTGCGCTGGGTCCGCTCGATCCACCAGGCGAACCCTGTCTCGGCGTGCTTCTCCCAATCATAGACAGGGTTACCCCAGCGTTGACCGAGCTCGCTGAACGCATCGGGTGGGCACCCAGCGACCAGAGTCGGCTGACCCTTGGCGTCGAGCTGGAAGAGCTCCGGGTGACACCACACATCGACGCTGTCCCACGCCACGTAGATCGGGAGATCGCCCACGATCTGGAGTCCGCGGCTTTTGGCGTACCGCCGCACCTCGGCCCACTGCTCCTCAAAGAAGAAGAGCATCGCCCGCCAAGTTTCAACCGCGAAGCGGTGCTCGTAATAAAACGCCTCGAGCGCCTGGGGCTGACAGTCGCGCAAGCCCTTCGGCCAGGTCCACCAGCCGGTCTCACGGTGTGCCCGCTTGATCGTCTGGAACAAGGCGGCGTCCAGCGCCCACGGCGCGCCGGCTTTCCAGCGCTGGAACTGGGCGCGTAACGGGTGATCTTCGCTGGCGAGCATGCGCTCGGCGGCGCGTCGCACCAGCCCGAGTTTCCGGTTGAGCGGCTCTCCGTACTCGGTCTGATCCGATGAGGATGCCGGCGCCTCATCGATCAGCCCGCGCGCCCTGAGCCAACCCAAGCCCACCAGCTCCGGGTTGCCGCTCCAAGCCGACCAGCTGCTGTACGGACTCCCCGTAGGGTCCGTCGGAGACAGCGGCAGAATTTGCCACAACGAGCAGCCCGCATCGACCATCCAATCGATCGCCTCAAAGGCTCCATCGAGGCTGCCTATCGGCCCCTCGCCACCTAAGCTGCTCACCGGCAAGAGGAGCCCGGCGCATCGGGCGCTCTGGGTGCTATTTTTTCGGGTCTGTTGACGCTGTTCTGTGCGTGCCATGTCAAATCCATCCAGAAGTTCAGACAGGTCACCGTTCGCCGGGAGCCTGCTCAAAAGAGACCGGAACTCGAGTGTCAGGTCGACCCCTGCGAGCTGCTCAATCTGAGCTAGGGCGTAGGCTGCGTGACGCAGGTTTTGTTGGGGTTCAATGCCGGTGACGTCGTCAAAGAACCAGCCACAGCTCGTATACATCGCCATCAGGTGGCGGTGCGTATCTAGCCACCTCAGCGCCTGGCTTGCGTCGGGTGTCTCGCCCTGGTGCTGAGCATACCAAGCCTCGAATCGCTCGGGGCGGTCGATCACCTCTCCGTAGGCATCAAGAGCAGCCTCGGCGTCACGAAAAAACCGTTTCCCAAGGGGCGCCAGCGCCGCTCGGCCTTGGTCACGCAGGAGGTCGAGCGCCTCTCGCAAGGGCGCACGCCAGCGCTGATGCCAGTCCCGATCGGGCGCGATCTTGCAGCCGCAGTCGCTGCGCCAGCGCCCGAACCCGTGCGCACAGCTCCAGCTGCTCTCGGCTTTGAGGCGACACAACCAGGTCGGCGGCTCGCGCTCAAGCCACTGCTCAAGGTTCACCACCTCGACCTCGTCGTCCGCAGCCAACCGCTCCAGCGCATAGGCGAGCGCCATCTCGCCGTAACGATGGTGGTGACCGTAGGTTTCACCGTCGGTGGCGCCCAGCGCCATCCCACGTGTGGTGGCCGCCTCGCGCAGTCGCTGCGCCAGCGCCCCGCCGTCGTTGAGCCATCCACCAAATGAGATGCCCGCTGACAGATCGGGGGCATAGGGCACGACCTTGATCGAGGCCCCGCTCGGCAGCTCAGCCCGATAAGCCCTGCCGTCGAGCGTACCCGCAGCCTCCCCGCTCAACCACCTGCCCGTCTCAGGGTCTCGGATCGAGTCCAGCTGGTAGGCCGCCACGATCACAAATTCAACGCCCTCGGCGGCGCAGACCTCGAGCGAGGCTTCATCCACTGCGGTCTCCGGGAGCCACAAGCCCTTGGCGGGACGCCCAAAGGTCTGCTCGAAGCTCTCGAGCCCCCAGCGGAGCTCTCGGCGTCGGTCGGCCGCGTCACACAGCGGGATAATCGGGTGATGGTACGCTTGCGCAATCGCCCCGCCAAACCCGCAACGGTCCACGCTCTCTTGGTCGGCTGCGATCATGGCGCTGAGCAGCGTCGGCTCGTTGCGGCGCAACCACTTCACCAGGGTCGGCCCGACATCGAAGCTCATCCACGCGTAGTTGTTGGTCCACCCCCGAGTCGCGCCGCGGTCATCGAGCAGGCGCGCCGCGGCGTTCGGCGCATAACACTCGGCGGCGATGCGCGTGTTCCAGTCGCGAAACGGCGCGGCGCTTGGCTGCTCATCCCAGGTCTCGGTCCACGGGTTGACCCGCGACGGCTGATAGAAGTGACCATGAAAACAAACGTAGGATGTCATCGAAGCTAGACCTCTGTCTCGGGCTCGACCCATCCCCCATCGGCAGCGACTTGAACAGCCCCTTGCGGCGCGATGACCTCGGTTTCGCCGCCATCGAGCGACACCTCAAGCGCCGGCTCGATACGATCGAACACGAGGGTCTCGTAGCCGCGCAGATGCACCGCCAGCCCATGCCGCTGCAGCGACGCTCCGGACTCCTCTCGAGAGACCCCGCGTCCGCTGTCTTGCCAGTGATAGAGCGTCTGCTCCTCGATCGATAAGGCGTCCGCAAGCGACTCAACGAAGGTGCCCTCGGTGCCATCCGCCACGGGGACACTGCAGCGCAACCAACCCGAGGTCGAGTCCATCGAATTGTTGTAGATCACCAGCGTCGGCGGCCCATTGACCGTCTCTTTGTTGGAGTACGCAAAGACGTTCTCATTCACCTCACCATGCTCGGTCACAAAGTCGTAGAGGCGGAAGAACTCGACCCCACCGAAGCGGCTGCGATGGCGAAGCAGCGGGAAGACGACGTGCTCATGATAACCGAGCAGGCCCTCGTCGGTCGACTCGTCGTGATAGGCACGGGCGAACTCCATCCCGTACTTCTCTCGGAACCCCTCGAGCTGCCCGTGACCGAACATCGGCAAGCCGGGCAAGGTCGAGAGCAAGGTCGCGATCCCGAAGTACTTATCGCCCGTCCCGAACTGGTCGGCAGCCGTCTCCTCATCGGGGTTGTTCATGAAGTTTACGAACCGCTCGAGGATGGCCGGCTGGGTCGCAAGGATCTCTTTGATCACGCCTCGATAGCCTGCGTTGTTCTCATCGCGCAGCATGTGCATGAAGGCGCTGTTGTAGACTCGGTGCATCCCGAGGTTGCGGACAAAATAGCCCTCCATCATCCAAAACGCCTCGGCGATGAGGAGGGTGTCGGGTGCTTCAACCTGGATCCGGTCAACGACCTCACACCAGAATTCAGCCGGACAGAGCCGGTCGAACTCTTCTTGGCTCAGCCCGTAGGTGGCGCGCGACGGGATTGCGCCCCCCTCGCCCGCCGGCGGATGCCATAGACGCTGGATATGCTGCTTGGCTAAGGTCATCGCTGCGTCAAAACGGATCACCGAGAACTGCTTGGCGACCTGGACGATCGTCTGAATCAAAGCCTCGCGCACAGCTGGCTGAGCGTGGTCGAGCTGCGCCGTGTCGTTCCATGGCATCTGCGTGCCGTCGTTGCCGTGGTAGACAAAGCGCACGCGCCCGGTCCGCTGGTCGGTCACGCGAAACACGACCGCCGCGTCCGTCTCATTCCAATAGCCGTCCTCGAGCTGGACGCAGACCCGAGGATCGCCCGACAGATCCGGTCCGTTGAAGGTGTAACCGGGAAAGGGCGAGTGATCGAGCTGAACGAACCACTCAGGGCGCTCCACCATCCAGCGGCTGTCCAGACCGGTGTGGTTTGGCACCATATCGGCGGCGAGTCGTAACCCACAGCGCTGGGCGCGCGCCCTGAGGCGGTCCAGCGCCCCGACGCCGCCTAGGCGCTCAGCAACGACATACTCGGTGAGGGAGTAAGCGGAGGCTTCAGCCTCGCCATTGCCGCGCCGCCGCTTGATGTTTTGTGACGCCGGCGAGCGCTCCCACAAGCCGATCAACCACAGCGCCGTAAAGCCGCGCTCAGCGAGCTCGACCAACGCCTCCTCGGGGATCTCGTCGAGGTGACGGATCGAGCGGCCAAAACGTGCGGAGAGCTGATCGAGCCAGACGAAGGTGTGCTTGGCGATGAGGACGCAGCGGGTCATCCAGTCCTGATCATCGGTAAACCGCTCCACATCGTCACCCGAGCCCCACCCGGGCCCTTGGTGTCCTGCCGCGCCGCCGCTGCGCACCGAGTGATACTCAGCGAAGCGGTCCAGCGTACGCAGGAGCCGCTGCTTCAAGCCCTCGTCGAGCAGGTCTTCCCAATGCTCAAGAACCCACCGAAGCTGCTCTTCGAGTTGTTCCGGGGCTGCCCGAAAGGGCGTGGTGAGCCACGCCAGGAGCTGCTCACCCGGCTGCATGTTGAGGCCATCGACGAAGCCATCTTCACGAGGGTCAACGCAGCTCAGCGAGCACGCCGAGCGCAGGGTGTTCAGATGCGTCAAGCCGATGAGGTTGTCGCGATCGGCGAGCGCTGGGTTGTGCGCCAGCGCCAGCAGGACCGTCCACCCCTCGACGTGGCTGATCGCAGGATCAAAAGACCACAGCGAGCGGATGTTGTGCTCGACCTCGCCCAGCTCGGGGCGCTCAAGGTCCGAGCGCCGACGCATCCCAGCGACCAAAACCTCCTGCAGCACAGCGAGCGACGATATGCCGATCGGGTCGATCGCCGCGTCGGTGCGCGCCTCGGCGCCTTTTAGACGAGCTAAGAGTCCTTGAGAACTGGCGGAGACAAGTTCAAGAGCCATCAGGTTCAACTCACGTTACATATTATTTGTAACGCTCGTTATGTCTTATCCGGCGACCTGTCCAATAGAAGTTCAGACGCCTCGGGCGAGCGTCCGATGACGCCCACCCCATGCGGCGACGCACCTTACCGAGGCAGCGCCGCCTCAATGGCGCTCACGATCCGCTCATCTTCAGGCTCAACCCGTGACGCAAAGCGGCCCACAGGGACGCCATCTGGACGCAGCAGAAACTTCTCAAAGTTCCAGCCGATGTCCCCGCGCATCGCCTCAGGCGACTCCTCGGTGAGAAACGTGTACAAGGGGTGTCGGTTCTCGCCGTTGACCTCGATCTTGCTCATCATCTGGAAGGTGACGCCATAGTTCACGCGGCAGAAGTCTGCGATGTCTTTGTCCGACCCAGGGTCCTGGTTCATGAACTGGTTGCAAGGAAAGCCGATGATCGCCAGACCACGGTCCTTGAAGCGCTCGTGCAGGCGCTGCAGCCCGTCGAACTGCCCGGTGTAGCCGCAGCGACTCGCCGTGTTGACGATCAAGATCGCTTGGCCGGCGAACTCGCCCATCGTGGTGGCGCGGCCCTCGATCGTCTCCACCGCGATACCCCAAACCCCATCGCTCGGGACCGCGTTGTTACCCCCTTGATCTGATGGGTTCGATGGACTCGCCATCGGTCCCGCATCCACGACCACGACAGGGTTCGTACACGCCAAACCAAAAAACGCACAAAGCGACCAAGTCGCTACTTTGACCATCTTGCCCATCTGCGACACCTTCCGCGCACCCAAGCGCACCCTTATCATTCCAAATCGAATGGAGAATTCAAGTGTCCAGTGAATAAATTATGACCGCAACGGTGGCAAAACGAAGCCGAGCCGGGATGTTCAAGCAGGCCACACTCACCACAACGATTGATCTGCGTTTCGCCCGAAACGCCCAGGGCGAGTTCTGCAGAGACGAGCGCCGTTGGGACGATGATGAGGCAGTAACCCAACATCATGAGGATGCCGGCGATGAACTGACCGAGCGCCGTGATCGGCGTAATGTCACCGAAGCCGACGGTTGAGATCGTCACGACAGCCCAGTAGATCCCGCGCGGCACGGAGGTGAAACCTGCTTTGGGTCCCTCGACGACGTACATAACGGCTCCGACGATCACGACGACGTTGAGCAAAAGGACGATGAACACCATGATCTTGGGCAGCGCAGCGCGCAGCGCACGCGCCAACATCGTCTCCTCTGCCAGGTACGCGCGCAGATTAAAGACATTGAAGATTCGGATCAAACGGATCGCACGCACGACCATGAGGCTCTGCACGCCCGGCACGAAGAAGCTGATGTAGGTGGGTAAGATCGACAGCAGATCGACGACCCCAAAGAAGCTGGTGACGTACCGCTTGCGGTCTTTTGCCGACCAGATCCTCAGCAGGTACTCCACGCTGAAGATAAGGGTAAACGCCCACTCCAAGCCGTAAAACAGCTCCCCGTAGCGTTCTTGAATGGGACGGACCGACTCGAGCAGCGCCACCAAAACGGAGCCGAGGATCGCGACCAACAAGCCGACATCGAACAGCCAACCTGAACGGGTATCGATCCCAAAGATGATGCGCCCTGTGCGCTCACGCAGCGTACTCATGACGCAAGCTTAGAGGGCACCGCCCTAGGCGTCAGCTTTTTAGCGAACCCAGAGCGTCAAGCTCGAGAAGTCCGCGCCGATCTCACCCACGCCAAACTGGTGCATCCCCCAGACCGACTGGGCGATCTCAGGCTCGTCGGGGTGACCATGGATGATAAAGCCTGCGCCGCCGCTCCATCCGTCGCAGCCGAACTTTCCGCGCGCCGCAGCCCAGTTCCAGGCTTCCGTCCGGTGCCACAGCTGCGCGTCGCAAACCTGAGCCTCACCGCCGACATCGCGCCAGACAAAGCCGTCGCCATCGAAGACCTCAAAGATCGGTAGCGGATCAAACGCCGCGCCATGAATGCTCGTGTAAAACGGGGAGTACACCACCTGTCCGGCGAAGGTCCCGCGCAGCGCGAAGACGTACTCGAGGTCCTGACCGTCGGGATCGTCTTGGAGCAGGCTGGCGATGCGAAGCCCCCAGGCCTCGGCACCACCGGGGGTGCCGTGGTCTGACCGAAAGGCGTCCCACATGTGGTCGCCTTGGTTGAGCTGTGCCATCGGGGTCCAGCCGCCGCCGTCTAAACCCATCTCGCAGTTGATGCGCACGGGCTGAGCATCACCCGCCCCGTCGAGATCGATCCAGTAGTTGTCCGTCGGCAGGCGCGGGTAATCCCGCTTGAGGTGACGGCAGCTCAGGGCGGCTGCCTCGGGCGTACTCCCGTCGTACTCGCCGACACGACGACATGCAGCCGAGCAGTCAGCGCCGCTGTTGAGCTCGCCCAGATCGCAGTCCTCTGTTTTGACCCTGCGGATCCCGTCACCGCAGCGTGCGGCCGTGCAGTCAGCTCGGCAAGCGTCGGTCTCGACCTCATTGCCGTCATCGCAACCCTCGTCCGCCTCGGTCACGCCGTTCCCGCAGATCGGTCCGGCGTCGGGCGCGACGCCCGCATCGAAAGCCCCTGCGTCAGGGCGAGCGAGCCGCACGCAGTCACCCTCCATCGTGCAGACCTGACCTGCCGGGCACGGCACGGTCGGGCAGCGCTCATCGGGCTGCGCCATGGGGCATCCGAACAGGAGAATGAGAGGAAGAAGTCGCATCGCCACAGTGAGCCACGCCCGAGCGCGAGCCGCAACGCCTGGCAAACCGCTCATCCTCGACGGCTCCCCTCGTACAGCTCGAAGACGACGATACGCGCATCGAGCTTGGCGAAGCGCACGGGCAGGCGCAGGTTCGGCCGCAGCCCCACGGCGCCGACCAGCTTGTTGTTGCCCAGGATCATCGCCGCTCGATGCCCGGCGAACGCCGACTTGAGGTGGTCGCCCAGCCCCTTCACGAGCGCCTCCGCTCGCCCCTGCTCCGAGAGCCGCTGCCCGTAGGGCGGGTTTGCGACCAAAAGACACGTCGGCTCAAGCGGGCTTCGCTCCCTAAAGTCCCCTTGGTTCCAGCGGATCGAGTCCGCCACGCCACCACGCTCGGCGTTTCGACGCGCCACCGCAACCATGGCGGTGTCGCGGTCTGATCCCACGATGCGATGAGCCGCTTCAGGGAGCACCAGCGATTCGAGCTCTTCGAGGTACTGAGCGAAACCCCGCTCGTCAAAGCCGGCGCGTTGCTGGAAGGCGAAGCGACCCTGCTGAGCCTTACGCAGCCCCGGCGGGATGCGCTGAGCGATCTGCGCCCCCTCAATCACGAGCGTACCGGCGCCACACATCGGGTCCAAGAGCCCCTCGGAGCCATCAAATCCGGCTGCGAGCAAGACCGCCGCTGCGAGGGTCTCGCGCAGCGGCGCCTCCCCTGCCTCACGGCGATAGCCACGCTGATGCAGCGCGTGACCCGATGCGTCCCAACTCAGCGACAGGCGGTCTTTGTACAGCCGGGCACGGATCCAGACGTCCGGTCGTTTCGGGTCGACGCTCGGACGATCACCGCGCGCCTTGCGGAGGCGGTCGACGATGGCGTCCTTGATCTTTTGGCTGACAAAGACGCGGTGGTTCAGCTTGCTGGCGCCGACGCTGGCGTCGATCGCAAAGGTCTTACCGCGCGGCAGATAGCGGGACCAATCCACCTTGGCGGCGGTCTTGTAGACCGACTCGGGATCCCCGCCTGGACCGCTGCTGATCGGGACCAGCACGCGCTCGGCAAGGCGGCTCTCGACGTTGGCTCGCCAAAGAATGTTGGCCGCGCCGGTCGCCTCGACCCCACGAGACGCTACCCGTGCGTGGGTCGCACCGAGTCGCCGGAGCTCCTCGGCGAGCAACCCCTCAACACCTGGTGCGCAGGTCACAAAGAGCTTCATCGACGCACCAAGCGCCACAGCTTGTGGACCCGCCGATCGCGAAAATCACGTGGGATGGAGAGCTCGGTGCGATCTTCGATCATCCAGCCAGCGTCGAGGCTATCAGCGAGCTCAAAACGTCGATGATTCGTCGAGAAGTAGAGCACGCCGCCAGGCTTGAGGCAGGCGCTCAGCGCGCCGATCATCGCCGCGTGATCGCGCTGGACGTCAAAGGTCTGCTCCATGGACTTGCTGTTTGAGAAGGTCGGCGGGTCGAGCACGACCAGATCAAAATGCCCACGCGGCGCTTGGTCGATGTACTTAAGGCAGTCGGCGCGCAGCACCTGGTGCCGGACACCCGCCGTGACGCCGTTGAGCTCGAGGTTACGCCGCGTCCAATCGAGGTAGGTCTTGGAGAGGTCGACGCTCACCGTCTCGAGCGCCTCACCCGCAGCCGCGTGCACCGTGAACGCACCCGTATAACAAAACAGGTTGAGCACCCGGCGGCCCGCCGCCTCTGCGCCGACCCATGCTCGCGCAGGGCGGTGATCGAGAAACAGGCCCGTGTCGAGGTAGTCGCCAAGGTTCACCTCGAACTGAAGCCCACCCTCACGAACCCGCCGAACCGCTGAGCCCACCTTGAGCGCTTGATACTGATCCTCACCGCGCTGGCGGCGACGGCTCTTTAGGTAACAGTCGTCGGCGCCCACCTCGAGCGCCTCGCCTAAGCCCAGCAGGAGCGCTCGAGCATCCTCGAAGACGAGGGGGCGCTTTCGCTCATAGACCGAGGCGTGCAGGGCGCCGTCGTACCAATCGATCGCAAGCGGCAGCTCCGGAATGTCACGGTCGTAGAGCCGATAACAAGCGACCTGCTCGCGCCGAAGCCACGCCTTGAGCTGGCGCCGGTTCTTGCGGACACGGTTGACAAGCATCGACACCAAGCTGTCGGTCATAACCTGCGCTCCTGAACTCTTAGACCGTCATAGGAGAAATTTTGAGAAATGGGGTCACTTTGTGCGCTTTAGGGGTTGGCCGCGCAAACCACCTGTGTTAACTCCCCTCTTGGCCGCGAGGTCACGAAAGGGGGGTGTCGATGCGATTTGAGGAACTTCAAGCGGTACTAACCACGGATGAGCTGCTCGCCTTTGGGCTGATGCCGATCCCCGTCGCGCTGCCGGCGAACGACCCGAGCTGCGACCTCCAGCACCGCATTGAGGAGCTCCCAACCGCCGACCTAAGCCCCGCGCTCTAGGCGAACTGCGCCGCCGACTCCTTCATCACGCCGATCATCGAATAGAACCCGTTGCGGCGGTTGGGCGAGAGATTGCTCGACAGACCGAGCTCGGCGAACGCCTGCTCGAGATCATAGGCGAGCACCTCGCTCGGCTCCTTGCCCTGCAGGGCGAGAAAAAGCACTGCGATCAAGCCCCGCACGATGGCCGCGTCGCTGTCGCCTTGGTAGCGCATCACTCCGCCGTCGAGTTCGGCTCGAACCCAGACCTGGCTCATGCAGCCGGTCACTTTGTAGCGATCGTCATGCAGGCCTTCCGGGGCGGCGGGCAGCGCCTTGCCGAGGTCGATGATCACGGCGTAGCGATCCATCCAATCGGGAAGGAACTCGAAGGTCTCACGCAGCTCGTCAAAAGTCTTCATACTCCCCTTCATCACGGGTGCGCCATGCGAACAAGCAAAACCCATCGGTTGCGCGGCGCCCAAACTCCAGACACTCTCACACCATGAACGCTTCCCGGCTCGCCCTCCTCGCCCTCGTCACGACCGCCTGCGGCGGTGACCTCATTGCGCAGGCTCACGCACAGTGCGCCGCCGAGCCAGCGCACTGCGCCGACAAGACGGCGAGCGGAACCCTCTACCTCGACACAGGCAACCTCCCGAGCGTCTCTGGCGCCGTGGATCGCATCGTGCTCTGCGCCACCCCGGTGGACAGCGTCTGTGCGTCGGAGCGTCTCGAGGTCACGTTTGAAGGCGGACCGCTCGCCGCGGACATCGACCCTGGCGCCGCTGATCAAGGCGGTTGGAAAGTGCGCTTTGAGGGACTTGCGACGAGCTGGGTAGAGCCCCCCGGTCAGCTGGCGCTCAGCGCCCGGCTGCGGGCGCTTGAGTTCGTCGACGACAGCGGTGATGCGCTGAGCATCTCGCTGGCGGTCGAGTAAAAGAAAAGCCCGCTCGGTGGCGGGCTCTTCTCCAGTTTGTCAGCGCTGACTTTAGCCGCGAGGCGGGCCCGTGTGGACCCCGCAGCGAACGTACCGCCCGGTCACCTCTGCGTCGAACCCGGTCGCCGTGAGGCGCAGGTAATAGGTCCCCGCAGCCTGCCCTTGCACGTTGCGGATATACAGACCTTCGTCGGTCTCGTTGGCGCCCTCGATCACCTGATCGTCCTCGTCTCGAATCTCGGCGCGCAAACCCTGGACGCCCGAGCCGCTCGACGCGGAGCCGCACGCCACGGTGATGTTGTTGCCTTGGGCGAGGTCAAAGCTGAAGTAGTCGACGTCATCCTCCGAGAGTTGAGCCAGGATGAAGTAGCGCGTGGCGTTGCCATCGGCGCTCGCCTCGAGCGCCTCGGCGGTTCCTGCCACGCCGTTCGTCTCGTCCTCGGTCTCGACTGGGTTGTCGCCGTACAGGTTGAACTTGATCACGTAGAAGTCGTTGCTGCCTACGGCGTTGCCACTGTGCGCCACGTGCAGGTGGTAATCACCGAGCGCCAGTCCGCCCGGGCCGACCTCGTCCGTCTTGCCTGCGTGGCTGATGCGCGAGATGATGTTGCCTTGCGTATCGGCGACCCACATGCGCGTGCCGTTCGCCGTCGAGCCGTAACCGTCTGCGCCCAGCGGCATCAGCTGCGCTGAGAAGTGAGCTTGCTCTTCATCCGTGACGCTAAAGGTGTAGACGTCGACGTCGTCACCGTCTGCCAGATCCGCAAGGATCAACGCCTTGCTCTCGGTGTCGAGCTCGATCGCTGACTCGGCGTCGTTACCACCCTCTTCACCGTAGACCGCGCCGCCGCCGATGTCTTCGGTGCTCAGGACGTTGACGTTGAGCGTGTAGGTGAAGCCGGGCTCGCCCTCAGCGGTCTCACCAGCCCAGGTCGTCCACTCCTCGAGCTTGATGTAGTAGGTTCCGGTGGCGACAGCCTTGGTGATCAGCTGCGAGTCCGTGTTGCGGCGCGGGTAGGCGTCGTCGTTCTGCGCAACCTGCGTCTGGCTCGGATCGAAAAGCGTGATCACCGTGTCCACCTTACCGGGGGTGTCCTCCGGGTTGGCGTTGGTGGTGATCGCAAGCCACTGACCGGCTTCCACCTCGAACTTGTACCAGTCCAGATCGCCGGGGGTGGCGATCACCCCCTCGACGCTGCGACCGTCGATCGCCTGCGCGTCGTCGATCGTGTCGTTGCCGTCCGCCAGGTTCTCGTTGCGGCAGCGCTCGTCGCAGCCATCACCGGGGAAGGTGTTGCGGTCATCGCATTCCTCATCGCCTTCGACGACACCGTCACCGCAGCGAGCGGCGTCTTCGAGCACGCAGTTGCGGTCGCAGCCGTCCCGGTTGCACTGTCCGCCGTCGTCACACTCTTCACCCTCTTCGAGGATTCCGTTGCCGCAGACTGCGCCCGAGGCAGGTCCTGCGTCGGTGCCCCCGCCGGCGTTCGGGTCTTCGACGGCGCAGCCCATGGCGAGCGCCAGGGCAAACAAGCTGATGTGATGGAACTTCATGACCAATCTCCTTCGAGTCGTACCGAGGGGTTACCACCCTTGACTCGCTCGGCAAGGTCATGGCGCTCGGACGATCGCCTGATAAAGGCTTTCGCTAACGATTGCGACTGTGAATTCCGCAGCGCACGAAATGCCCGACGACGTCGTCGAGTTGCCCCGCCTTGCTCAAGCGCACATAGACCGGCCCCGCCTCCGTTCGCCCGGGGTTTGCGTCTCGAAGGTACGCTCGCTCAGAGTCCTCGATCGTCGCGCTGAGCTCCTCGTCGTTCCCATCGCGGACCGAGACCGTCAGATCGACCACGCCCGACCCTGCGCTGCGCGAGCGGCACACCACCGTGAGGCGTTGGTTCGCCTGCAGATCCACGCGAAAATAGTCGACGTCTCCATCGGGGAGCTGTGCCAAAGCAAAATGCGACTGCAAGGAGCCGTTTGGGGAGAGCGACACGCGCTCAGCGCGCTCGAGCGATCCGTTCGTCTCCTCCTCCTGCTCGGGGTCGTTGTCGCCGCGTCGGTACACCAGCAAGACGTAGAAGTCGTTGGCGCCGGCCTCACCTCCCGGGTGTTCCACCCAAAAGGTGTAATCGCCCGGAGCCAGATTCGGGGCGAAGGTGTCGAAGTCGTTGGCGGGGGTCCTGCGCGCCACCACGGCGCCGTCGGAATTGGTGATCCAGACCCTCCCGACCGGCCGGGTGGAGCCGTTACCAGAGGGCGACGCTTTGTAGATGTTCATATCGAACTGCGTCTTGTCGCCCGCCTCCTCAGCTGTGGGGATGGAGAACGCGTAGGTGTCGACGTCGCCGCTGCGCTCGAATCCGCCCACAACCCATGCGTAGTGATAGCGCTCCGACCAGCCCATGGCTTGCGCCGACTCGGCGTCATCGCCGGCTTCGGCGTCTAAGTTCACCTGCTCCGCGTCGGTCGCCAGCGCGCGGATCTTCAGCGTGTACACAAAGTTTCGAGCACCCCGAGCAGCCCCGACGCCGCCATTCTGAGCGTCTTGGACTTTGAGGTAATAGGTATCGGTCGCTGGCAGGCGAGTAATGATCCGGCTGTCTGCTTCGCCGTCATCATAGTTATCATTCTGCGCAATCCGAGTCCGCTCTGAATTGTAGAGCGTGATCACCGTATCGACCAGCTCGTCATCGGCGTCGGCGTTGGCGTCGGTGGTGATGATGAGCCACTGCCCCTGCTCGCCCTCAAAGCGAAAATAGTCCTGGTCGCCAGCTGGGAAGATCGCGTCCACGACCTGGCCGCCAAAGCGACCGTCGGCCGCAAACTCCCAGGAGTCGTTGTTGTCTGCAGTCAGCTCGCAGTCGTTGCCGCACGCGTCGTCGTCAACACCGTTGCCGTCATCGCAGGCTTCGCCGCCCTCGAGCACTCCGTTTCCGCACTCGGGGCGGGCTTCTCGCTGGCATTGATTGGAGCAGCCGTCACCGTTGCGAGGGTTCCCGTCGTCGCACTGCTCGCCTGGATCGACCACGCTGTTTCCACACAGGTTAACTCCAGCCGGGCCAGCGTCCGTGCTGCAGACCTCGACCTCTTTGACCTGCACGCACGCGCTCCATCCGAGCGCCGCCGCTAGGGCGATGAGTTGACGCATCGTACCTCCAAAAAACCGCAGGGTTCCGGAGTGCGTCATAAGGGATGCCTGCGCGCGCCGCAATGCGGCTCGCCCTCTAGCCGCTCAGCGCGGAGCGCAAAACCGACTGCAGCGCCTTGGCGTCTGCGCGCCCTTTCGAGGCCCGCATACACGCGCCCACGAAGAACCCGATCAGCCGCTGATCGCCGGCGCGAAAGCGCTCAACCTCGACCGGATGCGCTGAGATCACGCCTTGGACCAGCGCGTCCAAGTCCAGCTCCTCGCGTGCGTCGAGCACCCCAAGCGCCTGAGCGACCGCCTCGGGCTCGCCGCCCACCGACATCAACTCCGTCAGGACGGCGCCATGGTCCGCACGGCCGATCCGCCCGGCGCTGACCAGCGCAAGGAAGCCAGCGACCTGGACCCCGCTGAGCCGCTGCGCGCCGTCATCGCCCTTGCGCAGCGCCCGCAGGTCGTTGAGCAACCACTTGGCAGCGTCTTGCGCCTCCGCGCCTGCGGCGACGCTCTCTTCCCACTGCTCACGAAGCGCGCGATCTCGGCAGAGCCTGAGCGCATCGGCGGGCCGCACATTGCGCGCAATGACCGCGTCGACCTCAGCCTGCAGCGCCGCCGAGACCTCGGGCGCTCGGCCAGCGCTCGGCGCCTGCTTCGGCGCTCGCTTCGGCTCGGGCGCCTTAGGCTGAGGCGCCTGCTTGGCCTTACCCCAGCTGTCCCGCAGACCAACGATCCGGTTGAACACAACACCCTCATCGTCCGGGTCGCGGTAAAAATAACCGCACCGCTCAAACTGAAACCGTGAACCGAGCGCTTCGGCGGCCGCGTAAGGCTCAACGTAGGCGCCCTCGAGCACCTGCAACGAATTGGGGTTCAGCTCGTCTCGATAGTCGACCTCCGGCTGGCTACCAGGCGATGGCGCATCAAACAGCGGCTCGATCAGTCGCACCGTAGCAGGCACGGCGTCGGCGGCGTTGAGCCAATGGATCGTCCCACGGACCTTTCGGCCGACCGGCGCCGCGCCGAGGGTCGCCAGGTCAGCCGTTGCGCGCAGTTCGGTGACGACGCCGTCGGCATCCTTGATCACCTCATCGCAGCGGACGACCCAACCACGCCGCAATCGGACCTCTCCGCCTGGCGACAAGCGACGCCAACCTTTGGGCGGGACCTCGGCGAAGTCGCTGCGCTCGATGAGCAACTCGGAGCCTAGGTTGAGGCGACGTGTGGCGTCGCCCGGCACATCGTGAGGCCACAGCTCCGCTTCGATCGCCACCGGCTCGTCCACGTTGGTCAGGGTCAGCTTGATGGGGTCGAGCACGGCCATCACGCGCTCGGCGCGGGTGTTCAGCGTGTCTCGCAGCGCGAAGTCAAACTTATCCCAATCGACGGTCGAATTCGCCTTCGCCACCCCGATCATGTCGCAGAACTGCCGGATCGCCTCCGGCGGAACACCCCGGCGCCGAATCCCAGCGAGGGTCGGCATGCGCGGGTCATCCCAGCCCCAAACGTGCCCTTCTTGCACCAGCGCGATCAACCTGCGCTTCGACATGACCGTGTTTGGGAGCGCCAGCCGCGCCATCTCATACTGCCTCGGTCGGTAGGTCGGTAAGGTCACGTGCTCGATGACCCAGTCGTACAGCTCGCGGTTGTTCTGAAATTCGAGCGTGCAGATCGAATGCGTCACCCCTTCGATCGCGTCCTCAAGGCAGTGGGCGAAGTCATACATGGGGTAGATACACCAGGCGTCGCCGGTGCGATGGTGGTGCTCTTTTCGGATCCGATAAAGCAGCGGGTCACGCATCAAAATATTGGCTGCGCTCAGGTCGATTTTTGCCCTCAAAACGCAGTGCCCGTCAGGGTATTCGCCGGCGCGCATCTTACGGAAGTGCTCGGCGTTCTCCTCGGGGCTCGTATCGCGATACCGACTCGGCGTACCGGGCTCACCCACGGCGCCGCGCATCGAACGCAGCTCCTCGATCGACGAAAAATCGACATACGCGAGCCCTTGCGCGATCAGCTCCTCCGCCCAGCTCGCCATCTGCTCAAAATAGTCGGAGGCGAAGCGCACCTCGCCGGTCCACTCGAACCCCAGCCAGCGCACGTCGTTCATGATGGACTCGACGTATTCGGTGTCTTCGGTGGTCGGGTTGGTGTCGTCAAAGCGCAGGTGGCAGTCCCCACCATACTGAGCTGCGAGCCCAAAATTGACGCAGATCGCTTTGGCGTGACCGATGTGGAGGTAGCCGTTGGGTTCGGGCGGAAAGCGAGTGATCACGCGCCCACCGTGGGTATCGGCCGCCAGGTCAGCGTCGATGATCTCGGTAATAAAATTCGACAGCTTCTTTTCGCTCACAGCGCGCACTCCTCGAGTGCAGGCGATAATGCAGCGAGCGGGAGATCGCAACGCTTGAACGGTGGCGCCATTGCGGCGCGGCTTGGGCGGAGGCATACACCGTAGCATGGACACCCGGCTCGTCGCAGCAGCGATCCCCCTCTTTGGCTTGTTCATTGCCCTCGAGTGGTGGGTGGCGCGCCGCCGCCGCGTAACGATCTACCGACTCTTCGACGCGATCGCCGACCTGAGCTGCGGGATCGCACAGCAGCTTTGCTTGCTGGTCAGTCAAGCGCCCCTCTTGGTCGTCTACGCGTACCTCCAGAGTCACTATGGGCTGTGGACCTTTGAGAAGAGCCTCGGCACCTTCGCCCTCGCCTGGCTGATCAACGACTTCTTGTACTACTGGTGGCATCGCGCCAGCCACCGGATCAACTGGCTCTGGGCGCTGCACGTCGTTCACCACCAGAGCGAGGACTTCAACCTCGCTGTGGCGCTGCGACAGGCGATGTTCACCCACACAACCGCCATGATCTTTTATGCCCCGATGGCGCTGATGGGCTTCGACGTCGTCACGTTTGGGGTGGTGCTTGCGCTGAACACGCTCGTTCAGTTCTGGATCCACACCGAGCTGATCCGTGACTGCGGGCCGATCGAGTGGATCTTCAACACGCCGAGCCACCACCGGGTCCACCACGGCATCAACGATCGCTACCTCGACACCAACTACGCCGGCTTCCTGATCATCTGGGATAAGCTCTTCGGCACCTTTGAGCGCGAAGAGGAAGAGGTCGTCTACGGGATCACCAAACCGCTCAACAGCTTCAACCCGTTCTGGGCGAACACGCACTACTTCGTCGAGCTTGCGCAGCGCGCCTGGCGTCTAGAGCGCCTGCGCGACAAGCTGTGGGTTTGGTGGGCGCCGCCTGAGTGGCTCGGACAAGGCGAAGAGTCGCCGGCGCGCGCGCCTCAGCGACGCGCCGATCAGGTCAAATTCGACCGGGTCAGCTCGCCCGGTCGCACCGCGCTGGCTCTGGCCCTCTTTGGCGTGATTATGGCGGCGACGCTGGCGATGATCATCTACGGAAAAAGCCTGGGTTTCCTGCCGCTGATCGGTGCCATCGGAGGTCTGTATCTGATGCTCTGGATGGTGACGTGGGGCCGCAGCGCACCCGCAAAAATCTGATCGCTGGGTTGCGAATTGACTTCCGCATCCTAGATTGCGCATACACCTGCACAACCCTTTCGTTTAGGAGCGAAAACAATGAGCATTTTGGTTGGTCGTAAAGCCCCTGATTTCACCACGCAAGCCGTGCTGAGCAGTGGCGAGATCGTCGAGGACTTTCAACTCAGTAGCGTCATCTCCGGCAAGTACGGTGTCGTCTTCTTCTACCCGCTGGACTTCACCTTCGTCTGCCCCAGCGAGATCATCGCTATGGACCACCGCGCCGCCAAGCTGCGCGAGCTGGGCTGTGAGATCGTCGGCATCTCGATCGACTCGCACCACACCCACTTTGCGTGGCGCAACACCGCCATCGAGAACGGCGGGATCGGTCAGCTCAGCTACACGCTGGCGGCGGACATGAACCACACCATCGCTCAGTCCTACGGGATCCAAAGCGACGGCGGTGACTCCTACTACCCGGCGGGCGTCGCCATGCGCGCCACCTTCATCATCGACCAAAACGGTGTCGTTCGTCACCAGGTCGTCAACGATGAGCCGCTCGGGCGCAACATGGACGAGGTCGTCCGGATCGTCGAAGCCCTGCAGTTCTTCGAAGAGCACGGTCAAGTTTGCCCCGCAGGCTGGCAAAAGGGTCAGCCGGGTATGACCAACACCGCCGACGGTGTTGCGTCGTACCTCGCTGAAAACGCTGGCGACCTGTAAGTCTCCGAGCGAGCTTCAAAGCGAAGCGCGGCGCCTCATCACGAGGCGTCGTTCTTTTTTTGTGCGCTGAGACGCAAAGGCGAGCCGCGAATCTTGATGCGATCGGCGCTCCCACGTACAGTGGCGCACCATGAGTAACGTACGCTTTCATCTCAACGGTCAGCCGGTGCTGGCCGAGAACTTACAACCGACCTCGACGCTGCTGCGCTGGCTGCGCGAAAACAAAGGGCTCACGGGTACCAAAGAGGGCTGCGCAGAGGGCGACTGCGGCGCCTGCTCGGTCGTCATCGCTGACCCGCTCGGCGAGGGCGGCACGACCCTACGCTCGGTCAACTCGTGCTTGGTGCTCACCCCCACGCTCGAGGGGCAGCACGTGTTCACCGTCGAGGGGCTGCAAGCCGAAGACGGCACCCCCCACCCCGTCCAAGAAGCGATGGTCAAGCACCTGGGTAGCCAGTGCGGCTACTGCACCCCCGGCTTCATCATGGCGATGGCTGAGGGGGCCCACCGAACGGACCTCGACGAGCCCTGGAAGCTCAATGACCAGCTCTGCGGGAACCTGTGTCGGTGCACGGGGTATCGACCGATCCGAGATGCGCTCCGAGACGTTGCGGGCACCTGCCCCGCTGACGGGCTCGCCCAAGCTCGAGCGGCTGGCGGCGCGGTCGGCGAGGTCCGCTCCGAGGGCTTCTCGCAGCCTCAGACGCTCGCGGCGTTCTTTGAACAGCTTGAGCGAACGCCCAGCGCTCAGCTCGTGGCAGGCGCCACCGATCTCGGGCTCCTCATCACCAAGAAGCATGCCCGCTACGATCACATCATCTCGTTGCTCGCGCTGCCTGAGCTGCGCGGCATCCGCAAGACCCCCACTGGCTGGTCGATCGGCGCCGCCGTACCGCTCGCCGACGTGGAAGCCTTCGCCGTTGAAGCCTTACCGGTTCTAGGCAGAGCGCTCCGATACTTCGGGAGCCGTCAGATCAAGCATCGAGGGACGCTCGGCGGGAACCTCGCCACCGCCTCCCCCATCGGCGACTCTGCGCCCGTGCTGATGGCGCTCAACGCCTCCCTGATTCTAGCCTCTGCGAGCGGTCAGCGACGCGTCGCACTCGACGACTTCTTTGTCGGCTATCGCCAGACGGCGCAGCGCCAAGGCGAGCTGATCACGCGCATCGAGATCCCGCGACCTGAGCCGGACACACGCTTGGGCAGCTACAAGGTCTCGAGGCGGCGCGAGATGGACATCAGCGCCATCGCACTCGGCGCGGCGATCACGCTGTCGGGCGACGACACCGTCCAAGCTGCGCGCTTGGTGTTTGGCGGCATGGCGGCGACGACCCAGCGTGCGAAAGGCGCCGAGGCAGCGCTGGTCGGCAAACCCTGGAGCGTGGACACGGTCCGCGCCGCGATGCGTGCGCTCGATACCGATTTCACGCCGCTCTCGGACCACCGCGGCAGCGCCGAGTATCGCCGCGCCGTGGCGGCGAACTTACTGATGGGACTGTACGAGGAAGCCAAGGCGGCGCCCAACGGCGCGCTGCCTGCTTGGCACGCCGGGACGGTCCTACCGGGCAACGACGAGCAGGTCGCAGCCTACCACCCGGCGCCTACCCATCATGAGGGGGCAGGCTCCCCGCTGCATCAACCCAGCGCCCATGAGAGCGGTCTCAGGCACACCACCGGCGAGGCGCTCTACGTCGAGGACGTCGCCACCC
>JAYZBQ010000019.1:0-38833 GCA_036338695.1 Myxococcota bacterium
ACGGGCAGCGAAGAGTGCGACGACGGCAACCAGGTCAACGACGACAACTGCACCAACGAGTGCCGCTCGGCGCGCTGCGGTGACGGCATCCGCCAAGGCACTGAGCAGTGCGATGACGGCAACGAGGTCAACGACGACAGCTGCTCGAACACCTGCCGCTCGCAGGCTGTTCAGATGGCGACCGGTTACTACCACACCTGCTTCGTGAAGGCCGGGCGCGTGTACTGCTCGGGCTACGGCACCTACGGTCAGATGGGCAACGGCACGAACACGTCCACCAACACCAGCCTGCAGACGGTCCGGAACTTAACGAATGTGACGGGTATCGCGTCAGGGAACTACCACAACTGCGCCGTCAAGTCGGACGGGACGGTCTGGTGTTGGGGCTACAACAGGCAAGGGCAGCTCGGCGATGGCTCGACCAGCAACCGCAACACGCCAGTTCAGGTACGTGGGATCACGGACGCCAGCAAGATCACGGCCGGTGCCTACCACAGCTGCGCGCTGCGACGGGGCGGGACTATGAAGTGCTGGGGTTACAACCCCTTCGGTCAGCTCGGGGATGGATCGGGCTCACAGCGGAACACGCCGGTGGACGTGCGCGGGATCAGCAACGCCACCCAGATCAGCTCAGGGTACTACCACACCTGTGCGCGGCTCTCGAACAGCCAGTTCAAGTGCTGGGGCTATGGGTGGTACCATAACGTGACCAACACCTCGAACCGCAGCTCGTCCTACCGCACGCCGGTGACCGTCAGCGGCGCCACGGGTGAGGAGATCAACGCCCACGCCTGGGGCGCCTGCTACCGGCGCAGCAACGGCACCGTCGGCTGCTTCGGCTACGGCTGTCACGGGCAGATGGGGAACGGTCAGGCCAGCTGCTACAACTACGGCAACCGCACGGTCAGCGGGATCAGCAACGCCGTCCAGCTCGGCGGCGGCTACTACCACGTCTGCGCCCGGCTCCAGACCGGCCAGATCAAATGCTGGGGCTACAACGCGCAAGGTCAGCTCGGCGACGGCTCGACGTCAAACCGCAGCACGCCCGTGACGGTTCAGGGGATCAGCAACAGCCTGTTTATCTCGGACGGCCCGAGCTCCTGGCACACCTGCTCATCGAACAGCGACGGCACGACCAAATGTTGGGGTCGAGGCTCTTTTGGGGCCATCGGTACCGGCAACACCTCAAACCAGAACACGCCGCAGACCTTGGGCGGTGTCCTCGCCGCCAACAACGGTGGCGGTGGCGGCGGCGGCGGCGGCAACGCCAACCTGAACGCCGACTTGGGCACCATCGCCCACTGCGGTTACGGTCAAGCTCGTCGCAGCCCAGGCGCTCGCTTAGAGCGTGTGGGGATCTACAACTCGCGCAACCAGCCCTTGCAGCGCCACAACGGGCACACCAATTGGGACAGCTTCTGCCGGGCGAACGGCTGGGAGGCCTCAAACTCGGGGCGCGGTAACTGGAACCACGACTGTACCCGGGTGATGACCTACTGGAGCCAGGGCAACGTGATCGATGGTCGAGGCGGCCACCGATCCACGAACTACCCGCCCAACCGTGGCGCTGGGAGCCACATCTACATGACCTGTATCGGTGGTCAGGATAACCTCAACACAGGCGCCGGGCGCCTGAACACGGGGCGACGTCACCGGCTCTCGACCCAATTCTCAGGCGGGCACTCGAACTTCCACCCGCAGGGCATGTGTTACGACAACACCCGCAATCACCTCGTGTTCGCTCACCAGGGCAGCCGCCGAGCGCTCACACGCGCCAACGTCAGCGGCACGCCGATCCGGGAGCTCAACCGCATCTCGACCGGGCTGCACCACACCACCTCCGTGGCATGTGACAGCAACCAGTTCTATCTGGCTGACTACACCGGAAACGCCTCGTATCAGGACATGTACACGCTGTCGCTCACTGGCTCACGGCGTAACTTCTGGAGTGCGCGTGCTGGCTACGGCGGCTTCCCGATCGCTGTGTATGGCAACGACATGTACCGCACTGCGCTCTCCAACACGTACAACTGGAACAACCTGACGCGCATCTACCGCACGGACAAGTCGAACCCGAGCACGGTGCGTAACAGCTTCGCGACGCCAGGCCCTGTCGGTGATATGTGTCACGACGGCACTCGTATCTGGGCGCTGCGCTATGTGCACAACCGTGAGTCGAATCAGATCTCGTTGTGGGGCTTCAACCCGTCCAACGGGAGCCGCACGCAGACCTACAACAACATCACGACCTGTACGCGGGGACAACCTAAAGGCTTGGGCTGTCACCGCAGCGCCAACAAGCTGTACGTCTGGTGTTACGAGGAGAACAGCGGCACGGAAGGCGAGATCGTCGAGTTCAACATCGGTCGGTAATCCACCGTGTGAGCGCTTAGGTCAGGCGGGGCTTCGGCTCCGCCTGATCTTTTTTTATCGGGTCTCTTTGCCCGTTAAGCGCTTGCGAAAGGAGCGAAGCATCCCTGGGATGGCTCGACCATTCGCCGATCGGAGCAAGCTGTTCGGCAGCGAGAGGTCGGGTACGGCGTGCAGCACGTACTCGACGAGCGTCACGTTGGGGTTCCCCTTGTACGGGGTCAAACGCCAGCGACCAACGTTGCGCTTGTAATCCCCTGAAACCAGCGTCCAGGCGCGGCCCCAAGCGGGCGGGCCGACCGTGTGGACCCCTCGGGTCACCGAATTGAGGGTCCCGAGGAACATCGGCAGCTTGATCTGGACCTTGCACACGACCTCGCGCCCTTTGCGGCTCAATTCTCGACTGAGCGGCATGCGCGGCATGATCTTTTTGTAGTCACCGCATCGATCGATGAGCGCAAACATCTTCTGCGGCGGCGCATCGATGAGAATGTACGCTCTGACACGCGGCACCGGAGCGCCCTTGACCGGCTCGACACGCTTGATGACCTCGCCTCGCTCGAGCGGCTTGAGATCACTCGGTTTCGGCGGAAGCGAGGCAGGCGGTGTGTTCAATGCGGCGAGAAAGCTCCATGCCCAGATCATCACAGAGCCTCCAAGGTCTTGCGGCATTGACCCAACTTGAGCTGCACCAAGTCCCGACGCCAGACCTTCCAGTCCGGCTCAGCTCGTGGCTGCGCCTTGACCTTCAAGGCGCGCGCCACCGTGGCGCATGCCGCTGCGTGTTTCTTGAGCCCGATCTGCGCCTCAGCCAGATAGAACCATCCGCGCAGGTTGCTCGGCGAGCGCCGGGTCCCGTCTTGAAGGTATCTAAGCGCTTTGGCGCCGTCGTACTTCGGCCACGGCAGCGAGTGAAAGAATCGGCCCCACATACGCAGCACGCCATGATCATCGTAGCCGGCAGCGAGCGCTTGCGCCTTTTTCATGCTGCGGCGGAGCTTCCCCTCGGCGCCCTTCCACAACGCCTTCGGGATTGAGATCCCCAAGCTCCACTGCCCCACCGCCCAGGCGTGATAGTAGTGCCCCTCGACGCGCTCGGGCTTGAGCTTAATGGCGGTCTGCGCGTGGCGCATCGCTTGTTGACCGAGGCGCGCTTTGTAAGCGCCGTCTTGATGATACGGCTTGCGCTCGGACAGCCAGACGTAGGCGCGCGCCAGCCGCCAGGCCGCCTCAAACTGCTTGGCGTGTGGCTTGAGTCGGTCGATCACCTTCTGCGCGTTGGCTCGATAATTGGCGGGGGTGCGATCACGCCAGAGGGTGTCCACCTCAGCGAGAACAGGCGCCGGCGTCGCGGCCAGAAGGAGTGTGAGCGCGACCATCGAGTCCCCCCTAAGCTTGTGAGGACCCTAACAAACTCGACCTGCTCGAGCTATACGGAGAGTTCCCCCACGCTGGTCAGCCGCTCTTGATACGCGCTCAGCGCCGGCTCAAGCTCTTGCGCCAGGAAGGCCCTAACCTGCTGCTCCGAACGCCCTGTAAAGGTGCTCGGATCGAGCAGGTCATCAAGGTCTGCATGCACAGGCGCAAAGAACGCATCCTTGCGGATACGCTCGATGAGATCATTGTCCAGCCCGCGCTGCTTGACCTGCGCCGCCGCCTCTTGGCTGTGCACGCGAATGACCTCATGCACCTCCTGACGATCCGCCCCGCGCTGCACCATCGCCATGATCACGTTCTCGGTGGCCATAAAGGGGAGCTCGCTGGCGATGCGGCGAGCGATCACCGCCTCATACACCACCAAGCCGTCCACGATGTTGTGCAAGATCGAGAGCACCGAGTCGGCGGTCAAGAAGGCTTCGGCGAGCACGAGTCGCCGGTTCGCCGAGTCGTCGAGCGTCCGCTCCATCCACTGAACGGCGGCCGTCTGCGCTGCGTTCGCCGGCAGATTCATGAGAAAGCGCGCCAGGCTGCAGACACGCTCGGAGCGCATGGGGTTGCGCTTATACGCCATCGCTGACGAGCCGATCTGCTGCTTTCCAAAGGGCTCTTCAAGCTCTTTGAGGTTGGCGAGCAGCCGAATGTCCGTCGCCATTTTATGCGCCGTGACGCCGAGCGAGGCGAGCGCAGAGAGGACGTCGAAGTCGACCTTACGGCTATAGGTCTGACCGCAGACGATCAGCCTTCGCTCAAAACCCATCGCGCGGCTGACGCGCTCATCGAGCGCCTCAACGGGTGCGTGATCACCATCGAACAAGGCGAGAAAGGAGGCCTGTGTCCCGGTCGTTCCCTTCACACCCCGAAATCGCAGGTCGCTCTGTGCGCGCTCGAGCTGCCGCAGATCGGTGAGGAGGTCGGAGAGCCACAGGCAGGCCCGCTTCCCCACCGTCGTCAGCTGAGCTGGCTGATAGTGGGTGAACCCAAGCGTAGGGAGCGCAGCATAACGCGCCGCAAATCGCCCGAGCGCGTCGATCACCGAGGCGAGCTTGGGGCGCAAGATCTCAAGCCCGTCGCGCAGTTGGATCAGCTCGGTGTTGTCCCCAACAAAACAGCTGGTCGCGCCGAGGTGAATGATCGGCTTGGCGGTGGGACACAGGTCGCCAAAGTGATGGACGTGCGCCATCACGTCGTGGCGGAATTGTTTCTCGTAACGCGCAGCGGCGGCGAGGTCGAGCTCATCGATCTGCGCCTTCATCTCATCGATCTGATCGGAGGTCACCGAGAGACCGAGGTCGCGCTGAGCCTCAGCGAGCGCAATCCAGAGGCGGCGCCACGTCGTGAACTTATGCCGCGCCGAGAAAACATAGCTCATCTCCGGTGAGGCGTAACGGTCGGCTAACGGGCTCGAGTATCGATCATCTGCGGTCATCGGGATTACCTTTGGTTTCGAGGCGTTGGTTCTCTGCCTTTGCCGTTCTCGCCTTGCAAGGTGGAAGCGCTGCGGGGATAAGGGCTCAAGGAGATCCGCTGATGACCGATACGTCCGTACGCGACGTGGTACGACACGAAAGAGTCTACGCCATCTTGCTGTCTGTTTTTGTGGTTATTTTGGTGTTGACCAACATTATCGGCGTCAAGCTGTTCCTCGCCTTCCCGAGCGTCCTCGGCACCGCCTGCTTTGGCGCCGCGTGCACCCTCACGAGCGGGATCATCACCTACCCGATCACCTTCTTGATCACCGACACCGTCTCCGAGCTTTACGGCCGCAAGCGAGCTGATTTCATGGTCTTTATCGGTTTTGCGATGTCCATCGTGATGGTCGTCTTGGTGCAAGCCGTCTTAGCGCTCCCCGGCTCGCCCGCCTGGGTGAACAAAGACCTAGGGTATACGGACGTCGCCGGGATGCAAAACGCCTTCGAGTCGGTCTTTACGCTCCCCGGAACGCTCGTCTTTGGATCCATGACGGCGTACCTGTGCGCCCAACTCCTCGACAACAGGATGTTTCACTACTGGCGCCGGCGAACCAAAGGGCGTCACCTCTGGCTCCGCAACAACGCCTCAACCATGGTGTCTCAAGCCGCTGATACCGTCATCGTCAACACCATCTTCCTCAAGTTTGGGCTCGGCCTCGACTGGCCGGTGGTGGGTCAGATCATGTTCGGAGTCTACATCTTCAAGCTGCTGATCGCGGCCATCGATACGCCGCTCGTTTACCTCCTCGTTGCGCGTTTGCGTGATTACCTTAGCCTCCCCTCAGCGGAGGCAGAATTCGAACCCAAGGAAGCCTCATGAGTCGAGACAAAGTCCTCATCCACGGCCTCAGCGTTGACTGCGTTGTCGGGATCCTCCCCGAGGAGCGCACCCGCACCCAAGCGCTCCGCCTCAACCTCGAGCTAGACGCTGATTTTAGCACGATCGAACACCCCAAAGACTACGATCACATCGTCGATTACGGCGCGATCTCACAAGAGCTCCGTACGCTCTGTCTGCAAGGCGAGTACCTCCTGCTCGAGACCCTCGCTGACGACGCCTGCGCGCTGATCTTTGAGCGCCACGCCGTCAGCGCCATTCGGCTCACGATCGAGAAGCCCGAAGCGGTCGCTGAGGCCGCCTGGGTGGGCATCCAAGTGCACCGCAAGCGCCCATGACCGACCTCTCGGGGCGCTGCGCCGTCATCACCGGGTCCTTGGAGCGAACCGGCTTCGGCGTTGCGCAGGCGCTCGCTCGCTGCGGCGCCCGCGTGATCTTACACGGCCGCAAAGCCGACGAGCGGTGCCGCGTCGCTCAAGACCGCTTCGAGGCGGAGTTCGGTCAGCGCCCGCAGGTTCTGGTGGGTGACATCACCGATCCCGAGGTCTGTCAGGGGCTGGCGAGCCAGACCGAGGGCGTGGACATTTTGGTCAACAACGTCGGTGTTTATCGCCCAACAGAGCTCGCCCAAGCGAACGCTGAGCACTGGCGTTGGACGATCGCAGGCAACCTCGACTCAAGCTTTTACATGGCGCAAGCCTTCATGGATCAGCTGCTCGAGAGCGGTCGTGGGCGCCTGATCCAGCTGGGTTACGTCACCTGTGATCAGGTGTGCGCTCGAGCCGAATTTCCAGCCTATCAGATCGCCAAAACCGGGGTGCACATCCTCACCCTTAGTTACGCTCAGCGCTACGCCCATCGCGGCCTCACCGCCAACACCGTCAGCCCCGGGCAGCTCGCCAACAGCATCGACCTTGAGACCGCCGGGGCGCTCCCGACAGGCCGGCCGGGTGAGGTCGACGAGATCGCCGCCGCCGTGGTCTACCTCGCCAGCTCCGAAGCTGCCTACGTCTCAGGGACCAACGTCAACGTGGCGGGGAGTTGGGCTCCAGCCAGCGCGCGTTACGAGGACGGCTTATGAGGCTTGCGCAGGTCCTCACCCTCGGCGCAGCGTTGACCGGATGCCCTAAGACGGAGCCGGCTCCTGTGGACGCCGGACCTCAGCTTGCGTCACGCTGTCAACCTGGCGAAGAGTGGCTGGCTGACTCGCCAGCCTTCACCAACCAGACCGCATCGTGGGGGCTCACGGCGCTCGCGGTGCGCGGCACGCGCATGACCGTGCTCGACTACAACCACGACGGCTGGCCGGACCTGCTGGTGCGGCGCGGGGCGGGTCCAGACACCTTCGAACCCGGGGGCGAGCGGCAGCGTTGGTTGCTCAAAAATACCGGCGCCGGCTCCTTCGTCGACGTCACCGAAGCGAGCGGACTCTTTACCGATCGCGCCGGCGCTGAAGGCGCACTGCGCGGCGACGTGATCGTGGCGGGCGATGTGAACAACGACGGCTTGACCGATGTGTTCATCGCCGCAGCGAGCGATGACGGCAGCGTCGCAAGCGAGCTGCGCCTGGGTACGGCAGAGGGCGGCTTTCGCTTCGCAGCCGAGACGAGCGATGCGCGGCGCGCCGGCGTCACGAGCGTACCCTCTGGGCTGAGCCTGACCGACGTCGACCGAGATGGCTACATCGACCTGTGGATGACGCAGAACAAAACCGGCACTCAGGCCTCACCGATGGCTGACGGGCTGTACTTTGGAGACGGGGCGGGCGGCTTCCAAGACCTGAGCGCCACGGTCGGTGTACAGACGCGGAACTGGGCGTCGGCGAGCGTGCCGCAGCTCAACAACGCCGAGGGCAATTCGTGGAGCTGGGGCGCGACAGCTTGTGATCTCGACGGCAACGGCGTGCCCGACTTGTTGTCGCCTTCTTATGGTCGGGCGCCGAACCACCTGTGGCTTGGCTCAGAGACGACCTCGTCTGTGGCCTACATCAACCACTCGGTCGCCTCCGGGTACGCTTATGACCTGGTCAGCGACTGGTCGGATAATGAGTCGGCGCGCTGTTGGTGTCAGCTCAACCCAGGTGACGCCGGTTGCGGACCTCAGGTGCCCCAGCCCCGGATCAACTGTCAGGAAAACAGTGACGCGTTCCGCTGGCGCCATGCGACCGACCGGGAGCGCTGGCGCCTTGGCGGAAACAGCGGCGGTACGGTCTGCGGCGATGTGGACAACGACGGGCGCCTCGACCTGCTCACCAGCGAGATCGTTCACTGGGACGTAGGGCGTAACTCGGACGAAGCGGAGCTCCTGTTCAACACCGGCGAGAGCCCGCTGCGGTTCGATCGCCCAGGCAACCAAGAGACCGGCTTGGCGCGCCGAAAACCGCAAGGCACGTGGGATGAAGGCATCATCACGGGCAACCTGATCGATTTCGACAACGACGGCTGGCTCGACGTCTACTTTGGGGGGACGGACTACGCCGCCAACCGCGGCTTGTTGTACCGGCAAGAGCGCCCGAGGAGCTTTCAAAAGGTGCCGAACAGCCTCGGCGTCGACTTCTATCGAGCGCACGGCTCGGTCGTGGCGGACTTTGACCGCGACGGTGACCTGGACCTCGTGGTCGGCCACAGCCGGATGCGCTGCGGTCAGACAGGCGAGTGCATGAGCCCGCCGATCGTCGGCTTCTTTGAGAACCAGCTCGGCGCAACGAGCAATTGGGTCCAGCTCGAGCTCGTCGGCGGTGAGCGGACCAACCGATGGGCAGTCGGCGCTCAGGTCAAGGTGACCGCCGACGGAAGCACCCAACTGCAAGAACTTGCCGGCGGACACGGTCATTTCGGCAGCCAGAATGATCGCTTGATGCACTTTGGCTTAGGGATGGCCTGCACGGCAGAGGTCGAGATTCGCTGGCCTGATCTCGACCTCACCACCCAGCGTATCTCGGTTCAGAGCGGCTACCGTTATCGGATCGTGCAGGGTGAGCCGCCGAGCGTCATCAACTGACCGTCCGGTGCGCTAAGGGCCAGCGATAGATCGCCAAGTCGCAGCGGCCGCTCGCGTCAAAGATCACCCCTTCGCCCTCGAGCAGCGCCCGCTGCAGGTCCGGCCGCACGAGGTCACCGCGCCCTGAGATCGACCCTTTGGCGTTGATCACACGATGCCACGGTACCTCGCCCGCCCGCTCGAGCGGCAGGCGCGCGAGCGCAAACCCGACCTGCCGAGCCGCCCGGGGGCTGCCCATCGCAGCCGCAACGTCTCCATAGCTACACACTTTCCCATGCGGGATCAGACGCACGAGCTGGTACACTTGATGATCGAACCGCAACGAATCGCTCTCCTTGAAGCCAGCATGAAGGCGTCACGGCGCAAGCTCAAGTCGAGCCCACGCATCGCCCGGTGCGACCGACTCGGCGTCGCCGCGCAAAAGGCTAACCCCCGACAAACATCCGAGCGCGTGACCTAGCTCACTTGTCGTGCAAACCGGTTCCTCCTATCTAAGTGGCGTGTGTACATCGAAGTTCGGAATAAGGAGCGGCCTATGAAACGTCTTGTTCTGATCACCGCCTGCGGCTTGAGCCTTGCGGGCGCCAGCTGCGACAGCGACCCATGCAATCTCAAGGAAGGCACGCTCGACAACGCAGCGCACCCAACCGGCAGCCAGACCCTTGCGGTCAGCCCGGACCAGCGCTTCGTGGTCACGACCAACGCGCTGGAAAACAACGTCACGTTGCTCAACGCCAGCACGCTTGAACCACTCGAACAGCTCGAGATCGGGCAGACACCCGAGCGGATCGCCCCGCTCGGCGATGAGTTCGTGGTCAGCCTGCGCGGTGAGCGAGCGCTGGCGCGCCTCGGCGTCGAGAACAATCGGCTGGTGGTACTCGACCGGGTCGAGACCGGCGCCGAGCCGATCGGCTTGGTCACGAGTGAAGACGCAAGCAAGGTCTACGTAGCGGTTTCCCAGAGCGGTGTGGTGGAGGAACGACGCGGCAGCGACCTCGAGGTCATCAGGACCTTCAAAATCGAGCACGAGCCGCGCTGGCTTGCGCTCCACCCCAGCGGTGAGACGCTTTATGTCGCCACGGCGATGGGTGGTCACCTGGTGGTGGTCGACTTGCTAACAGGTGAGCACAAAGAACAAACGCTGCCGAGCGTCAGCACCTTCGACGAGGCTAACGGTTTCCTCCCGATCGATCGATCGCTCCGCATCACCGGCGACATCGCCGTACGTCCCAATGGGCGTCAGCTGCTCATCCCAGCGTTGTACATCGACAACATCAACCCCATCGGCGGCGAGCCCAATGAAGACGAACCTGAGGGTGATGGCTATGGCAGCAGCGGAAGCGGCAAACGTTTTATCGCCGCCGTGACCACGGTCAACGTGGACGCCCACGGTAAGCCCGACGGCACCTTCAAAGTTCAAGAACTCGAAGCGGATCAGAGCGGTACTCAGCGCGGCGGCTACATCAGCAGCCTCGCCGTCCACCCGGAGCAGGACGTCGCCTTTGCGACCATGGAAGCCAGCCGGACGCTGATCGCCTTTAGGGTTTCGCCCACGGAAACCCGCTGCACCTATGGCACCTCCCCGAGCCCGCCAGCGCGCGGCTCGCGTCGAACCTTGATGCAGCCCACACCCCCGATGGCGGCGGTGCCGGAGCCAGACGGGTTCGACAGGGAACAGTTTGCGCCGCTGGCGCAGCAACGAGGCTTTGAGACCGAGCGCGGCCCAGCCGGGATCGCGTTCATCGGCGCCGAGACGCTCGTCCACAACCGCATCGATCGCAGCGTGCAGCTCGTCGGTACCGATGCGATGATGCCGGAGTTTGTAGCCCACATGAACGACTGGAATACCGAGCGACCGCTGGCGAGCGCGTCGTTGACGGCGCCAGCGCTTGACGAACGTGTGCAGCGCGGTCTGGGGCTCTTCTTCTCCAACCTCAACCCCGAGGTGAGCGGGCACAACGTCAACGTGAGCTGCTCAAGCTGCCACTTCGAGGGGCGAAATGACGGCCTGACCTGGCATTTTGCGGATGGGCCGCGCCAGACGCCGAGCCTTGCAGGCGACGTCTCGTTGACCGAGCCGGTCACCTGGCGCGACGACGTCGCCACGGTAGCCGACGAGGTGCGGCTGACCTCGCAGGGCCGCATGGGTGGTGAAGGTCTGACGGGCGCAACGCAGGCGGCGGTGACCGACTACGTCAATTGGCGCCCGCACGTCGACCTGCCGAACAAAGGCGCAGACAACGCGATCATCGCCGAAGGGCGCACGCTGTTCTACGGCGTAGCCGGCTGCGGCACCTGCCACAGCGGCGAGCAATATACGGACGCCGAGATGCACTCAATTCGTGGCGTCAACGTCCGCACCCCGACGCTGGTTGGTGTCGCTGCGAGCGCACCGTACTTCCACAACGGAAGCGCAGCGACCTTGCGTGAGCTGCTCGAGCAGTCTCGAGACGGGCAGATGGGGACGACAGGTAACCTGACGGACGCGCAGATGGGCGCCCTTGAGGCGTTCCTCACCAGTCTGTAGCCGAACGTATGAAGGCTTGAGATGCGGCGGCGAGCGATGCGCTCGCCGTCGTTACTTTTTGCCGATGTACAGGTGGGCGACACCCGCCAAAAACGGCTTGACGGTCACGCTCGTGCAGCCCGCTTCTCGCATCAAGTCGGCGAATTCGTCGCTCGGTGGAAAGGCTGCGACGGACGTCTGCAGGTAGCGGTACTCTTTGGCGCCGCTGAGCAGCGCGCCCAACCGCGGCACGACGTGATGAACGTGGAAGCGAGCAAAGGGCGCAAGGACCCCGTTACGTGGCTCACCGAGCTCGAGCACAGCGATCGTCCCGCCTGGGCGTGTGCAGCGAACCATCTCCGAGAGCCCGAGGAGTCGATCGGGCACGTTTCGTATCCCGAAGGCGATCAAACTCGCGGCGAACCGATCGTCCTCGAAGGGCATCGCCTGAGCGTCTCCCTCAAGCAAGGTGACGCGCTCGTCGAGTCGATTCGCCAGGGTCTTGACGCGCCCAACCTCCAGCATGCCGGTGCTTGGATCGATCCCTGTGACGTGCGCTTCGGGGTACGCTTTGGCGACGGCAAGCGCCACGTCAGCTGTCCCCGTTGCGACATCGAGCAGTTCACCCTCGCCCGGAGCGACAGCTCGCACGAGATCCCGACGCCAGCCACGGTCCATCCCCATGCTCAAAATCCGATTGAGCAGGTCATAACGCGCAGCGATCTGATCAAACATCTGACCGCTGCCATCGGCGAGGCGCGCTGACGTGCTCATCGCTTAAATCCTAACTCTGCGAGCGCATCCGGTTGCAGCGCCTGGGCGCCGTCGCTGAGCGCACGCTCCGGTTGCGTATGCGCCTCAACCATCAACCCATGCGCACCGGCAGCGAGCGAGGCGTTCGCCAGCGCCGGGATGAGGTCGCGTCGCCCCACCGCGTGCGACGGATCGACCACGACAGGCAGACGATGAACGCCCGACAACAACGCGACCGCGCCTAAATCCAGTAAGTTTCGTGTGTGCGGGTCAAACCCGCTGATGCCGCGCGCACAGTAGATGACGCCCGCTGCCCCTGCGGCCAGGAGATGCTCCCCTGCGAGCAACCACTCCTCGACCGTCGCCGCCATCCCGCGCTTGAGGAGCACCGGCTTCCGCTCGGCGCCGACGGCGCGCAAGAGCGCAAAGTTCTGCATGTTGCGACTGCCGACCTGCAGCAAATCAGCGATCGAGCCGACCAGCCCAACATCGGCTTCGCTCATCACCTCTGTGACCACCGCCATATCGTGGCGGTCCGCCGCTTGCTTGAGCCAGGTCAGCGCCTGCTCGCCATGTCCAGAGAAGCTATACGGTGAGCTCCTCGGCTTGTACGCACCACCCCTCAGGATGGACGCACCGGCGCCGGCGACAGCGGCTGCGATCTCATCCACCTGAGCCTGTGACTCCAACGCGCAAGGTCCCGACAACAACACGGGCTCGCACCCCGGCCCGACGCTCAGAGCACCGACAGAGACCGGTTGGCCTGCGAGGGCGTCCACGCTCGGGTGAGCGCTTCGGGGGCGCTGAACCTCGACGACCCCCTCGATCGTCGCCAAGCGTTGCCAGTCGATCGTCGCGGAATGGCGCTCGATGGCAAAGCCAGTGGTGGCGCCCTGCGCGTCTTCAAGCGGGCGCGTCCACAGCCCCATGCCCTGGAGCTGCGCGGCGACGACGGCTGCGTCGGCTTCATGCGCCAGGCGAATCCACATCGTCAGCTCCTCCGCTCAACCACTGAGCGTGCCAGTAGCTCCAGCGCACGCTGCGCAGGGCTCGCTGGGAGCGCACCGATCAAGCTGCGCGCGTGATCGACCCGCTCCGTCGCCAATCGTCGCGTGTCCGCGAGCGCACCGCAACGTTGAAGCGTCTGCACCACGCCACGTTCGGAATCAAGGCCGCCCTCATCGGACATGCAGCGGCGAACCTGCTCAACAAACCCGTCGACCCGCTCCGCCGCTAAGATCAGAGGCCAGGTCATCTTGCCTTCGCGCAGATCGGTGAAGAGGACCTTCCCCGTCTCGGCGGGCTCACCTTCGAGGTCGAGGACGTCGTCGATCAACTGGAACGCTTCGCCCAGCGCCATCCCGGCCTCCATCAGACGCTCGATGTCCTCTTGAGCCAAACCCGCTAGGGTGGCGCCCGCCTCAAACCCCCAGCGAAACAGCACCGCCGTCTTGCCTTGGATCACGCGCAGGTAGGTCGAGCGGTCGGGCTCAAAGCGCCCTCGCCACTCGAGCTGAAGCGCCTCGGCGGTGACGATCTCAGAGATCGTGTCGAGCAAGCTCCCAAGCAGCCCGGGCGAGCCGCTGCGCTGGACCAGCCGGAGCGCCTCGATCAAGAGGTGATCGCCGCCGAGGACCGAGGCGCTGTTCGAGTACACGCGCCGCGCCGTTGGCTGCCCTCGCCGCTCGTCTCCCTCATCGATCACGTCGTCGTGTAAGAGGGTTGCGGCGTGAATCAACTCACTCACCACCGCCAGGTTACGAACATCCGCTGCGGGCGCAGGCGTCCCGAGCCGAGACGCGAGCAGGACGACCATTGGCCGCACCCGCTTCCCGCCGCTTGCGAGCAGATACGCCGCCGCCGCCTTCGCCTGCTCCGGGTCCTGGGCAAGGGCGTCCAGCTCACGAAGCTGCGCCTCAAGCTCAGCGAGGTCGACCCCCAGCCAGTCTCGCATCGCCGTGAGTTGACCGGCCAGTGAATGCTCGCCGACACCACGCGCTGCGTCCGCCAAAGGCGACAACACCGGGCTCTTCATCACCAGCGCATCCATCACGGCTCCCCGTCATCGTCTGAACGCTCTACGCGCCTAAGCCATTCCTTTAGGTCAGCAAACCGAATTTTACCCAGCGCGTTGACCGGCTCGGCGCTGAGCCAGAGAATTCGGTCGGGCACCATGTACCGCGGCAGGGACTCGCGGCAGAAAGCGCGCAGCTCCTGCGCAGAGGGCTGTCGATCACCGCCTGCGATCAGGGCGGCGGCTGGGCGCTCGCCATAGACACTGTCCGGTACCCCAACGACGTAGGCGCGCAGCACGTCCGGGTGCTGACGCAGAACCGCCGCAATCGCCTCCGGGTCGATGTTCTCACCGCCCGAGATGATCGTTTGGTCGTCGCGCCCGTCCACGCGGACGCGCCCGAGCCCATCGACGGCGCCGCGATCGTTGGTGAGCACGGTGCCTGCAGCGGCTGGCCCGCGCACGACCAACCGGTCGGCTTCGCAGAGCACCTCGAGGAACGGTAGCGGAGGCGCAGACGTCGGCGCCACGCCCGGCTCCAAGGTCGCAGCCTGCGAGGCGGTCTCGCTCATCCCCCAAGTAGCCGCCACGGGGAGCCCCTTGGCGAGCGCTGCTTCGAGCAACGCCCGGCTTGGCTTCGCCCCCCCGACTAAAACGACCCGGAGGCGATCCGAGGCGCCTCGCTGGGGCAAACGCGGGACGATGCGGTCGAGCATCGTCGGCACCAGCGAGATCTGCGTGACGCGACCCGAACACAGCGCCTCGACGACCCGATCAACCTCGAAGCGGGCATGCAGCTCGACGGTGCTGGCGCTCAACAGGCAACGCATCACAATGCTCAAGCCCCCCACATGATGAAGCGGGAGCACACCGAGCCACCGGTCACCGGGAAGGTGTCCCAGCCTCATGGCAGATCCCATGGCCGAGAACACCAGCTGGCCGGTCGTGAGCTCAATGACCTTGGGGGTCCCCGTCGTCCCGGACGTCGCCACGACCCAGCGCGGTTGGCTCAATGGCCAGGGGCTGGCTGGCGGCGCGTCCTCCGGCTCGCCGTCAGGCGCCGAGGTCAGGAAGTGATCTGCCCCGAGATGCTCGGCGTCCCGCTCGGGGTCCCGGCTGTCTCGAGCGATCGGCGCGGCGCACGCGCCCAACCACCCGATGGCGTGCAGAGTGACCAGGTCATCACCGAGCTGCCGCAACGTCCAAGCGATACGCTGATCTCGGCGAACCCCAAGCGCCTGCAAACCCGCCGCCCGCGCCCGCACAGCCTGAACCAACCGCTCGTAGGTCCACTCACCATCGTCAGCGACGATCGCCGGCGCGCCGCCGCGGCTGGCTCGAGCGGCGAGGAGCGGATGCGGTAGCGTCTGCGCCCAATCGATCACAGCAGCACCCCCGCGCTCACCAAGACGGACAGAGCGAGCCCGTCGCGAGCGGTCTGTCCGAGCATCGGGTTCAAGGCGGCGCCCGAGAGGGCGCGCAGCTGCTGAATACGCCGCAGCGCAAGTGGCAGACAGACGACGCCGAGCGCCGCGCCGAGCGGCAGCGCGCCGCTCCATACGCCAACCCCCAACGCCGCTTGCGCACCAAGCAGGCACGCGCCGTACTCAATCTGACCAAACGTGTTGCCAAAGCGCACGACCAAGGTGCGTTTATTAACCTGCGCGTCGGTCAGCTGGTCGCGCAGGTTGTTGACCACCAAAATGGCGGTGGTGGGCAGCCCAACCACCAGCCCGAGCGTCAGCGCGCCGGGATGAAGCGCGCCGGCGATGAGCCAGTACGTCGCCCCCACTGCAACCTCGCCAAAGAAGAGCACGACGAACAGGTCCGCTAGGCCGGTATACGCAAGCGGTGCGGGACCTCCGGTGTAGAGATAGGCGAACACCAAGCTGACCAAGCCCAAGGCGAAGATGGGCCAGCCCCCCACCGTCGCCAGATAGACGCCGACCGCGAGCGCACCCGCCACCGTCACGCCGCAAGCCATCAGCACCTGCCGCTCCGTCATCCAACCACGCTGCGTCACGCGCGCCGGTCCCAAACGGTCGTCCGTGTCTGCGCCGCGCCGAAAGTCAGCGAGGTCGTTGTACAGATTGGCGAAAATTTGGATCAGCACGGCGCCCACCATTGCAGCGAGCGTCACCGGGAGGTGACGATGCCCGTGGGTTTGCGCCAGCGCCGAGGCGACCACGACGGGCGCGACCGCAGCGGGGAGCGTCTGCGGGCGAATAGCCGACAGCGCAACACGCCAGCGAGACGGGCGGCTCATCAGAGGCAGCCAGCGACGAGGGCGCGCGCCGCACCATCGCTCGAGTTGCGCCAGGCCTGATCCTGCGCCGGGTCCACACGCACGAGCACCAGACCGGGCGCAACGCTCGAAGACGCGCTCGAGAAAGCCTCCTCGAGCTCGTCGAACTGAGTCACCGTGGTGACCTGTAAGCCCATGCCCTGCGCAGTGCGGGCGAGGTCAATCGCAGGCTTCGTCTCGAAGTAGCGCGCAAAGGCGGTGTCGTGCTGGGCGATCGGCAGGCGCCGAAAGATCCCGCCGCCCCCATTATCGATCACCATCACCGTCAACCTCGGCTGCTCGGCGACGACCTGCGCCAACGCGCCGAGGTCGTGGACGCAGGCGACGTCACCCACCACCGCAAGGACCGCATGATCCACGCTCTGCGCCACCCCAATCGCTGTGGCGATCGTGCCGTCGATCCCATTGAGACCGCGATTGCTCACCACGCGCCGTGGGTGGTCACTCAACGGGACCCACCCCTCAAGATGCCGGATGGGCAGACTGCTCGCCACGACCGCCGTCTCGTAACGGCTCACCGCGAACCTCATCGCCGCCGCCTCGCTCCACCCTTCAGCGCACAAGCTGGACTCAATGGCGAGCCGCCCCTGTCGCCAGCGCTGGAGGTGATCGGGTAAGATCACTTCATCGAGCCGGTCACTCAGCCCCTCGAGAGCAGCCGTCTCATCCCCGGCGATCAACAGCGCAGCGCGCCATGAAGGGTCCCGCCACAGCCCATCGCGATCCAAGACGATCAGGTCCCCCTGGCGTTGTGCTAGCCACTGCCGGACCACCTTGCTGGTCGCGCCGGCGCCCAACTGAAGCACGACATCGGGCTCATGAGCCTCCACGAAGCCGGCGCGGAGTAAGCGATCAAAATAGCCGATCTCGCAGCTCCCGAGACGACCGCTCAGGCGAGAGGCAGGCTCGGCAAAAACCGGCCAGCCGATCCGCTCGGCGAAGCGAGTGAGCGCGCGCTCCAGCCGCTCATCGTGGGCTGAAGCGCCATGCATCGGTCCACACAGGACGACCCCGCGTCGCCCCTTAAGCCGCGCAGCGACCCCATCGAGCGCGCGCAGGTCCGGCATGGGCAAGCTCGGCACCAGTGACGGCGCAGGTCGAGCCGAGGTCTCAAGCCCCTCAACCCACAAGGGCTCACGAAACGGACAGTTCAGGTGGACCACACCTTCAGGCGCACCCCAGCTGGCGCTGAGCGCTTCGCAACCGGCGGCTGCCCAGGCTGCAGCACCCCGCTCATCGGCAATGGGTAGCTGGCGCGACCAGCGCAGCGCAGAACGCAAGACCTCGGCTTGATTGAGCGCCTGAGGCGCGCCGCAGTCGGTGAGCTCCAGCGGGCGCGCAGCGCTCAAAATAATCATCGGAATTCGGCTCGCGCTCGCCTCGAGCGCCGCCGGAAGATAGTGCGCCAGCGCTGAGCCGCTGGTGCAGATCAGCAGGGTAGGACAGCCACTGACTCGGCTCATCCCAAGCGCCATAAAACCAGCGACACGCTCATCGATGGCGACGTGACAACGCAAGCCGGCGCAGGCTTCGGCTGCCAGCACCAGAGGCGTGTTTCGACTGCCTGGGCTTATCACCGCGGAACGGACCCCGCCCGCAACGAGCGTCTCGATCAGATCGCGCGCCGCCTGAGCCTGGGTCTGGATCACGGTGTTCTCCCCAAAAGCTCGCGCTCGATCGACGCCATCTTAGCCTCGACCTCGGCGCGCTCGTCCGCAGGAACACTGTGCTCTACGACACCGGCGCCGGCAAATATCGTGGCGTCCGCTTCACACAACAGGGCGCTGCGAATGGCGACCGCTGCGTGCCCTCGCCGCCGACCCCTTATCCAGCCGAACGGAGCCCCGTAGGCGCCTCGATGAAGCGGCTCAAAGCGCTCCAGATCATCGACTGCGCCGGCTTGCGGATATCCACCGAGCGCAGGTGTCGGGTGCAGCGCAGCGACCAGCTCCAAGAAGCCGACGCCAGGCAGCGTCTGCCCCTCGAGTGTGCGCTGCAGATGCAGCAAGTGGTCAAGCGTGCGAATGCTGGGCTCCTCGGGGACGACGATCTGCTGAGCCAAAGGTTCGAGCGATTCGATCATTCCTTGCGCCACCAGGTCATGCTCGCGCCGATCTTTCTCGCTGCGCAACAGCTCGGCGGCGCTGGTCTCGCTTTGGCGCGTCCGCGTACCCGCTAGAATGTGCGCCCTAAAGTCATCATCGCGCTGCTCAACAAGCGTCTCAGGCGTACAGCCGACCCACAGCGACCCGGCACCTTGCGAGCACGCAAAATGGACGCCGTCGCGCGTGCTCGACACCAGCCGATCAAGCGTCCGTGCGATCCCGTCACCGCGCCAAGGCAGCCGCCGAGCGTTGGCGAGCACGACCTTCTTGAGCGCACCCCCGAGTCGCTCGACGGCGTGCGCAGCGCGCGCCTCAAACGCAACCGGCGTCTCAACCCATTGCGGCGCTTCAAATTGAACCGATCCTTCCGGCAGCTCATACCGGCGCCCGACCATAAGAGCGTCCCATAAAGAACGGGCGGTCTCGAGACCGCCTTCATCGAAGCCCATCAACTGCGCCGTAGCGACGCCTTCACGCACCTCGACGAGGACCTGCGGGACCACCAGGCGCAGCCCGCGCCACGCGGTCCACTCATCTCGCCCTGCGCCATAATCAAAGGTGGCGGCAAACCAACTCGGCGCACCATCCAGCGCCGATCCTGCGCTTTGTTCTTCCAGCCAGTCATGCGCGGCACGAAGCGCCTCGACCCCGTCACCCGCGTACTCTGCGCAGACGCCGACACCCATCAAGGTGTGCCCCGTGCCCGGATCACGCCAGTACAGAAACGGCTGACCCAGCCGATGCGCTCGATTCAGTAGCGCCGACCATGCGGGGGTCGGACACGGTACTTTGAGACTTCGCAACGCTCCGCCCATGGCGACCCTGCGCCGCCTCCGGCGGCGTATCGGTGGCCAGCGGCTCGAGCAAGCACTAACGCCGCGACCTCAGCCGCCGAGTTCGATGAGCTCGGCGCGTTCGATCGCCTCCTCGACCAGCGCGTCCACATCCAAGCGGCGCTCTTGCCCCGCGATAATATGCGCTTTACCACGCGTCGTCGGGCTCTTCGGCATGAACAAGGTGCAGCAGTCATCGAAGGGGCGAATCGAGACGTCGTAGGTGTCGATCGCTCGCGCCAGGTCCATCACCTGCGACTTATCGTAGGTCAGCAAAGGCCGCATCACCACCCGCGTGGCGAGCTGATCGACGACGTTGAGGTTCTCGATCGTCTGGCTCGCCACCTGCCCCAAGTTCTCGCCGGTCACGAGCGCTTTGCAGCGGCGGTCGCGCGCCACCCGGTCGGCGATACGGTACATAAACCGTCGATACAGCAGGACCGTATGTTTGGATTCGCAGTGTTGCTTAATCGCCTTCTGGATGGCCGTAAAATAGACGCTGTGGAGCGTCATAGCGCCCTGAGATCGAGCGAGGATCGTCCCGAGCTCGACGACCTTGTCGAGCGTCTCTTGAGGCACAAAAGGCGGCGAGTGAAAGTAGATCGACTCCAGCTCACACCCGCGTCGCTGCGCTAGGTGTCCAGCGACCGGCGAGTCGATGCCCCCTGAGAGCAACAGCAGGGTCTTCCCGGCGCTGCCGACAGGTAGTCCACCGCAGCCGTCCTCGTCTTGCGTCCACAAAAACGTCCCATGCGCTGCCACCTCGCAACCGAGCGTGAGCGTGGCGCGGCGCAGGTCGATGGGCAGCGGGTGCTGCTCCATCACGGCGCCGGCCAGCAGCCGATTTAAATCAGGAGAGCGCACCTCAAAGCGCTTATCGGTGCGGCGCGACGCCACGCGAAAGCTCGGCGCAGCGCCGGGCGCGTGCGGCGCCGAGCTCAGCGCTCGACCGACCAGCTCGACCGCCATGGATTGCATGGCGCTTAGATCCCTGTCGACCGAGTGGGCGCAGACGACCCGCACGATGCCAGGCGTCCGCTTCGCTAGATCCAGCGCAGCCGCAAACTCGCCGTGTGCGAGCCGGATCTCCATGCGATCGTGGCGCACCACCAGCTCGCTCACCGGCGCCTGCGCTTTGAGTCCGGCGCGCAGCCGCCGCGCCAACGCGTCGATAAAGTCCTTACGATTAGCACCTTTGAGCCAGAGCTCACCGAAGCGAAGGATCAGGAGATCAGGCGTCATAAGCCGCTCTCAACTCATCGACGCACTGCGCAAACCGAACCGCCGCCTCGCACACCTCCGCTCGGGTGGTCAGACGGCTCACACTGAACCGAAGGAAAGCGCCCTCTTCAGGGCTGCGCTTCATCGCCGTGAGGACTTTGGAGAAATCTTGTTTCGACGAGCGAGTGCAGGCGCTGCCTGCGCTGCAATAGACACCCACCTCACCCAGCGCGTTGAGAAGCGGTCCCGTCGGCAAGCCAGGCACATGGACGCTGCAGATATGCGCTGCGCGCTCCGGCCCAAACGCAGGCCCGATCAGCTCAAGCTCCGGCACCCGCTGGCGCAGCTCGTCATAGAGGACTTCGCCCAAGCCGTGCTTCGGCGCTTCGCTCTGGCGCACAGCAGCCTCGGCGAACCCCCACGCGAGCGAGGCGCACTGCGTCCCGCCGCGCAAGCCCGCCTCCTGACCGCCGCCGCGAAACACGGGGCGCAGGGTCTCGAACCGGCGCGCATACAGCGCCCCGATCCCCTTAGGCCCGTGGATCTTATGACTCGTGAACGCCATCAGGTCGACGTCGAGCGCCTGCACATCGATGGGGATCTTAGCGAAAGCTTGCACCGCATCGACGATCAGTTTGGCGCGCGGCGCGCCCGCTCGCACGACCTGTGCCAGCGCCACAAGGTCATTGATCGCGCCGACCTCGTTGTTGACCATCATCGTTGCGACCATGCGTGTCTGCGGCGTCAGCGCCTGCTCAAGGCTGCTCAGCTTGACGCGGCCGAGCGCGTCGACGGGCAGGACATCCACCGCCCAACCCAGCCGCTCCTTGAGCCAATAAGCTGACTCACTGATCGCTGAGTGCTCAACGGCGCTGATGGCGATCCGCCCGGGCTGCTCACCGGCGCTGCCCAAAACGGCCCAGCCGAGCGACTCGGTGCCGCCGCCGGTAAAGGCGATCTGGTCCGGCTTCGCCCCGATGACGCGAGCGATCCGCAGCCGCGCCGTCTCAAGGCATTTGCGCGCCTGACGACCCAGCGCATGCTTTGACGAGGGGTTCGCAAAATCCAGCTCGTAACGCTCTTGCATCCCCGCCAGAACAGCAGGATCGATCGGGGTGGTCGCTGCGTGATCAAGGTAGAGCATCGTCACTTCCTCACCGCCCCCTTTTCATCGGACCTCAGCGAGCGCAAGCTCACAACGTCCTCGGAGCGCATCATGAACGACAAACATCCAGATAACGAAGCTCAGATACCAAAGCTCGACCTTCCCTCCAAGCTGACGCCCGCTGAGATTGAGCACAGGCTCAAGCCCCTCACCCGCTGGCGGCTCGAGGCGGGCGCGCTGACCCGCACCTTTGACTTCCCGAATTTTGTTGAGGCGCTGGCGCTGACGAACCGCATCGGCGCCATCGCCGAAGCGCAGGCGCACCACCCCGACATCTTCCTCACCTGGGGCCGGGTCGAGCTACGGATCTGGACGCATGACATCGGCGGGTTGAGCGAAGGTGACTTTACCCTGGCCGCTGAGATAGACGGGCTTGAGGTAGACACCTAGCGGCTCACGAGCCCACCAACGCGCCGCGCCGGGCGGCGTCATCCGGTATCGGTAGCGAAGGATGCGAAGCTGCTTGGGCGGCTGGTCAAACGGGACCTTGGCAAACAGTGACCGGACCGCCTGTGCGTCGCGCAACAGCCCCTCAAGCAGCCCAACCAGCCAGCGGTTCTGCTCCACGCGCCCGAGCGCCGCAAACCAGAGCTGCCAGTCCAGCCGGGGCATGTGGGGCGCGACCTGCGGCGGGCGTCGATCCAGACGGCCTGGCTTGAAGGGCAGCTCATAAGGCGCCCATTCGGCTCCATCGAGCGACCCCTCAATCACCAGCTCCGGCCGCTCTTGGGTCATCACAGCGAACAGCCCGTAGCTGGCGGTCAGGCGAAGGGGCGCCACCGCTCTTTGCACAGGTCGAAGGGGCGCGAGAACCTGCGTTGCGGTGTGGCGCTCAAGCCCTACGAGCGTCAGCAGCAACAGCGCCCCTGCGCCGATGCGGGCGCTCCAGGCGGCGCGCTCAGGTCGCTCGTAGGTCAGTTTGCTCGTCCAACCGCCCCAGAATCGATCATCGAGCGCCAGCAAGGCTAAAGCTGCGGTGAGCAGGTTGAAGTAGCCGTAGTTTCCGGTCAGCGCGATCGCCGACATCAACGCCACGATCGACACCGCGCCGGCGTGCCGGAGCCTGCGCGGCATCACCAGAAGACACGGCGCGATGAACTCGATACCGAGCATCCCGGCGCAGCTCAACTGCTGCACCCAAGCGGGCAGTTGATGCGCCCAGTACGCGAACAGGTTGGGGAGGGGTTGGGTCTCGTAGTGCACCTCAAGCGCCGTACAGCTCGCCCAGGACGGATCACCGCTCGCCAACTTCACGTACGCCGAGACGAACACCAGCCGCCAGAGCAACCACAGCGAGAGCCAGCGGAACACGCTCTGGGTGCCAGAGCAGGCGCTCAGGGTGAGCCGAGCGCCGCGCGGGGCGACGAAAATGGCGAGGAACCCCGCCTCACACAGCAGGCTGTCCCACTGGTAATAGGTAAAGTTTTGCCCGGCAGTGACCAGCGAGAGGTGCAAGGCCCAAGCCGCCGCTGCGGTCCATCGCGGCCAGCGACCGAGCACCAGCATCACCCCTGCGAGGGCGCCAGCCCACGCGCTGATCACCAAACTCGAGCTCGACTCAAAAAGCCAACCGATCGTGGGCGCGTACCAGACCGCCCAGGCTCCCCCTCCCTGCTGCACTCTTGCGAGGTAATCACGCAGCGGCAAAATCCCCTCTTCGCCGACGAGCCCAGGGAGCTGCAGAGCCAGTGAAGCAAAGGCGAACACATACACCAACCCCAGCAGCCGCAGATACAGCGCCGTACTGAACCGATAGTTTGACGGTAAGAGCGGCTCACCCCAGAGCCAGCGGGCAGCCTGCGCTGCCTGATGACGGCGACTCGCCACTAAGCGGTAGCCCCACTCGGTGACCGGCGCAAAGCCCGGCAGCCGGCGATAGAGAAACCAAGGCAAGCCGTACCCGGCAGCCATCGCCAGCACGTAGAAGACAGCCGCTGCTCCGCTTCGAAGCGCACCCTGTTCGTCGGCGACCCAGACCGAGGTCTCCAGGTCCTCGTCGCTGAGCTCTTGAAACTGAGCGCCCACGACGCCCCCAGCGCCCACCGCTAAACGCGCCTCGCCGACCAAGGCTTGAGCATAGCCAGCGCAAGCCCGACAGAACCCGCAGGCGCCATCGTAGATCAGCAGCGCTCGGCGCTCCGTTTGCCGGTCCCAGTCGCTTACTTCGATCAAGTCATCGTGGGCTGAACGCACTCAAGCACCGCCTCTCACGGCCGCCCCAGCGCGCCACGGTGCTGCCAGTGGGCGCCTCGACCTTGCCTTGCGAGACCACCCTACCGCCATCCGCACGTCAAAAGCGACCGTCGTCCAACTCGACCGTCACCGGGCAGTGATCCGAGCCCATGACCGACGCTTCGATCCCCGCCGAGGTGACCATGGGCAGGAGCTCATCGGCTACCACGTGGTAATCGATACGCCAGCCGACGTTGCGTTCGCGCGCCCCGCTTCGAAAACTCCACCACGAGTAGGCGCCGGTCGTGTCGGGGTGCATCACCCGAAAGGTGTCGTGGTATCCGGCGTCAAACCAGCGATCCATCCAGGCGCACTCCTCGGGCAAGAACCCCGTGGTCTTGCGGTTGGCTTTGGGTCGAGCGAGGTCCACCTCACGGTGAGCCGTGTTCCAGTCGCCGCTGATGAGTACGAGCCGCCCCTCGGCGCGCGCCAGCTCGGCGGCGTCGAGCACCGCCGCGTAATAGTCCAGCTTGTACGGAACCCGGCCATGGTCGCGCTGGCCATTTGGGAAATAGCCGTTGAAGATGCGCAGGCGCCCATGGTCCGTGATCACGGTGCGCCCCTCACGATCGAAGCGCTCAATACCGAGCCCGATCTGGTGGTCATCAGGCGCTCGGCGCGACCAGGTCGAGACCCCTGAATACCCCTTCTTTTCCGCGGTTGCCCAGACGCAGTGATAGCCATGCGACTCGAGCAGCTCAGCGTCGAGTTGATCGGGCCAAGCCTTGGTCTCCTGAAGTAAGAGCACGTCGGGAGACGCCTCCTCTAACCAACTGAGAAAGCCCTTCTTTGCGCACGCTCGGATGCCGTTGACGTTCCACGAAACAATCTTCACTGCGAGCCACCTCCCGGTAAAAAACAGAGACCCGCCACATTGGCGGGTCATCTGGTAGGCGCACAAGGATTCGAACCTTGGACCAGCGGATTAAGAGTCCGATGCTCTACCAACTGAGCTATGCGCCCTTTGGGGTGACTGATGGGGCTTGAACCCACGACCGCCGGGATCACAACCCGGAGCTCTACCAACTGAGCTACAGCCACCACATCCAACGAACGTTCGGTCCCTTTTTAGGAAAACGGATGGCGTGACAAGGCCATTTTCGGTCACACTCCGATTATGGACTCGCAAGCACATCGCCCGACGTGGCTTATCGGCTGTCTGCTCACGGTGACGGTCTTGGCGTTTGGTTCGGCGTGCAGTCCGCCGGTCGAGGCGCCGACCCAGTTCGACGAGCTCTGCTCATTTATCTACAAACACGCCGACGACGAAGACCCGCAAGCACTCGCCGACGGCGTCGTGAACCTTCAAAATTGGCTCAAGTCAAGGCGCGACGAAGTGCGAGAAGGGTACATGGTCGACAACCTCGACCCGGAGGTGGTCAAGATGCTCGACGGTCAAGACCATGACCTCACCGACTTGCTCGGCGTTGCGTTCGCCACCCAGTTTACCTCAACGCTGGACCAGAGCATGGAGGTCAGCCTCACCGACGACCCGGCGGTGCAGGCGCCCGACCTCTGGAAAACCTACGATCGAACCAACGACGAGGGCGTAGCGTGCTTCCTTGATAAAACCTGTGATGTCCTCGAGTACGACGTCACCGCCGAGCAGCTCTATCCCTTGGGGCTCGAGTCGACGGTACGCTATCAAGCACGGATCCGCCGCGTGATGACCGATGCCGGCGAAGCGGTGATCTGGCGAACCTGGTTGAACGGTCCTAATGAGTTCAGCTGGGACTGGATCAAGGTGAAGCTAAACTTCTACCTCGGCATCAGCGTTCAAACCGCAGACGGCACGATGGAGCGTACCGAGGCGAGCTGGGTGCTCGCCAACATGGGTGACTCACCCGTCCCGCCGGACGTCGCGATGTCGCTGGCGCTCGACACGGTCAAAGACAACGCCGTCAAACATCAAGAACGCATGATCGAGAAGTATGGCGCAGCGACGCCCTAAGGGCGATACCAAAGCAGCGCGCTGATCCGATCCCCCCGCTGAACGTAAGCGATCTGGTTGCGGCGTCCATCGAGTAACGCAGCGCGATGCGATGGGCTGAGCATCCACCCGCGACAGATGGCGGTAAGACTGGCATCTTCTGCTACGACCTCGGCGGCGTGGCGCAAACGGATCTGATGGCGACTCAAAAACCGGCTCAGACCCAGCTGGCTGTGTCCAAACCGCTGCGCCAACTCCGCTCCGCGCGCTCGCTCGTACGCGCTCGGTGCGTCGACCGCCTCGAGCGCGCCAGCGCCGAGGTCTGCGCGGGCGGCGTTGATGGCCCCCGTCAGCGCATCGAGCTGCTCGCCCTCCTGGCATGGGTCCGGCACGAAATGCTCTGAGCGCAAGGGAATGTACAGCCCCGTCTCGGGTCCCTCGGAGCCCTTGACCGTCACCCCGATCGCAACCGAATTCGGCAACGAAGGCAGATCAAAAATGGCCTGGGCGTCAGGCAACAGGCGCCGGACTCGGCCGTCCGCTTCCACGTAATGTGCAGCCATCAGGCGAAACCCGGGCAGCGCCTCGACGCGCAGATGCACAGGGCTGCGATCGATGATCCGTGCGCTCAAACGAGCGCAAAACCACGCTGCATCGCCGTGGATGGCCGCACAGTGCGTCAACCCGCGCTCAGCGGCCTCCCTGCGGTCGCTGACGCGCCCGTAGGCGAACGGAAAGAAGCCGTAACGAGCGAGCGCTTGCTTGGCCGCCGGCTCACCAAAGTCGCGCTGATGCTGAGCCGCCTCAGCGATGGCCCTATCGGGATCAGCCACCCCAGAAGGGGCGAGCAGGGCGATCGTGATAAACTGCGCTTGCAACATAGCTACAGTTCAAGGCACGCGCGCCGCATCTGCAAAAAACTTGCGAGGTTTTGTCATGGAAATCGGCATCCCTAAAGAGATCAAGGTTCGCGAATATCGAGTTGGGCAGAGCCCTGCGGGCGTCGCTGCGCTCGTGGGCGCAGGTCACCGCGTCAAGGTCGAAAGTGGCGCAGGTGTGGGCGCCGGCTTTGAAGACAGCGCCTACAAGGCAGCTGGTGCGCAGATCGTGGCGACAGCCGACGAGGCTTGGAACGCCGAGATGGTGATCAAGGTCAAAGAGCCCATCGCCGCCGAGTGGCATCGAATGCAGGAGGGTCAGCTCCTGTTCACCTACCTTCACCTGGCAGCGGATGCGCCGCTGACGCACGAGCTGATGAAGAAAAAAATCCAATCGGTCGCCTACGAGACGGTCGAATTAGCGGATCGAAGCCTCCCGCTGCTGCGTCCGATGTCGGAAGTGGCGGGGCGGTTGAGCGCTCAAGCGGCAGCTCGTTGCCTTGAGAAAGAGCGCGGGGGCAAAGGGTTGCTGATGGGCGGTGTGCCCGGCACCAACCAAGCCAACGTCGTCGTCATCGGCGGCGGCGTCGTCGGGCTCGCAGCCGCTCGTATCTGCATGGGGATGGGGGCGCGCGTGACCATTCTTGAGCGCAGCGTCGATCGGATGATCTACCTCGACGACGTCTTCAACGGCCGAATCCAGACCTTGTACTCGAGCCCGCTCGTGATCGACCAGCAGATCGCCCAATCGGACGTCGTCATCGGCGCCGTTTTGGTCCCAGGCGCTAAGGCTCCGCACCTGGTCAGCAAGGACCAAGTCGTCAACCGCATGACCGAAGGCAGCGTGATCGTGGACGTCGCCGTGGACCAAGGGGGCTGCATCGAAACCTGCCGTCCGACAACCCATGACGACCCCACCTTCATCGTCGGTGACGTCGTGCACTACTGCGTCGCCAACATGCCCGGCGCCGTCCCCCGCACGTCCACCGTCGCCCTCACCAACACCACGCTGAGCTACGCGCTCTCGCTCGCGGGCAAAGGGCTCGAGCAAGCCATCCGCGCCGACGCCGCCTTGGCGAAGGGCGTCAACATTTACAACGGCGCCTGCGTCTATGAGCCCGTCTCGATCGCCTGTGACGTCCCCTTCGAGCCGCTCGCGATCCAGCTGTGACGACGCCGGATCCACTCAAGGTCGCGCTGCTCACGCTGTCCGATACGCGGACGCTCGAGACCGACCGCTCCGGGGCGCTGCTGGCGCAAAAGCTCGGCGAGGCGGGGCATGAGGTGATCGACCGCGCGCTCTGCCCCGACGACCGCTGGACCGTCCGAGCGCGCCTGTGCGGTTGGGTGGCTCAAGGCGTCGACGTCGTGATCACAACGGGCGGAACGGGCATCACAGGGCGGGACATCGCACCCGAGGCGGTGACCCCCTTGTTCGACAAGGCGCTGCCCGGCTTCGGTGAACTGTTCCGGCAGCTCAGCTACGACGACATCGGCGCCAGCACCTTGCAGAGTCGAGCGACCGCAGGCCTTTGCGGGCGGACCCTCGTGTTTGTCCTGCCCGGCTCGACCGGCGCGTGCCAGCTGGCGCTCGATGCGATCATCCTACCCCAGCTCGATGTCCGCACACGCCCCTGCAACTTTGCGATGCTCCGAGATCGCTTCGCCGAGTGAACCAGCCCCCTCCCATCGTGATCATCGGCGCCGGTCTCGCCGGCGCAGCTTGCGCGTATGAGCTGGTCCAAACCGGTCACCGCCGTGTGCTCATCGTTGAACGCGCCGCCCGCTCAGGACAGCACGGCTCGGCACAAAACGCCGGGCTGATCCGCAGTCACGCCTCCAACCCTTTTACCGCCGCTGTCGCTCGATCCGGAGCGGCGTGGTGGGGTAGCCAGAGTTTGGTTCCCTTTGAAGCCAGCGGGTCCGTCCTCATCGGCGGTCGCTCGGGCGAGCTCATGGCCGGGTTTCGACCCAAGGAGCATCGCTGGCTGACGGCATGTCAGAGCTACAACCTCGTCGGTCACCCGCTGCCCCCCAAGCGCAGGGCTTTTTTCAACCCGGCCGATGGCGTGGGTGATCCCGCCGCCCTCGTCGATGCGCTCCTCGGCGCTGCTCAGGAGCACGGTGCGCAGCTGCGGGTCAACTGCACCGCTCAACTCGACGGCGAGACGCTCTGGCTCGACGGCGAGCGGCAGCCCTTCGATCACCTCGTGATCGCAGCAGGCGCCTGGTCGGCAGAGCTCTTGGCGCTCCCCGTGCAAGCGTTTGCCAGGCATCTGGTCTTGCACCGGACCGAGGCGTTACGCGCCGCGCCTTGGGTCTGGGATCTCGATGAGGAGCTCTACTGGCGGCCGCACCCGGAAGGGCTTCTGCTCAGCGCCTGCGACGAGCGGGTGGTGCACCGACCGGATCCGGAGCAGTGGCCGGCGGTCGTCGACGAGGCGCTTGAAGAGCTCGAGCGCAAACTCGGCAGCGCCTACCCCGGCTTGCTCCCCCTCGAGGGGCTGGAGTCCTGGAGCGGGTTACGGGTGCTGACGCCCGATGACGGCTTCATCCTCGGCCCGGATCCCCGTCGAGCGCGCGTGCTCTGGTGTACGGCGCTTGGCGGACACGGCGTCACCTGCTGCGTTCCGGCGGCGCAGCTGGCGCTGCAGGCGATCACCGGCCGGCCGCTCGATGCCGACCAGCTTCGAAACCAGCGAGCCCATAGCGCCGAGCGATTCGCCACGCTCGACGAGACCTGGCACGGCTGAGCGCACGCCCTTTGTCTCTTCACCAACCCTTGCTTCGGCGGTTGGGTCGGCCCTAAGGGAGCGTCACGTGGAAGGCGTCGCGCGGACGCAGCGCCGTCCTCCCACAGACCGCCTGAAAGAAGGGACTGTGATGACGCGCCCGCTCCTCGTGATCGCCACCGGTAACGCCCACAAGGTCGATGAGATGCGTGACCAGCTGAGCCCATGGTTTCGTGTCGCCGGTTTGCCCGACGACTACCGCTCGCCCGCTGAAGATGGCGACACCTTCGCCGCCAACGCATACATCAAGGCTCAAGCTGCAGCCGATGCCTTAGGCGCCCTGTGCCTCGCCGATGATTCGGGCATCTGCGTCGACTATCTCAACGGCGCACCCGGGATCCACTCGGCGCGCTACGCAGGTCGCCATGGCGACGACGAGGCGAACAACAACCGGCTGCTCGAGGAGCTCGAGGCGGTGCCGGATGATCAGCGAACGGCGCGTTTTGTCTGCGCCTTGTCGCTGGCCTCGCCGGAGGGTGAGCTCGCTCGCTTCGAGGGCACCTTCGAGGGCAGAGTGGGTCATGAGCGACGCGGCGAGCGTGGTTTTGGCTACGACCCGCTCTTCGTCCTAGCCGAAGGCGTCACCGCAGCGGAGCTCAGCGCCGATGAAAAACGCCGCCGCTCCCACCGCGGACAAGCCCTCTCACTGCTCGCCAAAGCACTGGAAAATTCCACGCTTTACAAGCAGTGCATTGCCGCAGCGAGAGAAGTCGAATAGCCTGGCGCAATGCGCTCCCTGCTTCTACCGGCTTTGGTCGGCTGTCTGTCATGTTCTACGCCGGTCGAGGCGCCGGTTGAGTTCGACGATTTGTGTGCGTTTGTCTTTGAACACGCGAGCGACGAGGACCCAGAGGCGCTGGCGCAAGGCGTCGTTAACCTCCAGAGTTGGCTCGAGCGGAACCGGGACAGCGTGGAGGAAGGCTACGTCGTCAACAACATGGACCCCGCTTGGGTCGAAGCCCATGAAGGCAAGCCCTATGACCTCACCGACCTGCTCGGCGTCGCGCTGGCGCTCGAATACCGGCACCCCTTAGAGCGCATCTTAGGTCGCATCCTGACCGACCCGAAACCGGCTGACATCGATGAAGAAGGCCGGATCACGCATGAGCGGGTCTACAACTCGGATCACGAGTGCTTCATTGCGGGAACCTGTGACTTCGTATCGTACGACACCCAAGCTGTTCAAAACTATCCCCTCGGGATTGAGGCCACCGTCACTTTTCGCTCGGAGCTGCGCCGGATTCAAACCGAGCTTGGACCGGCGGTGATTGCGCGCAACTGGATGACCGGTCCGAGCGACTTCAACTGGGAGTGGCTGTCGCTGGATCTGAGCTATTACCTCGCGGTGATCATCGAGAAGGAGCCGGGCGTGGTCGAGCGCACCGAGGCGACCTGGATGCTCGCCGGTTTCGCAGGCGCTCCGGTCTCCATCGAGGTCGGCTTGAGCATGGCCCTGGATAAAATGCGGAACTCGGCGCTGGGCTTTCGTGAGAGCCTCGACACCGAGTTCGAGCCGACGCCGTAGCCAGCATCGAAAACCTCAAAAGAGATGCTGGCGTCCGCCACAAAAGTTCTTTAGAGGGGCTACGCCCGCTCTCGTCGGGGCGTAGCGCAGTCTGGTTAGCGCACCTGCTTTGGGAGCAGGGGGCCGCAGGTTCGAATCCTGCCGCCCCGACCAGCGGGCACCCCTTTGCGCCAATAGCTCAGCTGGATAGAGCAACGGCCTTCTAAGCCGTAGGTCCGAGGTTCGAATCCTCGTTGGCGCGCCACGCCTGGAGATGCGCCATGACCGATTCACACCAGAGTCATCTGATCACATTTGCGAACCCCAAAGCAGATCGCAACTACGAGATCGAGATCATCAACCCCGAGTTCACCTGCCTGTGCCCGGTGACGGGTCAGCCGGACTTTGCGATCATCCGCCTTCGCTACATCGCCGATCAATCGTGCCTCGAGCTCAAAGGCATCAAGCTGTACTTTGGCAGCTTCCGAGACGTCGGCTGCTTCCACGAGGCGGTCACCAACCGCATCCTCGATGACTTCGTCGCAGCCATCGCGCCGCGTGCGATGGTCGTCGAAGCCGTCTTCAACATTCGGGGTGGGATCTCGACCCGAGTGCTCGCGGAGCACGGCGCGGTCGAGCAGCTCAAAGCGGTGCCGCCGCTCAAGGGCCTCAACCCGGCGGTCTTCGCCTAGGCGAGCGCTCCTGACGGGACCACCTCGAGCTCACCTGTTGGGTCTTCGGGCGCTGGCACATAGAGCACGTTGACCGACTCCACGCGCTTCCCATCGGTCGCCTTGACGGTGAACACGTAGTCTCCCACGCGCACCTCATCTTCAAGCTCGGGCAGGCGCCCGAGGTGGCTGGTCACCAGCCCGGCTACCGTGTCGTATTCGTCGCTGTCCTCGAACTCGTGATCAAACCGATCGGCGAGGTCACCGACGTTGCAGCTTCCGTCCACGCGCCAGAGGTTGTCACCGAGCGGCTGAATCTCTTCGGTGACCTCCTCGTACTCATCGCGGATCTCGCCCACCATCACCTCGATGACGTCTTCAACGGCGATACACCCTGAGGTTCCGCCGTGTTCGTCGACGACGATGGCGAAGGGGATGCGCTTACGCTGGAAGTCTTTCAGCACCTCATTGGTGCGCTGCAGCTCCGAGACAAAGATCGGCTCGCGCATCGCCTGACCTGCCGTGGCGAGGCTCGGGTCACGAAACAGATCACGGATGTGCACGATCCCGACGATGTCGTCGATCGAGTCGCCTTCGACCGGGAAGCGGCTGTGCCCGTGCTTTCCGTAGAGCATCAACAAGCCGTCACGCCCCATGTCGCGCTCGACCGTGATCAGGTCGGTTCGGGGCACCATCGCCTCGCGAACGGACGTGTCGTCCAGCTCGAGCACCTGAGTCAGGAGCCGGTGTGCGTGGGCGTCGATGCTCCCGTCTTTCGCGCTCTGCTCGATGTAGAGCTCAAGCTCGCTCTCTGAGATGGCGCGCCCGCCGTCCATTGAGCCACCGGCTAGCTCAACCGCCTTGTGGGTCAGCACGCCGAGTACTTTGGAAGCCGGCCAGAACAGGATGATCCAAGGACGGAGCGCCAACATCAGACTCGGCGCCAAGCGGTCAGCGTGGACCGACGCATAGTTCTTCGGGATGACCTCGCCGAAGATCAACACCAGGATGGTCATCACCGCCACCGCCAAGCCGAGGCCAACGTCGGCGAAGACGCGCTCGGCGATGGTACCAGCGAGCGCCGAGGCGAGGATGTTGGCGATGTTGTTGCCAACTAAGATCGTGTTGCGCACAAAATGCGGCTGATCCAGCCACAGGCTGAGTCGCTCGTGACCATCGTCGATCAGGCTCTTGGTGCGCGCCTCATTTAGCGACTGAAGCGCCGACTCAGAGCCGGAAAAGAAGGCGCTGAGGATGAAGCAAACGACAAAGACAATGAGTTCACCGGCGCTCATGAGATGGTCTCACAAACCCCGGATGGCGGCGCTAAGGCCGCCTCGATAGGCGGAGGTTGGTCGGTCAACTTGTGTTGGCCTCCCTTGCTGCCGGATTATTCCGACGCCAGCACTACTGTAACCATGCAGCCCTCACCTCGCAAGCTTTAGCCCACATCAAAACGGGGCATCGATGCTGTGGATCGTCCCGTTCAAGCTGAACTGGGGCTCAAAGCCCGTCGCTTGGCGTAAGCGCTCATCGCTGACGATGCAGCTGTACTGAATGAGGTCGAGCTCCTCGGGGCGAAACGGGGTCATCCCCAAGCTCCAAGCCGGCGCCATGACCTGACGTAAGATCGTCCGAGGGAGCGGAACGCAGGTGCGTTTTAGGGTCTCAAGCACTGTTCGCAGGGACACGGGAGGGGGTCCGGCGACGTTGTAGGGCCCGCGCAGGCCCGGCTCCATCAGGTGCTCAATCGCGAGCGCCAAGTCCTCAGCGTGGAGCAGCTGAATCGAAGGGTCAAAGCCTAAAACGACCGGGACCCGGCGCCGCTGGAAGTACCTCTGGATGCCATTGGTCAACCCTGGCCCCACCGCAGGTACCGGCCGGACAATCACGACCTCCATGCCCGGCTCACGCCATGCGGTGGCGCAGGCGCGCAGGTCGAGCTGGACGCGATCGCGCAAGCTCGAAAAGCGCTCGCCCGCCAGCAACGGCGCGTCTTCATTGAGAAAGACGGTGTTGCTCGGCCGATGCCCGTAAAGGCGAGCCGAGCTGAGGATGATCACCTTGCGGACGCCGCGCTTAGAGCACAGCTCGAGGAGTCGATTCACCGCCACCACGTTGTAGGCGTGATGCACGGCGTCACCCTCGCGCAGGTCCGTGAGCACGCCCGAGTGGATAACGACGTCGAAGCGCCTACGTCGCATCAAGCGATCGAGGGCTCGGCGGCGCAGATCCACGGCGGCCGTCTGCACGTCATGCGGAAACCGACTCGGCTCCTTCGCGTCCACCGCCATCACCTGATGCTGTCGATGGAGGCGACGAACCAGCGTCCGCCCCATGGGGCTGCGAGCCCCGGTGATCAGGATCCGTTCGCGACTCAAAACAGCCCCTCACGGTCAGCGAGTCCGTGTTCAATCATCGCTCGAATCGTGCTTCGCACTTGCTCGACGAGCTCTGAGATCACCTCATCATCATCGTCGTATGCCGCATCAAATCGCAGCGGCTCACCCCAGTGAATGTGAAACCTGGTCGGCAGCGGCAGCGGCGTCGCCAGCAACGGGATCGGCGGTCCGCCGACGCGACTGAACACATCCAACGTCCCCAAGCTCGGCAGCGACTCTTCGGCTCCGACGACCGCGACCGGCACGATCGGAACCCCAGCCTGTAGGGCGAGTCGTAAGAAGCCCTGCCCAAAGTTTTGCAGCTCATACGCCCGGTGAAACGGCTTGGTGATCCCCTTTGCCCCCTCAGGGAACACAAGCACCGAGTAGCCCCGACTCAATAGGTACAGGCAGTTCTCTGGCGTCCCAGCGACCTGACCTACCTTCTCAAAGAAGCTCCCAATAAAGGGCAGCGTCCCGACAAAATGGTCGACCATTGCGCGCAAAAACCGGGGGTGCGGGGCGTCGCTCATCACCGCAGCGGTGATCATCGTCCCATCGAGCGGGATCTGTCCGGTGTGGTTCGAGACCACGAGACACGGCTCAGCGGGGAGCCGATCGATGTGATAGTTCTGAACACGAAAGTAATGCTTATAGAGCCAGTGGACCGGGAGCGCCGCCTTCGGCAGGAGGTCGGGTCGCAGCCCAAACGGATCCTGGCCGAACTCATTGAGATCCGGAAACTCAATCTTGGAAAAGGCTTCCTCAAACTCGGCTTGCAGCTCGCCCCAGTGAGCGCTGATGCGCAGGATGTGATCCAAGACGCTCATCGCGCGCCCCGCGCGCTGGCTCGACGCGCCACCTCGACCAGCGGGACAAACCGGCGCGCCCCGGCGACCCGCTCGATGGTACGCCGCAGCCGCTTCATCCGCACCCGATGAGGCACCTGGAGGTCTCGGCGAACCTGCCGTAAATCATCGTCGACGGCGTCCTCGGGGGTGACATCGATCGGGTGCAACTCGAGGTCGATCGGGCGCGCGCTGCGCAGCGCAAGGCGCGTCAGGTTCCAACCGAGCTGTTCACTGCCGACGACCGTCGTACCGATCCAAGGGAGCCCCATCGGCGCCGTCATCGGGAGCTCGATGAGCTGCCGCCGCTCGGATCGCCACCCCCTCCCCTGTCGCTTCGGCCGAAACGGACCGCGCTGGGGTAAAAACGCCTTGGGGTTGCCCACCAACGACGCTGAGGGGCGATCGCCGACCGACTTGAGCGCGATCACGAGCCCCCGCGCCCCCCAATAGGCGGGCGATGGCAATAGGCTGGAGTCGTACTCGAAACCGGCTGTCTCCACGGCGTCAAGCAACGCCTCGCTCAGGTTGTAACCCGGCGCACGAAACCCCGTCGGCTTGCAACCACTCAAGGCTTCGATGGCGGCGACGGATCGAGCGAGGTCATCACCGAGCTGTGCAGGCGTCCATCGGCTCATGGCGTAATCGTGGGCGTGTGAGTGGCAAGCGATCTCGTGCCCCTCGCGCGCGGCGCGCTCGACGCGTTTCGCAACCGCCGGATGCATCAGGTCTTCGGTGACGACAAAGAGCGTCGCAGGGAGCCCATACTCCGCGCACAGGTCCAAGAAGCAGTCGAGCCCGTGGGTCAGGAACGGGTCGTCCCCTGACTGCGGCGCTAAACCATGGATCGCCCGATAATGGCGCACGCCATCGAGGTCGATCGATAGGGAGGCTAAGCCCGCTAAAGCCTTCATGACGTTACTCGTCGATATGCCAACATTGACCACGCTTTCCGTAGACGATGGCACGTCGCAGCCGCGTGCGCGGTGGGATCACCGCGTCGGGCTGAACGAGGACATCCTCTAGGACACAACTGTGGCCTACCTGCGCTCCGGCGGCAATTTGTGTGCGCCCGATCAGTTCGGTTTTCAGACCGATGTCCGCGCCCGGCTCAACGACCGGCGCCGCAAAATCCCAAAACAGTTCATGCGCCGCAAACAGCCGCTCCGGTGTGCCGGCGTCTGCCCAGCGCCCGTGGGTTTCATACCCCTGTACCACGGCGCCTTGATGAATCTGAGGGATGTAGGTCTGACCGACGATGCAGCTGAACTCATCGTCCGGGATCGCCGCAACAAACCCCGGCTCGAGCAGGTGGATCCCCCGAAACAGGTACGCCTCGCCTTTGGCCTCCGGGCTGACACCGGGCACCAGCGACTCACCGGGCACCGGTGAGGGGCTCAGGCCATGCTCGAGCCTCGTGACGCCGCCGCGCAGGTCACGGACGCGCCCTGTAGCATCACGCCGCACCACCCCGTAGCCCTCAACATCCGCCGGGTGCACCGCCATCGTAGCTGCCGCCTGCGCGTAGATATGCTCCGCCTTCATATCGCGGACGTCGAGCTCGATCAGGATGTCCGCGTTGGCGACCAACACCGTCTGGGTGAACAGCTCGCTGGCTCCTTTGACCCCGCCACCGGTTCCACGGATCGGATCCTCAAACACCCAGTCGATCGCAAAGCGGTCGCCATGCCGATGGGCGACTCGGCGCTGCAGCTCTTCACCGAGGTGGTGCGCATTGATCACCACGCGCTCAGCGCCCGCTTGCCGCGCCAGATCAAAGCTCCAGTCGATCAGTCGCCTGCCGGCACAAGCCACGAGCGGTTTCGGCAGTCGCTTGGTGAGCGGCGCGAGCCGTGAGCCAAACCCAGCCGCTAGGATCATGACATCCATCGTTAGGGCTTCCTAAGCTCGGGCACGAGCGGTGCGATCAGCGAGCGAAGGTCAGCGTACTCGGGCAGGCGATCAAAGGCCTCGTCCACGTACTGTAGGCTCAGCGGGATATGGACCAAAAAGTCAGGGTTTCCGCGGACCTGGTCGATGTAGACGAAGCGCCCCGCGTCCTTGAGCTTGCGCTGCAAGGACTGAAGATCAAACCACCGCCGAAAGGTCTGAGCGTCTGGCATCCCGCTGCGCTGCGAGCGATAGCGCTCGAGCAGCTCACTGAGCAGCGGCTCCGGGACCTCGACATAGGAGTCTCGAAGCAGCGCCACCACGTCATAGATCAGCGGTCCACGCAGCGCGTCTTGAAAGTCGATCACCACCAGACCGCGCGCCGTGGCCATCACGTTTCGGCTCTGATAATCGCGATGCACGAACCCTTGTGGGATCGCTGCCACCTCTTCGGCGAGGCGCTGCAAAATCGGATCCAAGGCGTCGAGCTGCTCAGCGCTCAGCGCGCCTTGCCGTGCCTCGATGAGGTATTCTCGAAAATGATCCAACTCCCAGCGCAGAAACTCGGCGTCAAAGGTCTTGGCGAGCCCCGGAAGATCCGCCGCGGTGGCGTCCCGGGTGCGCTCGTGCAGCTGCGCGAGGAGGTCGATCGCCTCACCGTAGATTGACGCCTGGGCGCGATGGGCGAGCGCATCCTCAAGGGTCTCGTCACCTAAGTCTTCGAGCATGAGCAGGCGCGCTTGCGGGTCCCAGCAAAACTCCTCGGGGACAGGGATCCCTTGATCATCGAGCCAGGCGCGCACGCGCCGAAACGGCAAGTCGTCCCCACCTGTATCGCCGCCGATCTCTGCCGGCTTCTCCTCAAGAGGCGTATGCATGATCACACGACTCGCCGAACTTGAGCGTACGCGATAGTAGGTCCGACCGCTCGCTTGGCTCCCCAAACACGTCACCGCGACCGCTTCGAAACCCTGCGCCTGACACCAGCGCGAGACGGAACCCTCATCGACCATGGGTCTGCCCTCCATGCCTGGCTTCGTTACCCAAAAGGTCAGCCTTTGGCCACCACCTGCGTGAGACGGGCGTGGCGCGCAGACGAAAGCGGTGCTAACGAGTAGCCAACGAGGAGGCGCACGATGGCAACCATTCTAGCAGGTGTGACACTGTTTGCGTTGCTCATGGTGGGTATGAGCATCGGCATCATCCTCTCAGAGCGGACCCTCAAAGGGACCTGCGGCGGAGAGCCGGCGCGGGGGCCCGACGGACTCCCCATGATCTGCGGCGCGTGCCCCAAAAAGGAGAGCGACGTCTGCCCTACCGACAACCCGCTCGCTGCGGTCGCCATGGTGGGTCACCCGTCGCGCACCCTCAAGGAACACTAAGCTCCGTCTAGCTACCTGTCGTTACGGCAGGCCTGAATCTCGCGTGGGCAGCTCCTTTGAGCACAGCCGAAGTCCATCCCGCAGTTGTTCTGACCCATGCACTGAAAGATCGCATCGATCAGCGGCATGCTCGCTTGCGCCACGCCGCCAAAACAGTTCTGCATACACTGCGGGTTCCGGCCGCAGCGCTCTGCACAGCCAAGCGCCTCCGAGCAGCTGCGCTCACCACCGCCTCCGGGACCACCACCTGCGCCCGCATCACCTGGCGGGGGCGGGGGCGGGGGCGGCATGCCGCCGTCTCCAGGC
>JAYZBQ010000020.1:0-16266 GCA_036338695.1 Myxococcota bacterium
CTCGGATGGGTCCGCACGAAGCTGGCTCGCCGAGCCGAGCAGCGTCGACAGGGTCACCGCGGCCGATGATCGGATCGAGAGGTTGTTATCGATCGTTTGATCGCAGTTCTGATCGACGCCATCGCACCACTCCGGAGCGCCAGGGTAGCGCGACGGGTCGGCGTCGTCACAGTCGGTTTGTCCCTCAGCCAGGTTCGGCGTTCCCAGGCACGCTTGCGTCATCTGACCATTTTGCGCGCCGAAGCCGTCTCCGTCTTGGTCGGGATAGAGCGGCAGAAGCGCCAGCCCCTCGTCGACCTGATCATCGCAGTTGTTGTCGAGCCCATCGCAGCGCTCGTTTGCGCCTGGGTGGTCCTGATTCGAGGCGTCATTGCAGTCGCCTGAGTCCAGCGCATAGTTCTCAGGGCGTCGGCAGGCTTTTATCAGGCTGTCGTCGCGCCCATAACCGTCACCGTCTTGGTCCAGATAGAAATTCAAGTAGGGTTCGTCGGATAAGCCGTCGGTGCAGTTGTTATCGACCTCGTCGCAGACCTCAAGTTTACCGGGGTGGCGATCGTCGTCTTCATCGTCGCAGTCCGTGCCGTCAGCCACCTCGTCTTCAAGCGGAGCACAACGGATGGTGGCGCGGTCGGGGTCCCCGTAACCGTCACCATCTGCGTCAACATAGTAGGGGCGCAGCGCCTCTTCGTCGATGGCGCCGTCGCAGTCGTTGTCCTTGTTGTCGCAGAGCTCGTCGAGGCCAGGCGCTCGCTGCGCGTCGGTGTCATCGCAGTCCCCCGACGTGCTCACGAAGCCCTCGGGCCTCAGGCAGGCTCGGACCTCAACCTCCGCCGTGCCCACTCCATCGCGGTCTTGATCGCGGTACCAAGTGAGTTCGAGTCCTTCGTCGACTAAGCCGTCGCAGTCGTTGTCGCGACCGTCACAGGTCTCCTCGGGCTGGGCGAGGTCGATCGTGCAGCTGTACTCGCAGCCGTTGGCGCTCTGGCCGTCGATGTCGAAGAACCCCGGCTTGCAGCGCGCCAGCTGGCAGCTGCGCTCGGCGCACTGACCAAAAGCGTTGGGGTAGACACAGCGCCGTCCACACGCACCGCAGTTGTTGGGGTCGCTGCTGAGATCCGCCCCCCCACACAGGGGGAGCTGATTGCCTTTGCATTGGCTCACACCGGGGATGCAGGCGCCCACTGGACCGCAGGCGTAGCCATCAGCGCAGTCGCAGTCGTTGTTGCACGCCGTTAGGCAGAGTCCTTCAAGGCAGACGCTGCCGACGCTGCAGTCAGCGGATTCCGAACACACGAGCGCCGGCTCGCAGGAGCAGGACCATCCTGTCATCATGAGCGTCACGATGAGAATGGTCCAGCGGCTCATGATGCGGACGCAGCCAAGGGTGGGGGTTCCTCATAAGCCGTCGGCTGCTCGCCTTGCTCCGCGCGCTCGAGCCCGGTGACGAGCTCATCGATCAGGCGCTCTTGAGCGGGCGGGTGCTCGTCGCAGCGCCTCAAAAAATCGGCGTTGCTCTCGGATCGCTTCTTTCCGCCGCGCCGTCGCCTCCGCCGCCGTCGCTTGCGAGGGGCGTCCGACTCAGCAGGCGTGTCCTGTGCTTCTGCACCAACTTGAACCGGCGGCTCGAGCGCCGTGAGCTCCTCAGCGAGGACGCGCGGTTCATCCGAGGAGGAGCCGTCCCGCTGCCGCTCTTCGACCTCGAAGGGCGCCTCGATGTCGGCGTCCGTGGTCGCAAGAACAACGATCTGACACCGGTAGTTCGACTCAAGCTCCGCCAGCGCACCACGAAACCGGTTGGACAACTCATTAGCGACGTGGAGCGGCAGGCGCACGGTCAGGCGCTCGATCCAGCCCATGCCACGCCGGAGCTGAGCCTCGATGCGCCGCCGAACCTCTGAGGCTTGGTAGCGATTCGACGGGACGGATCCACGCCCTCCGCAGTGGGTGCACACCACCTCGTCGAGTTGGTTCCCGCGCGAGCGGAGGCGCTTGCGGGTCATGTCCAGCGTCCCGGTCGGACCGATCGTGTAGATGCGATGGCGCGAACGGTCGCTCTTCAGCGCCGCCTTGAAGGTCTTCTCGACCTCCCGCTTTTCAGCCGTGCGTTCCATGTCGATAAAGTCGATGACGATGATCCCGCCGAGGTCTCGTAGCCTGATCTCTCGAGCGATGGTTTTCGCGGCTTCAAGGTTGGTTCGGACCGCCACGAGGTCGGCGCTTTGCCCCCGTGTGCGCCCCGAGTTAACGTCGATCGCCACCAGCGCCTCGGTTTGGTCGATCACGATCGAGCCGCCTCCGGGCATGGGGACGTTGCGCTCGCTCAAGCGGGCGATCTGCGCCTCGATCCTGGCGGACTCAAACAGGGGCGTCTTGCCCGTGTGGAGCTTGACCGGGATCTGTCGGCGGGTCCCCAGCTGCGCCAGGTGCAACTCGACGCGCTCCTTGGCGTGCTCGGAGTCGACGATAACCTCGTCGATTTTGACCCCGAGCAGGTCGCGTAAGACCCTCATGTAAGGGTCGGTCTCCCGGAACAAAAGGCAGTGGTTGTTCGCCTTTTTGCTCTCGGCGAGGAGACGCTTCCAGAGCCTCAGGCTGCGCTTGATATCTTGCTCGATCGCCGCTTTGGTTTGTCCGATGGCGGCGGTCCGCAGGATCACGCCGAAGCCTTCCGGTCGGTCGATCTTTTTGAGCATGGTGCGCAGGCGGTCCCGCTCTTTGTCGTTGCGGATTTTTCGACTGACGCCGCCGCTGTCTGCGCCCGGCATAACGACGGAGAAGCGCCCAGGGAGGGAGATGAACCCCGTCATGGCAGCGCCCTTCGAGCCCACCGGTTCACGTTTGACCTGCACCGGAATTAAGGTGCCGGGCTTGAGCTTGCCGGGGTTCTCGAGATGGGCGGGCAGATCACTGAGCGGCACGAAGCCGTCTTTCTCCATGCCAAAGTCGACGAAGGCTGCCTCGTGGCGCTTGTCGATGCGCGCCAGCTTGGCGAGGTAGATGTTGCCGATGAGTTCTTGGGCGTCGGCCCGCTCGACCAGAAATTCGACGAGCTCCTTGTTCTCGACAAGGGCTACACGGACTTCTTCTGAGTCACCAGCGTTGATGAGTAAACGAGTCAATAGGTCGTGCCTCCATGCACGGACGCAGGGCTTTGCCCTGCACGACTATAGCGTCAAATCCGACCGGTCGACCATAGGTCGCTGCGGCTCGGAGATCGCTATCGTAGGGGCGGCATTTTTCCATCCGCCAAGCGTTGTTTGTAATCGGCGAGCGCTGCGCGCACCTTGGGCAGCAGCAGGGCACAGCCGATAATGTTGGGAAACGCCATCGACAAAATCATCAGGTCCGAGAACGTGATCACGGTATCGAGCGAGCCAATGGCGCCAACAAAGACGAAGAAGACAAAGATCACCTTGTAGACGATGATCGAGCCGTCGTGGAAGGATCGGTCGCCGAGCTTGAGGTGCCGACCGAAGAGGTATTCCCACGAACGCTCGCCGTAATAGCTCCAGCTGATCATGGTGCTAAAGGCGAACAGTAAAACGGCGAAGCTGAGGACCCACGGGAACCAGCTTAGGACGGTCGCAAAGGCGTTCTCGGTCAAGAGGACGCCGTTGAGATCCGTGGTGTAGGCGCCGGTGACGACCACGACGAGGCCGGTCATGGCGCAGACGATGATGGTGTCGAGGAAGGGCTCCATCATCGCCACCATCCCCTCACGCACAGGCTCGGTCGTCTTCGTCGCCGAGTGGGCGATCGCTGACGAGCCGATGCCGGCTTCGTTCGAGAAGGCGGCGCGGGTAAAGCCGATCACGAGGATCCCGAGAAATCCGCCCGCAACCGCCTCGCCGGAGAAAGCCGACGACAGGATGATGCCGACGGCCCCCGGGAGCTCGGTCAGGTTCGCCAGCAAGACCGTGAACCCGCCGACCAAGTACACCACGACCATGGTCGGTACGATGCGCTCCGCAACGCGCCCGATGCTCTGAATCCCTCCGATGATCACGAGCGCCACCAGCACCGCCATCACCAGACCGAAAATCCAGCCTTTGTCGGCGAGCGCTGGGAGCCGCGCGCTCACTGCGGCGAAGGCTTGGTTCGCTTGGAACATGTTCCCGCCGCCAAAGCTGCCGCCGATGCAAAAGATGGCGAAGATCACGGCGAGCACCTTGCCGAGCGCCCCCATACCACGCTCCGCTAACCCTTTGCTCAGGTACAAGAACGCGCCGCCCTCGACGTGCCCGTCCTCGTGAATCTCACGGTATTGCTGGGCGAGCGTCGACTCGACGAACTTGGACGCCATGCCGAAGAAGGCCAGGAACATCATCCAAAAGACAGCCCCCGGTCCGCCCTTGTGGACCGCCACCGCAACCCCTGCGATGTTGCCAAGACCGACGGTCGCTGAGAGCGCTGAGCTGAACGCTTGGCTGTGCGTCACCTCGCCCGGCGCGTCCGGGTCGTCGTAGCGACCTCGGATGACCGAGATGGCGTGCTTGAACCCGAACAAGTTCACAAAGCCGGTACCAAAGGTGAAGCCGATCGCGCCGAGGATCAACACGAGGACCACGACGGGGACCTCTGGCGTACCCTGAGGGACGGGCGCCAAAAGCTTGGCGAGCTCAGCGCGCGCTTCGCCGCCCGAGAGGCTCACGAACCCGTCGGCGTCCTTCTCCACGGCCAGGCTAAAGCGCCCGAGCTCATTGTCTCCGAGGCTGAGCGCCACCGACCAGGCGCCTTTGGCTGAGTCGAACGCCTGGGTCAGCCGATGGGTGGGCTGAGCTGACTTAACCGGCGGGTCGAGCAGCTGCACACGCCGAGCCTTGCCCGCAGCCGCCAGGACCACCCCATAGGTCGCTTCCACTTCATTCGGGCAAAGGCTTGTCATACCTGTTGCCTTTTCGGTGACGACGACGGCGCCTGGCGAGCCGACGGGCGAGTAAAAGAGGACCTTGAGCATGACACCGACGGCGCCTTCGACGGCGCCGTTGATGGTCGCCTCGATGCCCTCGGGACCTGCAGTCTTCTGCTCAGCCGGGCAGTTGCGAACGAGTTGCGCAGGGATCGCCTTAGAGGCAGGCTGCGCAACCTGGTTGGGCGCGTCTTTTGCGTTGGGTTTGACCGGGGCCGTCGCGGCTTCGGTGGGCGCTGCGGTGGTGTCAGGGCTCTGGGCGATACCGGTTGATGCGACGAGCAAGAGCGCAAGCGGGAGACGGAAAAGTGTGCTCAAAGGGGTCCTTTGCGAGGCGCGGCCTCAAATTGTCCGATGGGGGTCCTTACACGTCTGCAGGACTTGCGGCAATTGTTGTTCCGGGTGCACAAAAGCGCAGGAGCCACACCATGAAGTCCGTCACGTTCAGCGTCTGCGTCGCCTTGCTCACGCTCTCAGCCGTCGCGGAGGGTACCGTCCGAAAGAAGGGCGTCTTTATGAACAGCGTCCTGGTGATGGGGCCGGACGCACACGTCAGCCTCTACAACGAGAGCGACGAAGAGATCGACTTGTCGGGTTGGTCGCTGAACCACGAAAATACCGGTGCCAAGAAAGGGGATTGGACCTTCCCCGACGGGACCACGCTTGCGCCGGGTGAGAGCCTGGTGCTGGCGAACAGCGCTGCCGAGTACAGGAAAGCGCGCGGGAAGAACCCCGACCTCGAGATCGGCGTGGGGGATGGGATCAAAGACGATGACTCCGTCGCCAACGTCGTCAGCGCTGACGGGGCGGGTGTGATCCGAAGCAGCGACGATGAGGACGGCGCATTGGTCTTGCGTGACGCGAAGGGCGCGCTCAAAGGGCACATGGGCTTTCGCCCGGACCCCCCTGCGCATGTTGTTCAAGAGCAGGCGAAGTGGAATGAGATCCCGACGGCGGCGGAGCTCGCCGGTCTGGACGGGGCGTCCAAAGCGGCAGCCGACGGCGGGCGCGCTGAGCCCGAGGTGCCGGCGGATGATCCCGGCGCAGCAGCCCAAAAACCGCAAGGCGCCGAGGCGGTTGATGCGGACGCGGTGAAGGAGAAGCTCGCAGCGCTCGAGGCGCAGCAGGTCCCTGCTCCGGCGACGGAATCTGGGGCGGCGGCGCCGCCGCAGGATCAAGCTGTGTCCGCTGAGACCAGCTCGGCTTGGCTCTGGATCAGCGCCGTGCTGGCCCTTTTGATCGGTGGCTTCTTCTGGTTTCGGCGCCCGGGATGATGCGGCTCTTGGCGCTCGGCTTGATGCTGGGCGCGGCGTCAGCCGAAGCCAGCTGGGAGTTCGCTGGTCAAGGGACGCTCTCGAGCGCTGGTGTGGGGGCGCAGACCGAGGTTTATTACAGCCCGCAGGGCTTCTGGGCGGTCGGCGCGCTGGCCAAGCTAGGCGCAGCGAATGGTTGGCACCCACAGCTGGCGATGCGCGGCTCGTTCGAGCTGTTTCGCTGGGTCCCGCGCCTGACCTTGCGGGCGGGCTATTTGGACCAGCTAACGTGGGGCGTTGACGCCGGTTACGATTACTTCGTGATGCGTCAGATGAGCGTTCGTTTACGCGCCGGCTGGGGGAGCGATGAGGGGCTGGAAGGTGGCCTCGGGCTCGCCTGGTTTCCGTTCGACTAGCGGGTAACGCCGGCTCCCGGTTGACAGCCGTTTCAACTCGTCGCAACCCCGGAGCGCACGTGCAACGGAGGTGCGCCATGACCCGAATTCTGATCTCAGATGCTTACGCTCAGGAGGGGCTTGAAAAGCTCGAGCAGGCGGCGGATGTCGAGCTCGTCAACCGACCCGGCATGGGCGCCGAGGAGCTCTTGACGGTGATCGACTCCTTCGATGCGCTCGGCGTGCGTTCAGCGACCAAGGTGACGCCAGAGGTGATCGCTGCCTCCAAAGGGCGCCTTAAAGCCGTCGTCCGCGCGGGCGTTGGGGTCGATAACATCGATCTTGCGGCGGCAGCTGAAGCCGGCGTTGCGGTCATGAACACACCCTTTGGCAACACCGTCAGCGCCGCTGAACATGCCGTGGCTTTGCTCCTCGCTGTCTCGCGCAACATCCCGCAGGCGACGGCGTCGATGAAGGCGGGGCGTTGGGACAAGAAGAGGCTAGCAGGTCGTCAGCTCACGGGGCGCTGCGCCGGCGTGATCGGTTTTGGAAACATCGGTAAGGTCGTCGTCGACCGCCTCGTCGGGTTGCGTCTCAAGGTGTTGGTCAGCGACCCCATCGCAACGGCTGAGGACGTCGCCGCGCTCGGCGCTGAGCTGGTTGAGCCGGGCGTGTTGTTCGCTCAAGCCGACTACGTGACGCTGCACGTTCCGCTGGTGCCTGCGACCAAGCACCTGATCAACGACGAGACCCTAGCTCAGATGAAGGATGACGCCTTCTTGATCTGCGCCGCCCGCGGGGGCGTGGTGGACGAGGAGGCGTTGCTTCGCTGCCTCAACGCAGGGCGGCTCAGCGGTGCGGCGCTGGACGTCTTTGCGAACGAGCCGGTCGCCTCGGACGATCCGCTGGTGGCGCACCCCAAGGTGATCTGCAGCCCGCACTTGGGCGCGTCCACGAAAGAGGCGCAGCTTCAGGTGAGCATCGACGCGGCGGATCAGCTGCTGCACTTCTTCAGGACGGGTGAAGCGCAGAACAAGGTCAACTAAGCGACTGCATCACCGACAGCCGTGCGCCTCCCGGACGGACTGGATCTCGCCGAGCAGGTCCGGATCTTCCACGAGCTCCATGATGGCGTCGTCACGGATGCCGAGTTGGTTCATGTCTTCGGTCGCCTCGAGGTAGAGCCACGCCCGGCCCCAAAGCGTCAGGATGGCTTGCCGCCAGCAGGGGTCTCCTAGGATAAACTCATGCGCCGCCGGGTAGTCAGCTCGCGCCATGGCGAGGTAACGCTGGACCCACCAGAGCGTGGTGAGGATCCCGTCTCGCCCTGAGATCGACCCTTGGTAGCGCTCGTTGAGCGCATAGTTGGTCGCCAGGCTGTTCACATACTGAAACGCCTCTTCCATCAGCATATTGAAGCCCTGATCGCCGCTGTCGAAGTTCTGGTCGTCAGGGTCTCCGTTGAGGTAGATGTTGGCGTAGGTGTCGCAGTCCTCGCCGCGCGCGCAGGGAGGGCGAAGGTCGGCGTAGCGGTCATCTCGGATCCGACTGCGCGCAAAGGTTCGGCCGCGTCGATCGGTGGTGTCACCTTGCGTGCACTCAAGGGTGAGGTCCTCACGCACGACGAAGACGTTGCGCCCTCGACCGAAACCTAAGCCGATGTCGAGGAAGTGCCCACATTCGTGGACAAAGGTCCCCATCTGGCGATCGATGGCGCTCGGGCTGCTGCGGTCTCGAACAAACGCGTCAAGACAATCGCCGAGCTGATCTGGCGCCTCGACCAACGCATCCTCCACGATCGTCCAGCCGAGCGGATAGCGAGCGCGGAGCACACCCTCCACGTAGGCACGCCAGGCGTCCGGGCTGTAGTCGCTGCTCAGCGCAGAGATGTCGGCGTTGGCCGGAGGCAGGGTCTCGCGATATTGTCCATCCAGGCACTGGGGGTCGATCAGCGGGCTGGTAGGCACCACCGCGCCGGCGTCGGGTTGAGGCGAGCCCGCATCCAGAACGCCCGATCCTGCGTCTGCGCCCGGTGTGACAGCGCCTGCGTCACGGTTGCGGTCGCCGCCGCCACCGCTTTGGCTGGGTTGTGGCGGACCGCAAGCGACCACGGCAAGGCTGAGCAAGAGGGCGATGCGCTGAATCATGACGTGCTCTCCTCGCGTTCAGCCTAGCGGATGCGAGCCTCCTACAAAAGCGGCGGCGAGGCGCCTCATCCTTTGTGTGGAGCGGTCGCAGCGCAAACCGGAGTATCGCGCGACCGCTGCGCTCGATCAGAGACCGTCCGTTGACCCCTCGAGCGATCCCGTCGATAAGACGCATCAGGAGGAGCACACGATGGCATCACCGAAATTTCCCGAACCCCCCTCCGACATGACGCCCTCTAGCCATGAGGACTGCGACCAGGCGCTCGCTGAGCTGAGGGCTGCAGCGCCGGTTTGGGCTGCGCTCGGCACAGCCGATCGAGCCAAGCTGCTGCGCGCATGCCTTGCGACCATGAGCGCTGAAGCCGACGCGTGGGCAGCCAGCGCGTGCGCCGCCAAGGGTCACGATCGCTACGGTTCGGGTGAGGGCGAGGAGCTGATCAACGGGGTGATGACGGTGATGCGCAATCTACGCCTCTTTGCCGATGCGCTGGATCATGGGGGGCAGCCTCCGCTCCCCAAGGTGCGAACGCGCCCAGACGGACAGCGGGTGGTCCAGGTTTTCCCTCAGTCGGCGCAGGACCGGGTGCTGCTGACCGGCTACAGCGCCGAGGTTTGGGTTGAGCCAGGGCAGGAGCCGACTCAGGGGCAGATCTACCGCGCCAAAGCGGCTGGCGAGGTCGGTGAGGGCGGCGTGGCGCTGGTGCTCGGCGCCGGCAATCAAGCCTCGATCGGTCCGATGGACGTGCTGCATAAGCTCATCGCCGAGGACGAGGTGTGCCTGCTGAAGATGAACCCGGTGAACGATTATCTCGGGCCCCATCTGCTCAGGGCGCTAAGGCCCCTGGTCGAGCGCAACCTCCTGAGGGTCGTTTATGGAGGCGCTGAGATTGGCGATTATCTGTGCAACCATGACGAGGTCGACAGCATCCACATCACCGGCTCGGAGCGGACGCATGACGCCATCGTGTGGGGGGGGACCCCGGAGCAGGTGGCGCAGCGCAAAGCAGCAGGGGAGCGACGCAACCACAAGCCGATCACCAGCGAACTCGGCGCCGTCAGCCCGATTCTTGTGGTCCCGGGTGATTGGACCGAGCAGGAGCTCGCATTTCAGGCGCGGCAAGTCGCGTCCATGGTGGCTCAAAATGCCAGCTTCAACTGCAACGCCGGCAAGGTGTTGGTGTTGTCCGAGGGCTGGAGCCATCGAGCTCGCTTCGTCGAGTTGCTGCGCGAACAGCTGAGCAAAACGCCGAGCCGGCGCGCCTACTATCCGGGCGCTCAGGCGCGCTACCAAGACTTCTTGGATCACTACCCGCAAGCCGAGCCGCTTAGCGGCGCCGGTGAAGAGGTGATCCCTTGGACCTTGATCGAGGGCGTGGGCACGGGACCGGCTGAATACGCCACCAAGACCGAGGCGTTCTGCGGCATCCTCGCCGCGGTCACGCTGCCCGCTGACGGCGCAAGTAGCTACCTCGAGCAGGCGGTGACGTACTGCAACGAGACCATGTGGGGGACCCTCAGCTGCAACGTCCTGATCGATCCGCGCACGGAGCGGCAGCACCAGGCAGCCTTTGACCAAGCCATCGCCGACCTACGTTACGGGGCGATCGGCATCAACTGTTGGTCGGGGCTGGTCTACGGCCTGTGCAGTACGACCTGGGGCGCGTTTCCGGGGCATACACTCGAGGACATCCAGAGCGGGCGCGGGACCGTCCACAACACGCTCCTGATCGACCATCCGCAAAAGAGCGTGGCGAGGGCGCCGTGGCGCATGAAACCGCTGGCGCTTTGGTTCGTGGACCACGCCAACCTGTATGCCACCGCGCAACGGCTCATCGCCTTCGAGAAGAACCCGAGTTGGTTCAAGATCCCCGGGATCGCCGCTCAAGCCTTCAAGGGCTAAAAGCAGCTCCGCTCGATCCGGCGCAGCGCCGTCCGCTGCTGGTTGTCGTCAGTGAGCGCCAGCGAGTTCTCATCCGCCATCGAGGCCGCGAAGAACAGCGGCCGCTGGTTGTCGCCGGGCGTGAGCGTCAGCAGCGTACCTACGAGCTCGTAGGTGCCTTGAAGCTCGACAGTACAGTTCGCTGCGTTCGAAAGCTTCTTGAAGGCGTTGTTGGCGCCAAAGGCGTAGCCGGCGTTTCCTTCCGCCTGCCACGTGCCGAGTAGCTGTTGCGGGTTCACCTCCGCCGGCGGCGGGGGACCGTCGTTGCGGGTGTGGCAGTCCGATTCAAGCCGGCTGTAGACGACCTCTTGGCCGTTGATAATGACCGCAAAGCTGTTGGCGTTGACCGCCCGGAACGGCTCGCGCCGCTCGTCGATCTGACCGTTTTGATCCGTGTAGAGTCGCTCTAGTGACGGCGGCTCGGCGATCAGCCGGTAGGAGAATGACGCCTGCACCAAGCAGTTCTCGAGCGAGCTGATCTCCTGCCCAAGATTACCCACGTTGTCGCGCCGGAACACCAGCGTAGGCTGACCGTTCACTTCAGTGCCCCAGGTGCCGATGATGGCGTAGTCCAGCTCGCTCTCTTGACCTGCGACGTGGCAGTTACTCTGACTGCGCCGGTAGGTCACCGGCCGGTTGTCGATCGTCAGGGTGAAGCTGTTGTCGTCGATCCGTGTGAAGGGGTGTGGTACGCGCACCAGCTGGTTGTCTCGGTTGAGGAGTAGGGTCAAAACGGGTGGGTCGCCAGCGAGCGTGTAGGAGAAGCCTTCGCCCGCCTCGCAGCCGTTGATGTTGGTGATGTACTGACCGTAGAACCCTTGTTGATCTTGATTCAGAGCTAGACCGGGTTGCCCTTCCGCCTCCCATGTGCCGACGATCGGGTAGTCGATCGGCTCGCCGCCACCACCGCCTGGGTCGTGGCAGTTGCCGTTGGTCTTGGTGTAGCGCCAGGTGACCCCGTCGCGGCTGATCGCAAAGGCGTTGTCGCCCGAGGGGCGGAACTCATACACGTCGACCTGAGGCTGACCGTTGGGGTTCGGCACGCCCTCAGGGTCGCGCATGACCTCAAGACGCGGCGGGTTGTCCGCTAGACGGTAACTGAAGATCTCGGTCATGGCACAGTTGTCCACCGCCTGCACCGTCATCCCCGCACCTTCGGCGGAGAACGCAAAGTTGGGCGCGCCTTGATCGGACGACGACCAGGTCCCGATGATGGGGTAGTCTAGGTCCTGCCCCTGTTCTTCACCGTGACAATTCTGTTCCGCCCGAGCGTAGCTGACCTCGACGCCCTCGCGGCTGATCGCAAAACGGTTCTCGTCCACTGCGCGGAAGCTGTAGACCAGCTGCTCTTCCTGCTCCGACTCCGCAATGAGCACGAACTCCGGCGGGACCTTGGTCAGGATGTAAGGCCTCGTCTGCGTGACACCGCAGCTCTCGAGGTTGTCCAGGGCTTTCCACTCGCCGGTGACCGTCAGCGCTATGTTGGGCTGGTCCGGTGTTGACGGCGTCCAGGTTCCGACGATGTTGTACTCGTTGGGCTGCCGCTCGCAGTTCTCCTCCGCTCGGATCCAGCGCTCGGCTGTGCCGTCGGCTGTACGGACCTCTAAAACGCCCTCCGCCTCCGAGGTGACTTGGTACACCGTCTCGTCGTCGCCGATGCGGATCCGCAAGAGCCCTACACCGTCGATATCCCAGTCGCCCACGGCGTCCTGCGTGCACTCGGCGACGTTGTCGCTGCGAACGTAGCGGTTCATGCCGGTCAAGATATGTCCGCGGTCGCCTTGCCCCTCAACGCGCCAGGTCGCTGCGACCCGCTCGCGCAGATCACCCACCGCAGCCGGTTTTTCGCAGCCCGGATTTTGACGCGAAAGCGCCATCGGCTCCATGCCCTCTGGGGTGATCTCCAAGCGATCGCCGTCCACGACGTAGTTTTGTGGTTGCCCCGGCTGCTCGCCCATCTGGATGAAGAGCTGCTCGCCCTCAACGCGCCACCTGCCGAGCTCGGCTGCGACACATTGCGCGACACGCCCAAACACGGCGACGCTGGCGTCATCGTAAAAGGCGACCCCGTCGACGCCCGAGCCCGCCATCGGCGCGACGAATGCCCACGTCCCCAGCAGTGGATTGTCCGCAGGGATGACCGGTTGCGCCGCATCGGGGCTCGATGTGCCCGCATCGGTCGAGACCGGAGCTGCGGCGTCTGTTCCGCCGGTCGGTGACGTGTCATCCGAACAGCCGGCACACGACATGCCAAGGATCACCAAGGGCAACATCACGAGCTGCAGACGCATAGGCATCTCTCCCTCAAAGGTGCGCAATCCTAACGAAAACGCACGATTTGTACTACCGGTCTCAGCGACCTTTTATTTCGTGGCGCTTCGGCTTCGCTAATCAACTGAAGATCCTCTGAGCATGGGGCGTGGTGAGCGCTCGCTCAGGTGGTCTGATGAACGCTGGGAAGTCGACGCTGGTCAAGCGCTGAGGAAGCCGTTATGCGCGCTCTCACGGGAGGCGATGTGGGGCAGGTTTTACTAGAGGGTGAAGCGCTCGAATCGCTGATTGTTCAGTGGTGCGATGCGTTGGCGCATTGTGTCGGCGAGGATGTCCTGATCATTGGGATCCGCACGGGGGGGGACGTCCTCGCTGAGCGCGCATTGTTGCATCTGCGAGGCGCTGGGCGACGGGCTGACCTGGGTCTGCTCGACATCGCCCTATATCGCGACGACCATGGGCTCCGCACGGGCGTGCCGCGTGTACTCGGGACGGATATCCCGCACGAGCTTGACGATCGAGAGGTCGTCTTGATCGATGACGTCTTTTACACCGGCCGCACCATCCGTGCTGCGCTGAGCCGGCTCTCGGACCTGGGTCGCCCAAAGACCATTCGGCTTGCGGCGCTGGCGCGGCGACCGGGACACCAGGTCCCGATCGTCCCGGACGTGATCGGTTACGAGGTGCCGGACCCCGGCCCCAAGCAGCGCGTCCAGCTCGACCTCTCGGCGCAGACGCTGAGTCTTGAGAAGGGGAACCGATGAAGCCGGTCTCATTGATCAGGCCAGGCGCCGCCATCGCCTCAGATCGAAGCGGCTGGCCGCGCCACCTGCTCAGCTGTGATGGGCTGAGTCTTGAGGCGGTCGACCAGCTCTTCACGACGGCGCGCGAGATGCGTCAGGTCGGGCGCCGAAGGGTCAAAAAGCTGCCCACTTTACGTGGGCGCACCATCATCAACGCGTTCTTCGAAAACAGCACCCGCACGCGCGTCAGTTTTGAGCTGGCGGGCAAGCGCATGGGCGCCGACGTGATCAACTTTTCGGCCTCCGGCTCGTCCGCCGCCAAGGGGGAGACCCTGGGGGACACAGCGCGCACGCTCGATGCGATGAATCCGGACCTGATCGTCGTTCGTCATGGCGCAGGTGGCGCGCCCTGGTTCCTGGCTGAGCGTCTGAGCTGCGCCGTCGTGAACGCAGGCGATGGCATCAACGAGCACCCGACCCAAGCGCTGCTCGACGCCTTCACGTTGACCGAACACCTCGGTGACTTGAGCGGGCGAAAGATCCTGATCGTGGGCGACATCGCCCACAGCCGCGTCGCTCGTTCCAACATTCATCTGCTGTCCACCCTCGGCGCTGAGGTGACCTGCGTGGCGCCGTCGACGATGATCCCCCGAGGCTTCGCAGAGGCGCTGCCTGCGCGCTGGCACAGCGAGCTCGATGACCTGATCGAGACGGCGGATGCTGTGATGATGCTGCGGATTCAGCGCGAGCGGATGAAGCAGTCGCTGTTTCCGCAGGATCGTGAGTTCTCCATCCGGTTTGGGCTCAACCCTGCGCGCGCCGATCGCCTACCTGATCACGCCATCATCATGCACCCCGGTCCGATTAATCGAGGCGTGGAGATCGACCCGGCGGTCGCCGATGGTCGACGCGCCGTGATCCTGGATCAGGTGGAGAACGGCGTGGCGCTTCGCATGGCGATCGGATTCCTTTTGTTGGGAGGATCACCCGAATGATCAACTGTGGACAGACACCCCGCTGGATCCGTGGGGGACGCGTCTTGGACCCCGCACAAGAGCTCGACGCCGAGCACGACGTCGAGCTGCTCGACGGGCGCATCGTAGCGCTTCATCCTAAGGGGAGCGCGCCTGCTGATGATACGGCGATCGACGCTTCGGGGCTCTGGGTGACGCCAGGGCTCATCGACATCCACGTGCACTTTCGTGAGCCTGGACAAGAGTACAAAGAGGACCTCCTGACCGGGTCGCGTGCTGCGGTCGCAGGCGGCTTTACATCGGTGGTCTGCATGCCGAACACCGATCCGGCGGTGGACCGGCGCGAGGTGGTCTCATTGCTCCGGCGTCGAAGCCAAGAGATCGGCTTGTGTGACGTGCACGTCTGCGGCGCGATCAGCCGGGGTCTGGGCGGCGAGCGGTTGGCTGACCTTGGCGAGATGGCGGCCGCGGGCGCCGTGGCGTTTAGCGACGACGGGATGCCGGTCATGGACTCGGGGTTGTTGAGGCGCGCGCTTGAGTATGCAACCGACCTTGAGCGCCCGCTGATGTTGCACGAGGAGGATTTTGGGCTCACCGGGGGCGGCTGCATGCACGAGGGGCGGATCAGCACGCGCGCAGGGCTGCTCGGGATGCCGATCTCAGGCGAGAGCGGTATGATCGCTCGAGACCTTGAGATCCTCGAGGAATTTGGTGGGCGGCTGCATATCTGCCACCTAAGCACCGCCGAGGGCTTGCGCCTCGTGCGCGATGCCCGCGCTCGCGGCTTGAACGTGACCTGCGAGGTCACCCCGCATCATCTGTTCCTGACGGACGATGCGGTGCTTCAGTCGGGTTACCACAGCCACACCAAGATGAGTCCCCCGCTGCGTCCGCAGCGGCATGTGGATGCGCTGCGTCAAGGGTTAGCAGACGGCAGCGTCCACGCCATCGCCACGGACCACGCACCGCATTCGGACACCGAGAAAGACCACGACTTCTCGTGCAGTGCGTTTGGGGTGACGGGCTTGGAGATCAGCTTGGCGTTGACGCTCAAGCTCGTCGAGGAGGGCGTGATCGACCGCTTACGGGCGATCGAGCTGCTCACCAGCGGTCCCGCGGAGGTGGTGCGTTGGTCGGACCGTGGGTCGCTCAAGCAGGGCATGCGAGCCGATCTGTGCTTGATTGACCCGAGCGAGGAGTGGGTTGTTGACCCGGCTTACGGATGGTCCCGCAGCGTCAACACGCCCTTCGTGGGTTGGTCCCTGACCGGACGCCCCGTAGCGACCGTGTACGAAGGGCGTGTGGTCTACGCCAACCGCAAGCCCGCCGCCTAAGATTCGAGGCTTGACCCGAGTGGTATGATTCGCCAATCGCTGCGCTCACCCTTCGGACTCCAAGGGAGCCAACGACATGATCAAGCCGACGCGCGCCGGTCGCCGACTCGCCAAGCGCCTTTTAAGCCGACCTCAACCCGGACCGCATGAGGGCGCCGGACGGTTTACGCCGCCACCGCCACCTGCGGTGCCGGCAGCGGATGCCGAATCCGATCACGTCTGGGGCTTCGCAGACACCCGATTTACCGTGGCGCCCAACGGGAACGTCCTGCTCGAAGGCGATCGCTATGACCTCAGCGGC
>JAYZBQ010000021.1:0-29390 GCA_036338695.1 Myxococcota bacterium
CGGGTTCATCAAGAATTCGCGCCACACCTCGCCGATTAACGGGTTCGGCTCTGGGCGGCGAAGCCTGAGCCATTTGGCGCACAACCCCACGGCCTCGTCATCGAGTAACGAGAGCCGGATGGGCTGGCTCGATCTCAACGACCTAAGCTACACGGAGCTGCGCCTGGCGGCCTACCAAAATGGCGCCCGCACCTACCTGAGCAACCCCATCCAGAAGGCGCAGCTGCGCATCCGCTTTGGTCAAGACGGTTACCTGCTGTACGGGCAGGCGGGTTATTATTGGTGCGGCGGACGAGCCGCCTTCACCGACGCCGGGCGCGGGCAGGTCAATCGGCCTGCGGGGGCGCCTGCGGACTGTAAAGGGCACGGCAGCTTGGGCTCGGGCTGGGATTTTGGACCAGCCGGCACCAACGACGGGTTGACGCTCTGCGGCGGCGACGCCTCCAATTGGATGCACGTGCGCTACAACGGCGCAACGCTCAGTTTTGGGAACCGGGGCGGCGCTCAGGCGATCTGGGTGCGCTGACCTGTTGAAACGAGGCGGCTTGCTTGCAAGCGCTCGCATCCCGCATAGTCGGCGCCGTGGAGTAGGCGATGAAGAAAATGATGACGACAGGGCGCGCACTGGCGCTGCTCGGGCTCGCTTATGTTGTAGCCTGCGGCGACCAAGTGGTCGTGCGTGAGACCGAAGCCGCCTGTGGTAACGGCGCCATCGAGACGGGCGAGCAGTGCGATGACGGCAACGAAGAGCCGGGCGATGCCTGCACCGATGGCTGCAAAGCGGCTTTATGCGGGGACGGGATCTTGCGCACCGACCTTGAGGCGGGCGCAGAGGGCTATGAGACCTGCGATGACGGCAACGACCTCGACGTCGATGGTTGCCTTAACAACTGCGTGATCGCAGCCTGCGGTGACGGCGTCCTACGCGCAGACCTCGCGGAGGGTGCGCCCGGATTTGAAGCCTGCGATGACGGCAACGACGTGGACACCGACGCATGCACTGTCAATTGTGTGATCACCTTTTGCGGCGACGGCATCGTGCGCTCGGATCTGCAAGACACCGACGCCGCCTATGAAGCCTGCGACGATGGCAACGACGACGACACCGACAGCTGCCTGAGCAGCTGTCAGGTGGCGCGCTGCGGTGATGGCTTCGTCGGCCCGGGCGAGGGCTGCGATGACGGCAACGAAGACCCCACCGACGCGTGCGCCAACTGCCGCCCCGCCACCTGCGGCGATGGGATTATTCAAGCCGTTGAAGCCTGCGATGACGGTAACGACGTTGAGACCGACGCGTGCCTCTCGAGCTGCGCCGTTGCGCGCTGCGGCGACGGCGTCGTACGCGCCGATCTTGAGGCAGGAGTAGACGGCTTTGAAGCCTGCGATGACGGCAACGCCGTGCAGTCGGACGCGTGCACGGCGGCGTGTCAGGAGGCGCGCTGCGGTGACGGCGTTTTGCGCACGGATCTGCAGCCCGAAGAGCCAGGTTTTGAAGAGTGCGACGACGGCAACATCGAGGTCGGCGACGGCTGCTCGGCGACCTGCGGTGACGAGCGCTGCGGCAACGGGCGCGTCGATGAGGGCGAAGCCTGTGATGACGGCAACGGGGTGGACACCGACGAGTGCACCAACGGGTGCCTGGTTGCTCGCTGCGGTGACGGCGTCTTGCAGGTCGGGGTTGAGGAGTGCGACGACGCCAATCAGCTGCAGACCGACGGCTGCTTGAACTCCTGCGTGATCGCTCGCTGCGGCGACGGCTTTGTCTGGGAGGGCCGTGAGGACTGCGACGACGGCAACGAGGTCGACACCGACGGCTGCCTGACCGAGTGCATCACGAACCGTTGCGGTGACGGCATCGTCGCTGCGGGGATCGAAGCCTGCGATGATGGGAACCAGGTCGAGGAGGATGCGTGCCGTAACGACTGCACCGCTGCGCGCTGCGGCGACGGCGTGGTGCGCGCCGACATCGCCGAAGGCCAAGCGGGCTACGAGGCCTGCGATGACGGCAACCCGAGCAACCTCGACGCGTGCTTAGACACCTGCGCGCTGGCGACCTGCGGTGACGGCTTCTTGCGCGGGGACGTTCAAGCCGGACAGGCCGGCTTTGAGGCTTGCGACGACGGCAACCTCGAGCAGACCGATGCGTGCTTGAACAACTGCACCGCAGCGTCGTGCGGCGATGGCTTCACGCAAGCGGGCGTTGAAGCCTGCGACGACGCGAACCAGGCACAGACCGATGCGTGCCTAAACGATTGCACCGCCGCCAGCTGCGGTGACGGGCACGTCCAAGCTGGCGTAGAAGCCTGCGACGACGGCAACCAAAATGATGGCGACGACTGCCGGAACGACTGCACCTTGGGTGTCGAAGAGTTCTTCTTGGTCGAGTACAACGGGTGGCGCTTTTACAGAGTGCCGGTCCAGGGAACGATGAACGATGCCAACGTGCACGCGGCGTGTCAGGCGCAAGGGATGGTCACACCCTGTGCCGGCTCGAATGGGTGCGGATTCAACGACAACATCTGTACGGTCACCAGCGAGGATGGCTGCGGTAATCCGATGTGGCGGGGTTCTCGAGCGCGCTGCGGGGGGAACACCTATCCGAGCGGCTGTGGCCCCTTTGATAACACCTTTGCCTATATGGGTCGTAGGTGGCAGGGCGGGAGCGCCTGCGGAAGGGTCGGGGGTAGGTGGTGTGCCTCGGGCAACGGTTATCAGAACCGCTTCGCCTACTGTGCTCGGCGTCGCTGAGTTCGGCTGCGTGAGCTGCCAGCAACCTCAAGCGTGATAAGGCAACGAGCATGAGCATAAGTTTGATGGATCGACTCGGCGGAACCTCGGCGCCGCCGCTGATCATCGCAGAGATGAGCGGCAACCATAACCGAGACCTTGCGCGCGCCTTAGCGATCGTCGACGCCGCGGCTGAGGCGGGCGCGCATGCGCTCAAGATCCAGACGTACACCGCCGACACCATGACCATCGACTCGCGCAAGCCGGGCTTCGTGATCGAGGATGAGGGGAGCTTATGGGAGGGGCGTAACCTCTACGACCTCTACGACGAGGCGCACACCCCGTGGGAGTGGCACCAGCCGATCTTTGATCGCTGCAAGGCGCACGGGATGATCGGGTTTTCATCCCCCTTTGACGCCACCGCTGTGGACTACCTCGAAGATTTGGGGGTCGAGCTGTACAAGGTGGCGAGCTTTGAGATGGTGGATATCCCGCTGATCAAAAAGATCGCTGCGACCGGCAAGCCGATGATCATCTCGACCGGGATGTCCTCGCAAGAAGAGATCGGCGAGGCGGTCGAAGCCGCCAAGAGCATGGGCAACGACCAGATCGTATTGCTCAAGTGCACCTCCACTTATCCCGCACCACCGGACGCTACCCACATCTCAGCGATCCCGACGCTAGCCGATCGCTTTGGCGTGATGGCGGGGTTGTCCGACCACACGCACGGGATCGGCGTTGCGGTCGCGAGCGTGGCGTTTGGGGCGCGCGTGATCGAGAAACACTTCACCTTACGGCGGGCGGATGGGGGCGTCGACAGCGCCTTCTCGCTGGAGCCTGCGGAGCTCAAAGCCTTGGTCGAGGAGACCGATCGCGCCTGGCGCGCCATCGGCACACCCGAGCTTGGCATGCGCCCTGTTGAGAAGGCGTCGTCAGCCTATCGGCGCTCGCTGTACATCGTGCGCGATGTGCAGCCGGGGGACACACTGACGCCGCAGAACCTCCGCTCGATTCGTCCGGGTTACGGGCTCAAGCCCAAGCATTATGAAGCCCTGATCGGGCGGACCGTCACGCAAGCGGCTGAGGCGGGTACGCCTGTGACATGGGACCTTGTCGGCGGTGCGCCCTAAGCGAGGCGCTCGCGTACCTGCGCGGAGGTAAGCGGAGTCCCTGCGCCGGCTCGCATGATCGCTTGCGCCGCCGTAGCTCCCTCGTTGAGCAACAGGTCGATGACGCTCAGGTAGGGGACAAATTCGCCGTAGCGCTGCGTGTAAGGGGCGGGTGTGTAGTTCTGATAGGTGAGCGCGACGCCTGCTCGCTCAAAGGCGGCCGAGGACTCGTCGGCCTCGAGGTAGGCGGCGCTGCCCAAAGGTGAGAGGTAGGCGGTGGCGCCTTGGAGCGCGCAGAGCTCAAGCAGACCGTCCCCCTTTCCCGCCGAGCGGTCACGGAGCGTGGAGCTGCGCACGCAGTCTGCGCCGACACCGAGGAGCGCAGACAGCGCTTGGATGATCTCGATGTTGGACTCGACAAGGCTAGAGACCTCTTTCTCGAGGGCTGCGCGCAGCGCCGGGAAGACGTCCTCAAAAAAGGGCGCCTTGGCGTAGTGCTGCTGGATATTTTGCAGGTGCCGTGTTCGCCAATCGAGCGCGTTTTTGACGCGCGCTGCGTGCAGCAGCGTGCTGCGCGGCGCCTTCTCGACCGGTACGCTCAGGTACAGCTCGCCTTGGGGCGTTTTGATTCGATTTCGCACCTGCCAGCTGCGTTTGGTGAGCTGAACATCATCGAGAAAGATGAATTGATCGACCGCATCGATCAGCTGGAAGTAGCCGACCCAAGGCAGGTAGGTCGGTTGCATGATCGCGACCTTCATTTGTAGCAATACACCGCAAATTCGAACGGAAAGCCGCCCTCGCTCAAGCTGTAGTCATGGCGCAGGGTCACCTTTTTGCTCAGGTTGTGTTTGCAGAAATCGAAGACGGCGCAGGGGTCGACGTAGTACAACCCGGGGTCACGGTAGTCGACGTAGGTCGACATGGCGTTAAAGGCGATCCCTCGCTCAGCGGCATCAAACATGGCGCGCAGCGCGTGCGTCATGAAGCCCCAGTTATCGTCCATGAGGTTGTTGAAGACGCCGCTTAAGAGCGCAAAATCGGACCCCTTGGGCATGGGGTCGTTGAAGACGTCAAAGACCTGAAACTCAGCGTTGGTCTCATGAAACGTCGCTCGGGCGGCATCGATGAACTCAGGGACAAAGTCTAAGCCCGTATAGCGAAGGTCCGGCTCACGCGCTCGAAGGTGCTCGTAGAGGTGTCCCAGGCCGCAGCCGACGTCGACCACGGAACCGAGCTTCGGGGCGACCTGTGCGAGGATCTCGAAGCGGCTGTGTTGGCTTGCGTCGTCGCCCCATTGCACCGCCTTTGCGGAGTTGCCGTGCTCGCTAAAGAGCGCCTTATAGTGTGCTTTGACGTCCATGATGGACCCCTTCTGTGTGCAAGGTGACGAGACGGTTCGCCAGGCGCTGCGTTGAGTCGCTGCGAAAGCGCCCGTGGCATTGCTCGCGCAGGCGCTGCCTCAGCCGCTGGTCGTCGATGAGCGCGGTGAGCTGGGTGACGAGTTGATCCTCAAAGCCGGGTTGCGACCAGGCGCCGAGATCGTAGGCGAGGCCCTGCGCACAAAATGCGCGCGTGTCGTGGTGTTGGAGCTCGGTGACCGAGCAGATCGCGCTCGGGATGCCGCAGTACGCCGCCTCGTACTTCAAGAGACCACCTCCGCAGATGAGCAGGTCGGTTTGCGCTAGCCGAGACGCAAGCTCAGGCGTCGGCGCCTCAAGGCTCAACTGCTCGCCAAAGAGGGGTCGTGTGCCCTCTTGGTGAGCCTGTGCGTGGTGCGTGATGAGATGCAAACTCGGTGGCGAGGTCACCTGCCCAAGCGCCCGAACGAGCTGCTGTTCGCGCACAAACTGCCCCTGCGTACCCGATAGAAACACCGTGACGTGCTCGACGCGCTGGCGGACCGCTTGACCCTCTAGCTGCGCTCGAAGCCCCGCAAACTCCGGGCTGACGATCAGGTAATCAGCTCCTGACAGGACAGGGACCTGGAACCGCTCAAGCCGCATCTCTTGCCCCTCGAGACGGATGCTGATCAACGCCAGCGCTCGATGCGCAAAGTTGTACCGGTCCTCATCGACGAAGTAGACCGGCCGCCTTTGCGCTTGAGCCAGCGCGTCGATGAATTCAGCGTCGACGCCATAATGATCGATGACGACGAGCGCCTCGGGGGGGAGATGGTCGAGCAGGCTTTGAGGGGTAGGCTGGTCCTCTTGGCAGTCGATGATGCGAAAGCCTCGCGCCTCGAGGGCGCGCCGTGCAAAGGAGCCAAAGTCACCCACAAAGGCGATGTGATCAGCGCCGAGACCGCGCAGCGCATGCGCCAGGTTCATACAGCGGGCGGTGTGACCGAACCCGTGTCGACTGTTGGAGTCGCAGCGAAAGACAACCTGAGGGTCCGTCGAAGGCTCGCTCACAGGGCGCTGATCTGGCGGTAGGTGTCCACTAAGACCTCGTTCATGAACCAGATTTTACCGATGTTCTTACCGAGTAAGGTGACGTTGTCCGTCGCCGCGCGAGCCGTCTCGAGCAGCTGCTCGTTAGCGGTGACGAAATCAGGCGTTGGGATGGGAAACCCGTTCGGGTAGACGGCGAGGTGGCGGTCGGTGACCGAGTCGCTCGATGGGATGATCCCCATCCTGACGAGCTCATCATCGGTCTCTTGAGCGTGAGCGGTTTGATCAAGCGCAGCGTACGCGCTCGGCGTGAGCAGGTGCTCGACCGTCAGGCGGAGCTTACCGTTTAGGGTGGGGCTGAAGTTGTCGTAGAGCGTGACCCGGAAGGTCTTCATCGACGGTTCATAGCAGTGGAGGTAGTAGAGCTCCGTCCCGTAGTCGGCGTCGACTAAGAGGTGCTGCAGCGTCGTGGTCAAGCGGCGAGGTGGGCCGCCTTGAGGCATCGGTAAGCCCAAGCCTTTGACCAAGGCGAAGAGCGGCGCGCACCAGACCAGTTGGTCGACGGGGTAGACCCCTTGGTCCGTCCGCACCGCGACGATGGACCGCCGGTCACAGTCAAAACCTTCGATCGAGCAGCCCGTCTGGATCGTTACTCCCGCGTCGATCAGTCGTTGCCTGAGGTGCTCGATCCAGGTCCCCATACCCCCTTCGGCGGGGTACAAGGAGCGCTGCGCTGAGATCAGGTCGAGGTGGCTATGGTAGGCGAGCACCTCATCATGCTGCGGTGACTTCTTGAGCGTATGGGTCTCTTCGGGGCTGCCTGCGATCAGCCGGGCTAACCCAAAAAGCCGGTGGGCGTCGGGCGCAAGTTCCTCGGCGCTGCAGCCGAAATGCTTTTCGATGATGGGCTCGAACAGGTGTTCGGCGTACACCGCCCCAAACTGCCCGATGAGCTGCTCTTTGAGATCGCCATAGGCCGCTGCCCCTCGCCGATTGATCAGCGCTTTGAGCCCTTCGCTTCGCCGATGCTCTGGGAGCCCTTGGTCGGACAAGAAGGCGTTGCCCTCGAAGAGTTGCCCGTGAAACGAGCCCGCCAGAGTGCTTGGCAGGCGCGGCGCATCGAGCCCGTCATACAAGAGCGCATCGAGCGCTTCGATCCCCGTCTCGCGCCCGAGGTGGGTGCCGAAGTCAAAGGCGTAATCAGGACCAAAGGGGTGTACGGAGCGCAGCAGACCGCCGAGCTCGTTGGCGCGTTCAATGAGGGTGACCTGGCAGCCTTGTTGACGCAGAAGGAGCGCTGCGGTGATGCCCGCCACGCCTCCGCCAACTACGACTGCTTTACGGGTCATGGATCCGCTCAAACTTGAGTTCAGCTACAGCCCAGTCATCTTCCGTGTCGATGTCCTGGACCTGCATGGGGTTAAGGACGACTGCCCCCGTTTTTTCGGTCCAAATATCGCCTGTCTTTAGCAAGGCGTCGGTGCGGAAGGTGTAGAACTGCCCCGCGTCGTGGTACGCTGGCTCAAGGTCCTGACTGCGGCTAAATCGGTGACCTGCGTCGATGAGCTCCAAACAGCCCGCCGCGTTGATCCGTGTGGCTCGCTGGACCGGGTAGTCAAAGGCGACGACGGGGAACACGGAATCGAGCTGGTCGCGTTCGAGCTGCTCAAACGAGGCGCGCAGGCTCTCGGGTTGAATCAAAGGCGCAGTGGGGTAGATACAGCAACAGCTCTCAAAGTCGACACCGCGCGCTCGGTAGCTTGCGAGGACCTCTTGGATCACGTCGAGCGTGGTCGCCTCGTGGTCTGCATTTTTAGCGGAGCGCATGAACGGGACCTCCGCACCGAACTGGCGGGCGACCTCAGCGATCTCGTGGTCGTCCGTTGAGACCATGATGACGTCAAACAGGCCGGACGCCTTGGCGGCGTCGATGCTGTACTTGATGATCGGTTGCCCGCAAAACCGACGAATATTTTTGCGCGGGATCCGCTGGCTTCCGCCGCGAGCGGGGATCAGCGCCAAGCGCTTAGGCGCTGTCATGAACGCTCTCTTTTCGGGCGACGAAGAGCGCATTTCGGCCGATACCGGCTCGTGCAAAGCCACGGTACATGGCGCGCAGCTGCTGCGCCGGCATGCTCATCTCGAGTTCAACCCGCTCAAGGTGACACGCCCGGCCAAGCTCTGGCTGCGAGATGTAGTCTCGGCCCATCAAGAGAAAGAACTCCATCGGGTAATCGCCCATGGTGTCTTCAATGCAAAAGCCTAGGCGCTCAAGGATGGGTGGAACGTTCTCAAAGTTGAAGTAGCTGATGTGGTCGGGGACCACGACCCACCATCGGTTGAGGTCATGTTTTTGCCGTGCGAGCTCTTGAATGGGGCTGAAGTCATTCGGCAGGCGGCAGATCAGGAGACCGCCCTTATTGAGCAGGCTACGCGCCTGAGTCAGCAGGGCGATCGGATCCGGCGAATGTTCGATCACGTTAAGAAAGATGACCGCGTCAAATCGGGCGTCTGGGTGCTGGTTTGCGAAGCCTGCTAAGTTCCCGAGCTCGACGTCTAACCCTTGTGACTGCGCGAGCTCAACCGCTTGTTGAGCGGGTTCAACGCCTTGCGCTTGGAACCCGTGACGGTTTGCATAGGCGATGAACTCGCCGATGCCGCAGCCCACATCCAAAATACGTTTGCCCGGAGCCGCCTCAAGCGCAGCGATGAGCGTATCGTAGAGCGTGTGATGCAGCCAGCTTCGGGTGGCGTCCGCCTCTTTACCGCCGGCGATAAGCCGCTGCAGCTCAAGGGCTCGACCTCCTTGTTGGATCAGATCGTAGTACTTGCTCTCATAGTAGGCGCTGAGGTCCTCTGCGGCTGGTACGGGCTCGACGCGCCGATGCCCCCAGACAGGGTCCGTGATGATCTGGTGTGGATCCTTGCTCATCGTCCCCTCGACTCGCACCGATCACCGGTGCAGCGCGCGCCCGCCGACATCGAGCGCCGCCTCTTTGACCACCTCGGAGAGGGTGGGGTGGGCGTGGCAGGTGCGCGCGATGTCTTCGCTCGACGCCCCAAAGGCCATCGCCGTCGCCGCCTCAGCGATCAGCTCGCCAGCGCAAGGTCCCACGAGATGCACGCCGAGGACTCGGTCGGTCTCCGCATCGGCGAGGATCTTAGCGAAGCCGTCCGCGTGCCCGTGTGCGAGCGCTCGCCCGTTCGCAGCGAACCGGAAGCGCCCTTTGTTGTAGGCGCGCCCTTGCTCCTTGAGCGCCTCCTCCGTGAGGCCGACGCTGGCGACCTCGGGCTCGGTGTACACGATGCTCGGGACGAGGTTGTAGTCGACGTGACCGTAGCCCGTGACCATGCCCTCAACACACGCGACGCCGTCTTCTTCTGCCTTATGCGCCAGCATCGGTCCGGGGATCACGTCGCCGATAGCGTAGACGCCCGGGACGCCAGTGCTGAAGTGCGCGTCGACCTCAATGCAGCCGCGCCCGTTGGTGCTCAGGCCGATGTTCTCGAGGCTCAGGCCGTCCGTATGGGGGCGCCTGCCCACCGAGACCAGGACGCGGTCGCAGGTGATGGGGTCCCCCCCGTCGACCTCGACGACGCATTTTTCGCCCTCGACGCGCGCGCCGGTGACGGCCACGCCGAGCTGAAATTCGAGCCCTTGCTTGGCTAAAATTTTGCGCGCCTCTTTGGCGACCGCTGCGTCACACGCAGGGAGGATCCTTGGCAGGTACTCGAGCACCGTGACTTTGGCGCCGAGCCGGTTCCAGACGCTGCCCATCTCAAGCCCGATCGCGCCGGCGCCGATCACCACCAAGTGCCCGGGGACCTCCGGGTAGCTCAAGGCTGCCGTCGAGCAGCCGATGCGGTCACCGTCTTCTTCGACGCCGCGCAAGCTCGCTGCGGACGAGCCGGTCGCAATGATCACGCGCTCGGCGGTGACCGTCTGCTCACCGACCGAAACCTGAACCCCCTCGTCGCTGCGCCCAACGAACTGACCGAGGCCGTGGTAGACCGTAATCTTGTTCTTCTTCATCAAGCCGGCCACGCCGCCCGTGAGCTGCTCGATCACGCGCTCTTTGCGCACCATGAGGTTGGGCAGGTTAAGGGTCAGCCCTTCGATGTCGAGCCCATGATCCGCCGCGTCTTCACGCGCCGCTCGGTAACGCTCGGAGGACTCAAGGAGCGCCTTGGAGGGGATGCACCCCACACGCAAACAGGTGCCGCCGAGCTTCTCCTCTTTCTCGATGATGCCCACGCTCAAGCCGAGCTGTGCCGCTCGGATCGCAGCGACGTAGCCGCCTGGACCGGCGCCGATGACCAAAAGCTGATGATCCGCCATCGTCTAAGCCTCCACCAGGATGCGCGCCGGGTCTTCGATGCAGTCCTTAATCCGCTTCAGGAAGCTTACGGCCTCGCGCCCGTCGACGATCCGGTGATCATACGTGAGCGCCACGTACATCATCGGGCGAATCACGATCTCGTCGTCGACGACGACCGCCCGCTTGACGATGTTGTGCATCCCCAAAATACCGCTTTGCGGCGCGTTGACGATCGGCGTTGAGAGCATCGACCCATAGATGCCGCCGTTGGTGATCGAGAACGTCCCGCCGGTGAGGTCATCGAGGTTGATCGTGCCCGCCTTCGCCGCGCCGGCGTAGTCTGCGATGGCTTGCTCGATCCCCGCCATGCTCAAGCTGTCGGCGCCACGAATGACGGGCACCACCAAGCCTTTGCCGCCGCCGATCGCCACGCCGATGTCGTAGTAGTTTTTGTAGACGATGTCTTTGTCTCGGATCTCGGCGTTCACCGCCGGGAACTCTTTGAGCGCCTCGATCGCTGCCTTGATGAAGAAGCTCATGAAGCCGAGCTTGATACCATGCTTTTTGACGAAGGCGTCTTGGTAGCGCTTACGCAGCGCCATCACCCCGCTCATATCGACCTCATTGAAGGTCGTCAGCAGCGCCGCATTTTGCTGCGCGCCGACCAGGTTGCGTGCGATCGTCTGCCGCAGGCGCGACATGCGCACGACCTCTTCGGCGCCGCCCAGCGCCGACGGGGTGACCGGCGCGGCGGCTTTGGGTGCGGGGGTCGGCGCCGGAGCGGGCTCAGGCGCAGCAGCGGGCGCCGGGGTGGGTGCCTGCGCCGCGGCCTTGGCGACGTCTTCTTTGAGGACGCGTCCACCCGGTCCGCTCCCCGCGACCTGCGCGGCGTCGATGCCGGCATCGTGCGCTGCGCGCGCCGCCGCTGGCATCACGTGACCGGAGGGCTGAGGCTCGGCCGCCGTCGCTGGCTCGCTCGCTGGCTCGCTGCTGCCCGCTGCGGGCGCTTCACCGGGCTCGAGCGTGCCTAGGACATCACCCACCGCTGCGTCCTCGCCCGCGCCGATGCGCTGCTCGGTGAGGGTGCCGCTAGCCGGCGCGGGGATCTCCATATCCGCCTTGTCGCTCTCGACCAGCACGATGGGCTCGTCGACCTCGACGAACGCACCGACGGGTTTGAGCCACTCGGCGACGGTAACCTCGGTGACGGATTCACCGACGCTTGGGACCTTGATTTCCACTTATTCCTCCAGACCCAGCGCTTGGCGCATGAGTAGATTCTGTTCAAAGGTATGGCTGGCTTTCGAGCCCGTGGCGGGGCTCGCCGACTCGGGGCGGAAGACGCCGTTGAGTCGGAAGCGTCCAGCGACGCCGCGCAGCTGCCGCAAAAAGAAGCCCCAGGCGCCCATGTTCTCGGGCTCTTCTTGGACCCACACGAGCTCGCAGTCGTCGCTGTAGGGCGCCAGATGCGCTTTGAGCTCAACGTCGGGTAAGGGGTACAGCTGCTCGAGCCGTAAGATGGCGACGTGGTCGAGTTGCGCTTCGTTGCGTGCGTTGAGCAGCTCGAAGTAGACCTTGCCCGAGCACAGCAGGATCCGCGTGACCTTGCTCGGGTCGGCCTCTGAGTCGGCGATCACCTTTTCAAAGGATTTCGTCGCCAGCTCCTCAAGGCTCGAGATCGCCTGCGGATGGCGCAGCAAGCTCTTGGGCGTCATCACCACCAGCGGCTTACGGATCTTGCGCATGACGTGCCGCCGGAGCGCATGGAACAGCTGCGCCGGGGTGGTGAGGTTCATCACCATGATGTTGTCCTCGGCAGCCAGCGTCAGGAAGCGCTCGAGGCGCGCCGAGCTGTGCTCGGGACCCTGACCTTCAAAGCCGTGCGGGAGCAGAAGGACGACCCCAGAGAGGCGGTTCCACTTGTCCTCAGAGCTGGTGATGAATTGATCGATGATCACCTGCGCGCCGTTCGCGAAGTCGCCGAACTGCGCCTCCCAGATCACCAGCGATTCGGGCATCTCGAGGCTGTATCCGTACTCATAGGCGAGCACCGAGGTCTCGGACAGCGGCGAGTTCCAGATCCCGCATTTGCCCTGGTCGGTGCTCAGGTTTTGCAGCGGGATAAAGCGCCGCCCGTCGGTGGTGTCATGCCACTCGGCGTGGCGGTGCGCGAAGGTGCCGCGCCCGGAGTCTTGACCCGAGACGCGCAGGCCGGCGCCCTCGGTCAGCAAGCTCGCAAAGGCGAGGCTCTCTGCGCCGCCCCAATCGAGTGGGCGGTCACCGGTCGCCATGGCGCGCCGCTGCTTGTGCAGGCGCGTCAGCTTGGAGTTGATGTGGAAGTCCTCGGGCACCTCGAGTTGTTGGTGCAAGAGCGCCTGCAGCGTCTCGACGCCCACGGTGGTGTCGACCTCCTCACAGGCTCGGTCAGCGCCCCCGACAAAGGCGGCGTGGACGCGTCCAGACTCGGCGTCGTAGACCTCAAAGCCGAGGTCGCCGATCAGGCAGCCCTCTTCGACCTCGACGATCTCTTTGCAGGTGCCCAAGGTCTCAGGCGCCGAGTCGCCCGAGCGCGCCGCGGCGAGGCACTCCTCGAGCCGCTCGCGGCTGGCGCTGGCGATGAGGGCAGCGTCCTCGTTGGTGATCTGACCGAGCTTGATCAGGTTCTCGAGGTAATGCGCTCGGACGGTGCCTCGTTTGCGGATGTTGTCGTACATCAGCGGCTGCGTGAAGCTCGGGTCGTCGCCCTCGTTGTGCCCGTACTTACGGAAGCAATACATATCGATCACCACGTCGCGCCGCCACTTGGCGCGAAAGGCGCAGGCGAGGTTGATCACGTGGCTGACGGCGTCGGGGTCCTCGCCGTTGACATGAAAGATCGGGATGTCGAGCATCTTGGCGACATCGGTGGCGTAGGCGCTGGTGCGGCTCTCCTCCGGATGCGTCGTGAAGCCGACCTGGTTGTTGACGATGATGTGGATGGTGCCGCCGGTCTCATAGCCCTGCAGCCCGCTCATGTTCAGCGTCTCTTGGACGACCCCTTGCCCGGCGAACGCGGCGTCGCCATGAATCACGATCCCTGCGACCTGCTGCCGGGCTCGATCGCCGATCCGGTCTTGCCGAGCGCGTACGCGCCCGCAGACGACCGGCGCGACGAACTCCAAGTGCGACGGGTTGAAGCACAGGCTGAGCTGAGTGCGGTGCCCCTCGGCGTTGACGCGCACCGAGCTGAAGCCGAGGTGGTACTTCACGTCGCCTCGCCCGATCAGCGCTTGCGGGTCGCCGTCCTCAAATTCCTCAAAGACCTTCGCCGGGCTTTTGCCCATGATGTTGGTCATCACGTTTAGCCGCCCGCGGTGCGCCATGCCGATGATCGCGTGGCGCACGCCGTGGCGTGCGAGCCCATCCAACGCCAGGTCCATCAGCGGGATCAGGGTCTCGCCGCCTTCGAGGCTAAAGCGCTTGGCGCCCAGGTATTTCTTGTGGATGAAATCTTCGAAGGTCTCGGCGTCGGTCAGCTTGCGGAAGATGCGCAGCTGCTCGTCGCGGCTCATGCTGCGCCGGTTCTGCGTCGCTTCCATGCGCGTGTACAGCCAGTTCTTCACCTCGGGGTTGTCGATGTGCATGAACTGAACACCGATCGACCCACAGTAGGTTTTCTTGAGCTGTTCTACGAGCGTCCGCAGGCGCTGGTCGCGCTCCGAGTGGAAGTAGGTGCGGGTCGAGAAGGCGAGGTCTAAGTCCGCCTCGCTCAAGCCGTGGTGCTCGAGGGTGAGCTCGGGGTGCTCTTCGAGCTTGTTCCCGAGCGGGTTGATGTTCGCCATGACGTGACCCCGCACGCGGTACGAGCGGATCAGCAGGTCGACCCGCTCTTGCCGGGCGTTGGTCTCGCGCAGGCGCTGCGTGACCGTGTGGAACAAGCCACGAGCGATGGCGCCGTGCTCATCGAGGAGTCGGTACAGGTCTTGGTTGCCGAGCCGGAGCAGCGAGCAGTCCGCAACCGCTTTGGCGTCGGCCGAGCGCGGGCGGTTGTCCATCACCGAGAGCTCACCGAGCACCTCGCCGTCACCGAGGAAGGCGACGTGCTCTTCGGCGCGCTGGATCTCGACCCGGCCTCGCTCGATAAAGTAGACGGCGTCGCCGTCCGAGCCAGCCTCGAAGATGGTCTCACCTTCCGCCACGGTGACCTCCTCGAGGAGGTTGGCGATCAGCGAGAGCGCCTTCTCGGGGAGCTCCGCAAAGATCCGCAGTCGATACAAGAACGGCAGCCGTCGCTGCATAGCGGGGTTGACGGGCACCGCAGCGGGCGCGTCGCTCCAGGCGGGGCGGTCCTGGCTTAAGGCCTCGCTGCGCGCACCGGCGAAGATGGATGAGGCCGCAAACTGCGGGCCGAAGTGCGTTGCGTCGTCGTCTTGGGCGAAGAACGCCCGCCACCGCTCAGGGACCGAGTTGGGGTCCTGAAGGTACTGTTCATGCAGCGCCTCGACATAGGGCAGGCTGCCGGCGTCGATCGTATCGTAGATGGATTGGCTCATGGCTCGATCAAGTTCGTTACGGTGATGTCGGTATCTAGCCCCTACGGGGCTGAGGTCAAGTTTCTGAATCCCGGGTGACTACCAGTCCAACTAGTGGAGAATGTAAACACTGTTTTGGCTCGCCGTGGTGAGGATGAGGTCATTGAGCCCGTCTCGGTTGATGTCGCTGGCGCACTGAGTTCGCACCGGGCGCTCGGAGACAGGGCTCTGCGTCCACTCGCCGGTTCCCCAGCGGATGTAGTGGCGCGTGCGCCCGACCACCGAGATCTCGTCCCGGCCATCGCCGTTGAGGTCGCAGGCTGCCAGGTCGTTGAGCGCCTGTACCGAGCCCGGTGGATCGATCACCTCGGCTTCGGCGCCTCGCCGGTGAATGATCAGTTGGTCGCCGCCGTCGGTCGTCGTCAGCACGCCATCGACGAGCCCTTCGCCAAAGCGGATCGTCGTCGCCAGGCTGCCCATGACGTCCTCGCTGGCGCCCCGCAGCGCCGGCGCCATCGGCCCCTCGCCCTCCTGGTCGCTGAGCACGTAGCTCATCTCGGTCTCGAGCGGTGTATCGAGCACCCACACGACGCCTCGGTCTTGGCTGCCTCGTCGGTCGACCACGGCGACGCCCGCTTGACCGGGCTGCCGGAACGAGCCGGTGATCAGCGTCCCGCTCGACAGGCTGTTGGGGGTCTGCAGCGTGACGCTGCCTGGCGCGTCGTCGTCCACCGTACTCGGCGAGTTCGCCTCAAGTCGGTCCAAGGGGAACATCTTGATAAAGCGTGAGCCGACTTGGAGCGCAAGCGCAGGCTGGGCGGTCTCGTCGACCTCACCGGGGGCGAGCCCGCGTGGGTGATAGGCGAGGTTTCGCATCACCGAGCCCATGAGCCGAGCGCCCGGGTTCATCACGTGGAAGGTTCTGATTTCTTGGGCGCGTGCCCACCACTCAACGAACTCAATACGACCGCCGTTGGGCTCGCTTGAGACCACCGCGAGTTGATCGCTTGCCGTATCGCGCAGCGGCGCTGCGAGGCACAGGTTGGTACCCCGACCGCCCAAGTCAAAGGTCGTGATGCGGCTGTCGCCGAACGAGGGGCTCCCCCAGAAGACGATGCCGGAGTTAAGGGCGATCCCGTTGAACATGTAGGTGCGGATGATCACCACCTCGTCGAGCCCGTCGGCGTCGAGGTCGCCGGCGCAGGGTTTGCTGTTGTTGACGTAGGTGTTGCTGCTGCTCACCGTGTAGACGTCGAGCGCGACGGTGAGCGTCAGGGCGCGCTCGGTCGTGTTGCCGACCTCGTCGGTGGCGCGAAACGTCAGCTCATGGTCTCCGCTCGGCAGGCCCCGTAAGCGCCCCGTCTCCGAGCCGTTGGCGGCCGCTTGATCGCTGACGCGCTCAGAGACAGGCGCAAAATCGTCGCCGTTGATGCTCAGCTCAAACGCAGCGACGTCTTGAGCGCCTACGCCGTCGTCGTCGTTGAGCGCACCCCAGCTGATCAGGGGGAGCCGCGTCGCTTGTGCAGACGTTTCGACCTCAAAGGTCGGGGGGGTGGTGTCCACCGACCAGGTCCGCTCGAGGACGGTCTGTGTGGTGCGAAGGCTCACCGAATGGACGCCATGGGTCAGCGTGACCCGAACGCTTGCTGTGCCCTGCGCATCGGTCGCGCCGGCGCCGAGGAGCGTCTCGCCCTCGTACAGGCCAAACTCGGTGGAGGGCTCGCCCGCCACCAGGCAGTCGATCTGAAGCTCAGGGCGCTCAGGCGCTTGGTCAGCGTCCGCCCCGAGGAGGGCGTCCATCGGGGGCGTGAGCGACCAGGTCGAGGCGCCTGCGTCGGTCTCGCGGCCACCGTCCGTCTGAGCGCCTGCGTCGGCGCCCGCTCCGGCGTCGAGCGAGCCGCTCCCGCCCGGTTCGATGAGCTCCGGGGCGACGAAGCACCCGGTCATGAGAATTGGCAGCAGCCGGAACGTGTTCATGTGGCCTCAAGCTCCGGGTGAAGCCTACGGTTTGAGCGCATAAAATCACAAGCGGTTCTGACCACGAATTTGACGCGCTGAGGCGGCGCGCCTAATCGCGTCTGCATGACAGATCATCGCCTCGGTCGTTACCAGCTGATGAACCGCCTCGGCGCCGGGGGGATGGCGGAGGTGTGGCTAGCGGACCAGACGGGACCGCGTGGGTTCCGGCGGCGCTGCGTGATCAAGCGGATTCATGACCACCTCAACGCTCAGCAGGACTTCGTGGCGCGGTTTGAGGACGAGGCGCGGCTCGCTGCGATGCTGCGCCACCCCAACATCGTCCGGGTCGAGGACTTCGGCGAAGAGGACGGGACCTTGTTCATGGCGCTCGAGTACATCGAGGGCTGGGAGTTCGCTGATCTGCTGCGTCGCGGCGCCAAATCGGGTCAGAAGATCCCGGACACTTTGGCGCTCGACATCATCATCCAGATCGCCGAGGCGCTCGACTACGCGCACGCGCTGCGCGACCAGAGCGGTCGGCGGCTGCGGATCGTGCACCGAGACGTCAGCCCACAGAATCTATTGATCGAGAAGGGCACCGGCTCAGCCAAACTCCTCGATTTCGGGATCGCAAGCGCTGAGAGCAACCTGCATGAGACCCAGGCGGGACTGATCAAAGGAAAAATCGCTTATTTCAGCCCGGAGCAAGCCCGCGGCGAGCCGCTCGATGGCCGCACGGATCTCTACGCCCTTGGGCTCGTGCTGTATGAGGCGCTCGCCGGGAAGCGTGTGTTTCGGGGCGAGTCGATGGTGCGGCTCCTGCGCGAGGTGACCGACGCACAGGTCCCGCCGCTCTCCGGCAAGCGGCCGGACCTGCCGCGCGAGGTCCTCGTGGCGGTCGCGAAGGCCACCGCTGAAGATCGCGAGGCGCGTTACGCCACGGGCGCTGCGATGGCGGCGGCGCTGCGGCATGCCTTGCAGGCGATGGGGGGGATCACCAGCCGGTCGGCGATGGACGAGTGGGTGCGCACGCTCCCGTCGAGCACGGAGCTTCCCAAAACCGGGACCACCTCGGCGGTCTCGGTGATGGCGGATTCACAGCCTGCGCCGCGACCGTTCGAAGACGACGAGCCGACGATGAGCCTGGGCAAGGCTGCTGAGGCGACCGTCGCCTCCGTGCGGACGCCGGCACAGACCGTGATCGCTGAGCCGCTGCGGCAGCGCGCCTCCTCGATTCGCCAGGACGAACCGACCGTGGTGGCGGAGCCTGAACCGACCGAAGAGGTGACGGTGGGTCAGCTCTCCCATGGGCCGCCAGCGGTGCCGACCAAGCCGGTGTCAGCGTCGCCCGCGGGGCGCAGCAACGTCGCCTGGGTTGCGACCTTAACCGTCGGCTTACTCGCCGTCGCCGTGGTCGCATTTTTAGTCCACTCGGCTCAGGTTGAGGTGCCTGTTGACGCGGTGGATGCGCCGACGAGGGCGGTCGCCCCATCGCCGGACGATATCGTCGAGATCGTGGCGCGCCCCGACACCGGCGCGCCCGCCTCCGCGGACGCCGCTACGGCGCCTGAGGTCACCAAGCCCGCTCCAGCGCCCGCTGAGCCTCAAGCGGCTCCGGCGCCCCAGCGCACGCGCCCGGCGAATCCGGTCAAGCCCAAGCCCAAACCCAAAGCGCGCGCGGCGTCGCCCCGAGCGGTCGCTCCGGTCAAGAAGGGGCCTGCGCCCAAGGCGCAACCCAAGCCGGCCTCTGCGCCGCCGCCCGCAGCCCAAACCGCCCGCTTAGCTCAGCGCGACCTCGACGCCGTGACGATGCGGCATTTTCAGGCGCTTGCGAACTGCAAGCAGGGTGAGTCGGGGGTGGTGATCAACCTGCAGATCCACAAGACCGGCATGCCTTTTGGCGTGCGCATCACGGGCGCCTCTTCGGAGGTCTCAACCTGTCTGAGGAAGCTGGTGCGTAAGTGGCGCTACCCCGCCCACGGGGGCTCCGCCGTTCGGCATAAGATCAAGCTCTAGGGCAACAAGCTAAGGACGCCGAGCGCAGCCCCCGAGAGCATCAAGCCCACTGAGACCGGCAGGTCGACCGATTTGAAGCGCTCCACGGCGTTGTTGTGCTCGGTGCGCAGCCGCTCTTTATCGATCCGCTGCGCTTCGGTCGGCTCGGGGACATCGGCCAGCGCATCGTGCTCCGTTTTGAGCTGGTTGATGTCGCCGTACGCGAGCGCGTTGATCCCCCCGCCGATCACCAGCAGGACGCCACCGCCGGCGGCGGCGTAGGGCTGCCACGGCTTGGCAAAGAAGCCCGATCCGGTGCGCTCAGGGGTGGTGGTCGACGGAGCCTGCGTCGCCGCCGCCGCAGCGGGCTTCGCCGCAGCGGGCTCTCCGAACAGGGAGGGTAAGACGTCCTCGAGCGCAGCGGCCAGCCCCGGCAGGTCGGGGCCTTGGCGGACGGTGGCGCTGACCGCTTGGGTCTGCCCTTTGACCTGCAGGTTGAGCTCGAGCTCGTAGCTGCCGGCGTTGGTGCGGCGCAGTGAGCCGGCGATCACAAACTGCGGGACTCGGCCCGCCATGAGGTCTTCCAGGCTGACCTGGACGAGCTGAAAGCGGGGGGACTCCTCGACTAAGCCGCTGACGACTTCTTGAAGGAGCAGCGAGTCGTCTGGCGAGAGGGCTTGCGTGCGTTGGAAGGGGATGACGGCGACTTGGGCTTGCGCTGTGCTCGCCGCTAAGATCCCACTGAACAACAAACCGACCACTGCTGCGTCCTCACTTCGCGACCGAGCAAGGGCGCGCACGCGCTCGCAAGGCTTCGCCGTAGTCCTGCGTCAGCTTGACCTATTCGGTCAACCGACAAAGGCCTTTTCGAGGACGTACTCACCGATGTTGCGCCCGCTGGTTTGGCGCAGGCCTGCCTCTTCGAGCATGGCCTTGAGCTCAAGGTTGAACTCCATGGACCCGCAGAGCATGACCCGGTCGCGCTCGGGGTCAAACCCGGACGCCACGCCGAGATCATCAAAGAGCTTACCCGAACGGATCAGGTCCGTGATCCGCCCTTGCCGGGGGTGGTCTGGGTCGCGCGTGACGCTGTTGTAGTAGTGAAACTGCTTCGCCGCATACTCGTCGCAGAGCGGGTCCTCATAGACCGTCTGGGCGAGCTGTTCGCTGTATTGCAGGTCGGCGACTTTTCGGCAGGTGTGGGTCAGGAAGATCTGGTCGAACTTTTGGTAGGTGAGCTCGTCGCGCAGGATCGAGCCAAAGGGCGCCACGCCGGTGCCCGTCGACAGCAGCCACAGGCGCGCGCCGGCGCGCAGCGAGAAGGGCAGCAGGTTGCCCACGGCGCGCCCGCTCAGGAGCAGCTCGTCGCCGACTTGGATGTGTTGCAGCCGTGAGGTGAGCGGTCCGTCTTGGATTTTGATCGAGTAAAACTCGAACTCCTCGTCCCACTCGGGGCTGGTGATGGAGTAGGCACGCATGATCGGCTTTCCGTCGATCTCGAGCCCGAGCATGATGAACTGCCCGGCGCGAAACTTAAGGGTCGGCGGGCGCTCGCAGCGAAACCGAAACAGCGAGTCGGTGTAATGCTCGATCATGGTGACTTTTACGCGGTGGTCAACGCTTGCCATGAGAGGCCTCCCCTCGCGGGTTCATCTGGGTCTGCGCTTAGGCGCATTTTCGCGAAATTACCAACTCGAAAGCTCGGCGCTCGATCGATGGATCCGCCCCGCCTGACCCCTTGAATGCGGCTAGCCGCCGGCGGCTCGACGCGTTACCCCTTGAGCATGGACTGGACTGCCGACAGCGGGAACCTCGTGGTGCGCGCCGATAATCTGGTGGCGCTTCGGCAGCTCGCTTCCGGGTTCGCACGCCGCTTCGCCTTGGCGTACTTGGACCCGCCCTACAACACCGGGACGCGCAAGGCAGAGGCGTACGACGACGCCATGTCGCGTTCCGCCTGGCGCCAGTTCATGGGCGAGCGCCTGAGCGCGCTTTGGCCGCTCATGGCGTCGACGGGCGTCGTCATGGTCCAGATCGATGACCGCGAGCTCGGGACGGTGCTGTCGCTGATCGAAGAGCAGGACCGCCGCGTCCTCAACCACGTGGTGGTCAAGATGAGTGAGCTCAGCGGGGTCAAGATGGCGCATGCGCAGCACCGGCTGCCCAAAATTAAAGAGCATCTGATCATCGTCGCCGCAGGCCCTCAAGCGACCTTGCGCAATGTGCGCACGCCCAAGCCGATGGATAAGCTGATCGCCTACAGCCGCTACTACAGCCAGGTGCTGATGAACCCACAGGACCCGATCGAGCGCTGGCGCCTCGAGTCTGTCCGAGAGGTGGCGACGAAGGCGTGGGGCTGGGACCCCCAAGCGGGTGACGCCCACCGACGCTTAGCCGAGCTCAAGCTCGAGCATGCCGAGCGGATGGTGTACCGCACCAACAACGCGCTGATCGCTCGAGACGCAGGGCACGGCATCCGGAGGCTGCGCTCACCCGATGGCGTCGAGTACGTCGCCTGGGACGACAAGCAGATGCTTTTTCTTGCCGATCACGTCGACCAGCCGCTCGGCGATTTGTGGACCGACGTCAGCACGATCAACCTGAACAAGGAGGGCGGCGTCGCGTTTCGGCACTCCAAGAAGCCGGAGAAGTTGATGCGACGATGCCTGGAGCTCGCCAGTGAGCCCGGTGATTGGGTGTTGGACCCGTTCGCAGGGTCGGGCACGACCGCAGCGGTCGCCTGGCAGACCGGTCGTCAGTTCGTGACGATCGAGCAGGGTGAGCATGCCAAGACCGCGGTGTGCCGCCGGCTCGACGCGCTGGGCGCGCCCTACCGGTTCATCGAGCCCTAATCGAGCGCGGCGGCGCCTCGCATCATCGCCAGGTTGTCGAGCGCTTCGGTCGCCCAGTCGGTTTGGAGGGGCTCGAGCAGGCGCTGGACGGCTGCTTGAACCGGGACCCGATCCGACCAGCAGTGGTTCGCGAGAAAGCGCATATGGTCGGCGGGCTTTTGACCCGGGCGATCCATGAGCTCGCGACACGACCCGCAGAGCAGGATGAGGTGCTGGAGTTCGGGCGCCTTGTCGGGCTCAAGGTCGTAGGGGCGGCAACCCGCTCGCTCATCGCAGAGCTCACAGGAACGCCCGGCGCGACGCGCCAGGTCTTTGCCCAGCAGGTTGATCGCGTCGAGCCGCCGCTGGTGCTTCTCTTTGCCTTTCGCCATGCCTGCGCGCCGCTAGTTGAGAAAGGTGTCGGCGCTGAGCAGGTCAAAGGGCGGGATGTGCACCTTGAACTCGCTGCCGTCGTCGCGCGTGCACAGGAGCGTGCCGTGCATGACGCCCGTGGGCGTGCTCAGCGGGCAGTAGCTGGTGTACTCAAAGGCGGCGGTCGGCGGCAGCCACGGCGTGGCGCCGACGAGCCCGGCGCCCTCGACCTCTTCGGTCTCGCCGTGTGCGTCGGTAATGATCCAGTGCCGCCGCTGGACCTGAGCGGGCAGCGGCCCCTCGTTGAGGATGCGCACCCGATACGCAAAGAACCAGCGCTTTTGGCTCGGGCTTGAGTGCTCGGGTAGGTAGCGTGAGTTCACGACGATCTGAAGTCCCTGGTCGCTCATACGCACCCCCTAGCAGGCGCACCGTACACCGAAAGGCGCGACCGCGTCATCTCTCCAAAAAGATTCTCATCGGACTGCGCCGGTCAAACCCCCTTTTCAGTTGATGGGTCATACGCCACACAGCTTAGGCGCGTTGCGCTTCGAGGGAGTCATCAGCATGAGTCAAGGTCGCCCTGAGTGGGATTCCATCTGGATGGATTTTGCGCACCTGATCGCCAAGCGCTCGTACGACCCGAGGTTCCAAGTGGGCGCCGTGGTCGTGACCGAGAAGAACACGCAGGTGCTCGCGATCGGTTACAACGGCAATTATGCCGGCGGGCCCAACCAGGTCGAGTCGACCGAGCCCGGTCACTCGGGGATGATCCACGCCGAGATCAACGCCATGATTAAGCTCGACTACAACAACCCGAACCGAAAGATCATGTACGTGACGTTGAGCCCCTGCCGGGACTGCGCCAAGGCGATCATCAACGGCGGGATCTCCGAGGTGGTGTACTGCGAGCAGTATCGAAACCCGTCGGGCTTGGATCTCTTGCGCGAGGTCGGCATCACGGTGCGTCAGTACGTGCCTGAGCTGGTGGTCTGAGCAGGCGATGCGGCCTGCGTGGGTGCCTCGGCGTCTCGGAGCCAAGCGGCATAAGGTCCTGACCGCGCTGCGCGACGGAGGGGTCGCGCTGCGGCATCACGACCGACTTTTTGAGCTGGCGCAGGCGCATCAGGTCGCCGCGCCCTTGGCGAGCCTCGCGGCGCAGCGCCAGGAGGAGGTGCCCGAGCGCTGGGCCGAGCGCCTCGCTGCGGTGCGGGCGCAGAACCTCCTCTTTGAGCAGCGCCTCGGCGAGCTCGCCCAGCGGCTCGATGTCCTGGGCGTGCCGTGGTTTGCTACGCGCGGCGCGGCGCGCCTGTTTGACCCGCTCATACCGGATCGGCTCTGCGGGGACGTCGATCTGTACATCTTGCCCGAACACTGGCCTCATCTTGAGCGTGAGCTCACCGCCACCGAAGGGTTTGAGCGCGTCGTCAAAAGGGGTGAAACCAACCGCAGCACACGCCACCTGATCTGGCGCCCGGGCGTCACGATCGAACTGGACATGCACTTGGCGCTGAGCCCCTTTCACGCCGAGGGCGGCGAGGTCTATGAGCAGCTGATGCGGCGCCGAGTGCGCAACGCAGCTGGGCTGTGGGTGCTCGCGCCCGAGGACGACTACGGGATGGCGCTGATCGAGGCGCTGATCGAGGCGCCGGCCAATCGTCTGCGCCGTCTTTGGGAGCTCGAGGTCTTGCACGGCCGGCTCAAAGCCGGTGAGCGCCAGCGTATGCGTCGCCGGTTTGGCTTGCGGCGCTGGGCGTCGCAGCTGCCCGAGTTTGTGTTTCGGCGGGTGCAAGGCACCGTGCCCATGCAGCGCCCGGAGCAGCTGATGGTCCGGTACGGTGGCCTCTCGACGCTGATTTTTGCGAGCAGGCGCCCCTTGCACCAAACCCGGAGCTCGCTGGGCTTGATGTTGCGTCGTTTTCGCACTTGACGGATCGGGTGAGCGAATCTAACCCACGACCTGCTGATGCCCAGTAGCTCAGTTGGTTAGAGCGGGTGACTGTTAATCACTAGGTCCGGGGTTCGAGTCCCTGCTGGGCAGCCAAACCAAAGCCTCGCCGCAGGGCGAGGCTTTTTCGTTTAACGCTGCCGATGGCGAGGCTGCTCTCACGCGTTGAGGTGACATCAGCCTAACCGCTCGAGCCACTCGCCGCTCGCCCCGTTGGCGATGTCACCGGTGCCCAAGATGGACCCAAGGCCCATCCACACCGCACCCCAAAGCCCGACGACTAGCCTAAGTGCGTCTTGATTGGTCATTGATTAAACTCCATGTCGCGTCAGCGATACTGGGCTTCGTCAAAAGCCAGCGCACCCCAGCAGGCGAGTTTACCATTTGCTCTCAAACCGCAGGTAGTAAAACGCCCTGCATCGATCGTTACAAACCGGGTCTTATCGACCTTGAGCTCGCCATAATCATTCGAGCCCCAGCACGTCACAGTCTGATCGGGTTTGAGGGCACAACTGTGCTGTGCACCCGCCTGAATGTTTGAATAGCGACCTTGGGGTGCTCGTGTTTGACCATAGCGGTTGGATCCCCAACACATGATGCGTTGATCTTTCGTCAGTCCACAGGTGTGCCATTGACCGGCTTCGACTTGCCGAAAAATGCCTTTGGGTGGCGTGGCTTCAGTATGGTCATCGTTACCCCAACAGCGGATCGTCTTATTCAAGCGTAACGCGCAGTTGTGATACCCACCCGAACTCACTGATCGGAACATCCCTCTTGGGCGCTTGGTTTGACCTGATTCATTATCGCCCCAGCATGTGATTCGCCCATCAGAGCGTAAACCGCATGAGTGAAACTTACCGGCGCTGATCGCTTCGTAGCGACCTTTGGGCACATCAAGTTGCCCGTTGTCATTTGAGCCCCAGCAGATCACGCGCTTCTGGCTCGTGAGCCCACAGGTGTGAACGGCTCCTGCAGCTAGGCTGACCAACGGCATTCTCGGCGGATGGTCGCGCCCGCTTCGATCGTTGGCATTACGAGAGGCATAACATTGGGCTTCGGATCCGCCTTTGAGCACGCAGACATGAGACCAGATAGCGAGCACTCGAGGCGGAATTTGAAGATCGGTGCCGCGTTTGAGTTTGACCTTCCATGTGGTGGTCTTGCCTGCCTTAACACTCAGTACCTTCTTTGCCGAGCGATAGCCTTTGCGGCTGACTACGACATCGTATTTACCGCTTTTTGCACCTTTAACTCGTACGGGTAAGCCCTTGCTCACCTCAAAGGTTCCCGGACCAACGATCCTCACCTTCGCTCCTTTGGGTTTCCCCTTGATGTGGAGTGTACCGGGTTTCTTGAGCCGAATATTGAGCGCTTTCGTCTCGTCGGTTTTGACCCACAGCACCCCGCGCTGAGTTTGCCGTCCTTTGGCTTTGGCTTGCCAGCGATACAACCCTTGAGGAACGCGCCTGAGCCATGGCTTCTTCGGGTTGAGCTTGAAGCGTTGCTGAAAGCCGGCGGTGCCTCGGAGCTTGACCTGAGCGCCTTTGGGTTTGCCCGTGACGTTGATCCAGCCAAGCGCTCCGGTAATTGCGCCACCTTCTACGGCTAAATCGTTGCGCATCGCTGACTCGCTGCTTTGCTCGCCGAGGAGCTCGCTGATCTTGGGTTCAAGGAGATCGAGAATGGTTTCGATCTGCTTGCCCTGCACATCGATGGTTCGAATCGCTTTGACGCGCTCGATATCGATGAGCTTTAGCAATAAAATAAAGCGCATGCCGACGCGACTAAACTTACCGGTGATCATGACTCGAGCGCCAAGCGCTCCACCGATCTCGGCGATGCAGCTCTCCATTTTGCAGCCGCCAGAGAGCTGGCGCTGCAATTCCACATCGATAGCGTCCATCGCTTCAGGGGTCACGAGCGTATAGCGCTCGGATTGCCCAGCGCGAATGCGGATCATTTCGGTAAGTGTTTCAGCATCTGCCTTTTCGGTTTTGACTCGCTTGAGCGGCGCTACTACGAGAGTAGGCTTTGCCGCTGCAGGTGCGGCAACAAGCAAACTAGCAGCCACTAAATCAAGGTAACGCAAAAGCGCTCCGGATCAACCACGCTGCTAACTTGGCCGACCCGCCCGCTCAGGGCAAGGTGGGCTGGTCGTTCGAGCCTCCGCTCGCTACCATGACTTCGAGGATTCACCATGCCCCGACCTATCGCCAAGCGCGCACAGCAAATCTGCGACTATGTAGCGCTGGGGCATACTCGTGAGGTCGCCGCTCAAGCCTGCGGCATCGTCCCGACCACGATGTGTCGTTGGATGAAGCGCCGCGAGCGTCAGCCGGACGGACCCTGCGGCGATGGCGTGGTGCACCAAGGCGAACGCTGTGACGACGGCAACAACACTGCGGGCGACGGCTGCAGCCGCCTGTGCCAGGTCGACTAAGGGGTCTTATGCTCTCATGTTGCGCTGCGCTTTTGCTCGCCGCTCAGCCGAGCGTCGCTCAACCCGTCAACCAAGACGCGCCCTTGATGGGCGCCGCCCAGGTGGACGAGTTGGTTGTGCTCGACATCAACGGCAGCCACGCCGCCTTGCGCTTGCTCGAGACCGGTGTTGACGAGGTCGCCAGCGAGATGTGCAGCACCAAGCCGGTGGCGTGTCGCTATCCAGGCTTACCCAAGCCCACCTCGGGCGTGACTCTTTATTTGCTTGAGTTTGCGACCCAGAAGCTCACCCCTTTTCTCGTCAACCCTACGGCTTTTAAGGGCTGCGGTGCGCGCCGGCGCTGCCTTTCGCACGCCAAAGCCAAGCGCCGGCTCAAGCGGGCGAAGGCGGCCTTTGCGAGGGCAGGCTTGGACATCACGAAAATGCCGCAAGCCACGCACACCATCGCCTGGACGCATAAGCCCACCGAGCACGAGCCCCCAGAACCCGAGAACCCAGAGACCACGACCGCCGATCAGATGGTGTTTGGGATCAGCACCATCGAGCAGACTCTGGCCTGGGGTGGGCGCAAGTTTGTGCTGCGCTCCACCGACACCCGCTCGGCGCTGGAAGGCGAGGTCGTCAGCGAGGTCTTAGAGGGCAAAAAAGTCTGGTACCGCAGCCGCCGCAGCTATTTGACGCGCTGGGCCGGTGGACTGACCGTGCGCTTTCCACTCGCTTACGAGACGCCGAGCGGTTTGGTGTTGCTCGAGCGTGTTTTGGGGACCGGTGCGCAAGCCCACTCAAGCGACGCGCTGACCCCGCCGATCCCGCCCTCAACGTCGACGGCTTCGTGCCCTGATCAGCCCCTTGATATGGTCAAGGCAGTCTATGCGCGCTACGCGGGTGGGCGCCCGCCGAGTCTGGCTCAGATCACCTGCTGGAGCCCCGCCACCCAAGCCCTGATCGACAGCCGCCGCTTAGCCTTTGACCCGGTGGTTCAAGGGCAGGATTATCAGTTAACGGATGTGCGAGTGAGCGCCCGCCAAGACGGCAGCGTTCAAGCCACCTTTGTCAACATGGATCAAAAGCTTACGGTGATTTGGACCTTTGAGCGGACCGACCGCTGGCGGGCGGTGGACCTGCTGCACCAGGGCAAGTCGTTCGTCAAAACGCTAAAGGCGCAGCCGAACCAGCGCTGACGCTTAGCCGCCTGCGATGGCGCCGGTCGAGCTGACCGCCTGAGCGCGCGGCGGGTCTTAGAGCCAATGCCCTAGGGCAGTTGGTGACAGTCCGCTTCGGTGCGTGTCAGGAGCACGGTCCCGCCAGCTTGATCGATGGGGGTGAGCGCGATGTCAGCGCCACGCTGTTCCCAACGGAACGCACCCTCCCCGACGATGAGGAGCACGTCATCATATCGGTAGACGCTCTTCGTGTCCTCGACGGTGCATGCTTCAACGTCGGTCAGCTGAGAGATGGTTTGATCCGTCCGGATAGCGAAACCCATCTGATCATGGCTGAAGGTGCCGATGAGCACGGCGGGTAATTCCCCTCCGGCTTGAAGGCGAGTGTGGCAATCGGTGCGGCTGCGTGTGAACGAATCGCTATTTGCAGTGACGCTGTTCGTGATGGTCAAGACATCATCGTCGATCGTGTAGGTGTCGGTTTGAGCATTGCCGGAGAACAGCACCGTGAGTTGATCGCCTTCGGTGCTGTATGGATAACGCGTCGACGGTGTGCATTCGCTCAAGTCACTTATGAAAAACAACAAGCCATTTTCTGTAAACACCAGCGCTTCGGTTCCGTCCGGTCGCTCTGAGTCGACGACCTCCCATGTGCCGACGACGCTGACACTTGGCGCGATGGTGTGGCAATCCTCGGCAGCTCGAACGAAGCGCTGTTCACCGTCCTCTGTCGTTAAGATCAGCGCGCGGTCTTCAAAGCGAAACGGCACGGGCTCCACATCTTGCTCGACGGTGAGCACCTGGTCCTGCGTGGTATAGCCCAAGCGTTGTCGCTCGCGGCAGGTCGCGAGGTCGGTCAGGACCAAAAGGATGCCGTCGTCTCGAAAGGCAAGGTGCAGGGGGGTGCCGGCGTCGGTACTGTCGGCTCGCCAGGTGCCGAGGATGCTCTCACTCGTCCCGGCTCCCCCGTCTCCGCTTCGACTCCCGCCTCCGCCGGACGCCGTCGGTGGGGGACAAGCTGACAAAAGAGCACACAAAAGGGTGAGAGTCAGGCTGCGCATGAAGACCCTTGGAGTAATGAGCGCCCCATGATGTGGAAGTGACCGCTGGTTGGCAAGAGCAGCGCATCGAGGCCGCTCAAGGGCAGTGCGGGGTGTTTGAGCGCGCCAACACCCGGGCGAGGATGAACCATACCCTGACCGACCAAGCACACCGCCCCCTTCCGTCTCTGCCTCTTGCTCCGGGTGACGTCCGGCTGGAGCACCTCATTCTAACGGCATGATCTCTCGACAAATTCTCGCCTTGAGGCCAATTTGCCGCCTTGATGGAGGCGAGTATGCAGACCACTCGACAGCTTGGTGTTTTAGCGATCATTTTCAGCATGTCCTGCGGCGAACAGACGGTCGTTCGTGAAACCGAAGCCAGCTGCGGCAACGGGCAAATCGAGGCCGGTGAAGCCTGTGATGACGGCAACACCGAGCCGTCGGATGCGTGCACCAACAGCTGCACGGTGGCGACCTGCGGTGACTCGGTCACGCGCACGGATCTAGCGGCGGGTGAAGAGGGCTACGAGGCCTGTGATGATGGTAATTCGGCAAATGACGACGCCTGTACAGCCGGGTG
>JAYZBQ010000022.1:0-75643 GCA_036338695.1 Myxococcota bacterium
GAGCATCAGCCGCAACCGCTCGATCACCTCGTCGTATCGGTTCGTCATGGTGCGCTCCATTCGTGACGCGTGGTCAGCTCAGGGTCTGTGAGCGTCGCAAGAAAAGATTCGAGTTGCTCGACCTCATCGTCGGATAAATCCAGCCCAACCGCTCCGTCATAGCGTCGAAACACAGGGTCGAGATTGGGCGTCGACTGCATCCCGTGGCGATAAGAATCAAGCACCGCCCTGAGTGTAGGAAACCGCCCGTCGTGACCATAGGGTGCGCTGAGCGTCACGTTGCGCAAGCTCGGCGTCTTGAAGCGCCCTAAGTCCTCGCTGCGCTCGGTGATCCGACCCCGCCCTTTACGCACATCTTCAGGGTCCTCCGAATGGTCCAGCTCGAGCCCGAGGTCGTGAAAGCCGTGATCGGTAAAAAAGGGCGCAGGGTGGCAGCCGCTGCACGCCCGCTCGAAGAGCCTGAGTCCAGCGAGCTCGTCATCGGAGAGCTCCTCCTGACCGGCGATGTAGGCGTCGTAGCGGCTGCCCGCGCTGACCAAGGTGCGGACGAACTGTGCCAGCGCCCGCATCACCAGCGCCAAGGAGGGCTCAGCGTCAAAGGCCTGCGAAAAACCGGACCGGTAGCTCGGGTCGTTACGCAACCGGTATACGAGCGCGGAAGGGTCGGCGGCCATCTCGTGCTCATCGAGCAAGGGCGCCGCCATCAGGCTTTCTAGGTCGCTCGCGCCGCCATCCCAGAACAACCCTTGGTCCGCCCAGGCGAGGTTGTGCAGAGTCGGCGCGTGGCGCTCGAGCGGTTGACCCGAGACCCCCTGGCTGCCGAGCGGCTGCGCGTCCGCAAAGGCGAGACGCTGGCGGTGACAGCTTGCGCAGGACACTGCGCCGTTTGCGCTCAAGGAGTCGTCATAGAACAAGCGCCGACCCAACGCCACGCCAGCCCGTGTCAGCGGGTTGCGAGCGGGGCTCGGGATCACCCCCCCGAACGCAGCGGGCGCCCAGTCAAGCGGGCGCTCAGCAGGCTCTTCGGGCGGCTCTGGGCACGCCGCGACCAGGCTCAAGCAGAGCCCAAAACCTGACGCTAGTCGCCAACCTCGAGCGTCCACATTGCACCATAGTTGTCTGCGATCGTCTGCGCGGTCGGTCCACCCAGAATGCTCAGGTTGTTCTCGCGCGTTAGCCCCTCGAAAAGCTGCGTCAGCTCGGCTCGTAAGCGCAGCTCAGCGCCCTGGTCGGCGGTCACCTCAAAGGACCGTTCAAGCTCCACCGTTCGGTAGGTCTCGTCGCGCCCGATGTGGAAGACGAAGTTCTTCTCAAAGCCGTCTGAGTTCAGCCCAACCTCGCCCTCAGCCTTCAAGAAAATAAAGCCAGTGTTCCAATTCCAGCTCATGCCCACGCCGGGGTCGAGCTCGCCCGCGAGGGTGTCGAGGCTGTGGTTGCGCGCCTCGTCGACGCCCACGCTGAAGCGGAGCCCTTGGTAGCTCCCAGAAGGGACGTCATTGAGGTCGAGCCGCACTCGCGTGCTCTGGTTGGTCTGCTCGATCAGGTAGTATGCGTCGGGTACGACGTAATCCTCGACGCCCGCTGCCCCGACCAAGACGAGGTTCGAGAACCAGTAGCGAAAGGTCGAAAACGTCACCGGTGAGCCATCGGCTAAGGTCGCGGCGCTGTTGAGCGCCAGCGGTTCACCTTGGATCTCGTGGCTGAACTGAATCGCCAGCCCGCCCGGCGCCACCGGCCCCGCATCAGTTGCCGCCGGGCCAGGCCCAGCATCGACGCGCTGAGTAGATCCCGGAGCACATGCAGCCGCTGTAAGAAAAATCCAAGCTAGACGGGACATGAGAGGGCTCCTAATGGTCGACATCGGGCACGCAATCGATGCCCTCTGATCGGTTCCATTCCAGAATTGTTGCCCCGAGGTCAAAGGTAGGGATTCGATCTCGCACCGCCGGGTCGAGGTCACCGCTATCGATCAGCTCATCGAGGACGTCGAGTCCCATGGCGCGTATTCGTGTCCGGAACGTCACGCGCGCCGGCCGCTGCTCACCGGCGAAGCGATACTCATGCTTGAGATGAGGGCTCAACTCCTCGGTCTCATCATCTTGATGAAGATGGTTTGGTGGCGGCAACAGGAGGCTGTCGTAGCTGGCGATCTCCCAAAAGAAGTGCGCCTTCTCACCGTTCTCATCGTAGGCAAAATCACCCAATCTCCAGAGCTGCGGGTCAACAATATCGACTAACGGCTGCCCCTCCTCGACCACACCACTCGAAAACAGCTGGCGCCCCTGCTCATCAAAGGCGATGACCTCAATCCATGCCCGGCGATCGTGTGACGCGCCGCTCGGCCACGAGTGCCCTGCAGCCATGTTTTCAAGTTCTGCGCTCAGCACCACCTCACCATCGCTCTGGTCCACGCAGAGTTTCGATAGGACCGTGGTGTTCAACTCGCGCTGAATCTGCCGCCGCTGGTCCTCCATCTCCGGGAAGGGAGTCAGCGCCACATCGACGCCGACCATCCGGTGATCGTGGATCCGCCTGAGCTTGACGCCGGGCGCATCCGCTGCGGTGCCGGTTCGCCCCTTCATGTGGCAGTCGCCGCAGGTCTGCCGCTCGCCCGGGACGTCGTGCGCAAACAGCGACGACTTCCACTCAAGGAAGGTTCGCTCCAAGTGCACGCCGCGGGGTGTGACGATGTCATGGCAGGTCCCGCACAGATCCGACGACTCGATCTGTGTCTTATCGTGCAGCTTGGAGTAGGCGCTGGCGTGGCCCGTGTTCGGCACCGGATCCGCGTACGCACCGCGCATCACCAGATCATCCGCTAACCCCAGCTGTGCATTGTGAGTCCCTTGGACCTCTTCTACCAGGTGACAGAAGGCGCAGGTCACCCCTTTGGCGTAGGCGGGCACCTCCGCCATATTGAGCCCATCGGTCGTCAACCCCTCCATGAGCGCAACCGGCGCATGACAGGTCACGCAGAAGTCGCCGAGCTCGCCGTTCGTCTCACGCTGCCCCCGCTGGTTCATCGCCAAAAACACAGGGTCCTCGGCGGCGTAGGCATGCATACTGCCCGACCACTCTTTGTAATGCCCCGGGTGACACGCTTTGCAGGTCAGCGGGTCCAAAATCTCCGCACGCGTCAAGGTCGGCTGGGGGCCCGCATCCACCGCCGTCTCGCCTTGACTGCAAGCGGTCAGCCCGCAAACCCAAAGCGCAAGATGCCAGCGCCTCATCGCGCCGCACCCTGCTCGATCCACTTCTGGACAGCGCAGATCTCTGCGTCGCTCAGCCCCGGACCAGGCGGCATGATCATCGCAGGGTCCTCATGATGCATACGCTGAATGACCTGACTACAAGCTGGGTCTCCCGGGACGACGCGCTCGTTCTCAAGCAGCTGTTCATAAGCAATGTCCGGCAAACTCAAATCGAGCGAGCCCGCTCCGCCCGCCCCACCGTGGCACGAATTGCCGCCCACGCTGCAGCTGCGCCGGATGGTGTTGGTGTAGACTTGGTCAAAGGTCGCTTCGTACTGAGGGGTGCATTCGCTCACAACAGGCGGACAAACGGGCGCAGCCGGTTCCGTGCCACAGGCAAGACACATCAGCGTGAGCCCGACCGCTCGCATCTAGCTGTCCAGGGCGAAGTGAAAGCGGATGGTGTCCGTAAGGTCCCCTACGCTCACACGCAGCTCCACCCGCCAGACACCCGCCATGAAGAGGTCCATGTCACTGAGCGCAAAACGCCCGACACCCTCTGCCGCCACGCCTGGCGTTGTGATCGGGAAGGTGCCATGCCCGTGATCGGGCATGGTTGGCTCAGCGACCACAGCCGCCCCCTCCACCGGGTTCCCGTCGGCGTCTCGAACTTCGATCAACCACGTGTAGAGGGTCAGGTCTTGCGGGATCGGAGACGACTCGATCAGCGCCACCCGAAAGACCCCGTCCGCACCCACCTGCTCCATGCCGGCGACGTACACATCGGCGCTGAGCCCGCCGCCTGCGTCGACCCCTGCGCCAGCGTCCACTCCGACACCTGCGTCGGCGGTTTGATGATTATCATCGTCACGCTCATGGTCGGCCCCGCAGGCGACGCACAGCAGAGCGACCCAAAGGAAAGAGAATCTCATCATCAAACTCCTGGCATCAAGGTAGCTCATAGGCGGCGGCATTGCCAGGATTTTGAAGGCGTCTTGTCCCCGGCTAGAACGCGTTCTATTTGCCTCACAGCGGCTTGGAGAAAACCTATTGGATACACTGATCATCGACGCCCTTCGCACCCCCCGAGGGCGAGGAAAGGCGAGCGGCTCACTAGCGACGGTCACGCCCGTCGACTTGGTCTGCCACCCACTGCGGGCGCTCATGAGCCGCCACGAGCTCCCGGTCGATGCGGTCGGCGAGGTCATCCTCGGCTGTGTTGAGCCAGTCGGTGAGCAAGGGGGTGACATCGCCCGAATTGCTGCGTTGATGGCGGGCATGGGCGAGGGCGTACCCGGCATGCAGATTAACCGCTTCTGCAGCTCGGGACTCGACGCCGTCAATCTTGGCGCCGCCAAGATCAGCAGTGGACAGGTCGACCTGGTCGTCGGCGGCGGCGTCGAGAGCATGAGCCGAGTCGCCATGGGCGCCTCCGGAGGGTCGTGGGCGACTGACCCTAAAATCGCTTCGGCGCTTCACTTTATTCCGCAGGGCATCAGCGCCGACCTGATCGCCACCAAATACGGATACACTCGTAGCCGCTGTGATGAGGTAGCGCTCCGCAGCCAGGCGCTGGCAGCTGAGGCGGTGCGCGAGGGGCGATTTGAGCGCAGCCTGATCGCCGTCACCGACGTCAACGGCCTCGACGTGCTCGCCGCCGATGAGCACCCTCGACCCACCACCACAGCAGACGACCTCGCCGCCCTGCGACCCAGTTTCGCCAAGCTCGGTCAGCAGTACGGCTTTGATGACGTGGCGCGCCTTCGCTACCCCGAGGTTGAGCGCATCGAGCATGTCCACCACGCCGGTAACTCATCAGGGGTCGTCGACGGCGCGGCTGCTGTCCTGCTCGCATCGGTCAAGGCCGCCCGGCAACACGACCTGGCGGTGCGCGGGCGTATCGTTAGCTGCGCCAGCGTCGGCTCGGAGCCATGCATCATGCTCACGGCACCAGGCGAGGCTGCTCGTCAGGCGCTTGGGCGCGCAGGGCTCACCACCTCCGACATCGACGTCTGGGAGATCAACGAAGCCTTCGCAGCCGTGGTGCTCCGGTTCTGCGACGAGCTCAACCTGACGCTCGACCAGGTCAACCGCTGCGGCGGCGCCATCGCGCTTGGTCACCCCTTAGGCGCCACAGGCGCCATACTCCTTGGAACAGCGCTCGATGAGCTCGAGCGCACCGGGGGACGCTACGCCTGCATCGCGCTCTGCGTCGGCGCAGGTCAGGGTACCGCCACCGTGATTGAGAGGTGCTCATGATGAACCTAGAGCGGCACGGAGCGATCGCCCACCTCGTGATGGATATGCCGGACCGACAAGCCAACGTGTGGAACGAAGCCTCGCTCGCTCGCTTCGCCGAGTGCATCGAAGCGTTCGCAGGCGATGAGGCGCTCAAGGGTCTGGTCATCCGCTCCAACAAGTCGAGCTTTCTAGCCGGTGGTGACCTCGACACCATCCAAAAAATCGCTAGCGGCGATCAAACGGCCGAGGAGCTCAACCGACGAAGCGGCGAGCTCTCCGAGCTGCTGCGCCGCCTCGAGACCTGCGGTAAGCCAGTGGTCGCAGCCATCAACGGCGCCGCGCTGGGCGGAGGCTATGAGCTCTGCTTGGCCTGCCATCATCGCATCGTCGTCAACGATCGACGAGCTGTGGTCGGGTTGCCAGAGACCCAGCTCGGGCTGATCCCGGCCGCCGGTGGCACGCAAAGACTACCTCGCCTCATCGGCGTCCAAGGCGCGCTCGGCGTGCTCATGGAGGGTAAAAGCTTTGCGCCCGACAAAGCGCTCAAGCTGGGCTTGGTAGACCAGGTCGTCGAGGCCGGTGAATTGCTTGAGGCGGCGACGAAGTGGCTGGAGGAGAGCCCTTGCGCCACCCAACCGTGGGATCAGCGCGGGTTCTCGGTCCCAGGCGGTGACATGGACGGCGCCGCCAAGAACACGCTCATGGTCGCCACGGCGCTGTACAACGCCAAGACCTTTGGCAACTACCCGGCGGGTCAAGCGGTCCTGAGCTGCGTCGCGGAAGGGCTCAGGCTCCCCATCGACGCCGCCTTGAGAATCGAAAAGACTTACTTCGTGAAGATGCTGCTCGGCGACGTCGCCCGAGCGATGGTGCGCACCCTCTTTCTGGACCTCGAAGCCGCCAAGAAGGGAGCCCGGAGGCCGCCGCAGATCGGCGCGCTCACGCTGAACTGTATCGGCGTGCTCGGCGCCGGCCTCATGGGCAGCGGCATTGCGCTCGAGGCCGCGCGAGCCGGGCTTAAGGTCGTGGTGATCGATCGAACCGAAGAGGACGCGCAGAAGGCGCACGCTTACGCTCAGCGCTTCTTCGATCGCCGGATCCAGCGAGGGCGCGCAACCCAGGCGCAATGCGACGAGGTCAAGGCGCGCATCCACCCCACAACGGACTACGCAGCGCTCGCATCAGCCCAGCTGGTCATTGAGGCGGTCTTTGAGGATCGCGCCGTCAAGGCGGAGGTCAGCCGGGCTGCCGAAACCCACACACCTGCAGACGCCGTGATCGCCTCGAACACCTCGACGCTCCCGATCACCGGGCTGGCTGAGGCCATCGACACCCCCCAACGGTTCATCGGGCTGCACTTTTTCTCCCCGGTGGAGCGGATGGCCCTCGTCGAGATCATCCGCGGTGAACTGACCGACGATCGTAGCCTGGCGCTTGCCCTCGATCTGGTCGCTAAGCTCGGCAAGGTCCCGGTGGTGGTCAACGATGCGCGCGGGTTCTTCACGAGCCGCGTGTTTGGGACCTACATCACCGAAGGCGTCGGGATGTTGACCGAGGGCGTTGAGCCTGCGCTCATCGAGCAGGCGGGCCGCATGAGCGGCATGCCCATGCCGCCCCTGGCGCTGGCGGATGAGGTCGGCTTGGCCTTGATGCACCAGGTCGGCAAACAGACCGAGGCGGACTTAGGTGAGGCCTACGAGCCCAACGCAGCGACGCCCGTCCTCGACGAATTGGTGGTTCGATGCGGTCGCGCAGGCAAGGCGGCAAGCGCTGGATTTTACGACTATTCGCCCGAGGGTGACAAACGGCTCTGGTCCGGTCTGCGGGAGCGGTTTCCGAGCGGTGAGAAGCAGCCGCTGGTGCAGGGCTTGATCGAGCGCTTACTCTACACGCAGGCGCTTGAGAGCGTTCGGTGCATCGAGCAAGGCGTCATGATCGACGCCGCCGACATCGACTATGCGTCGGTCATGGGCTGGGGCTTTGCGCCGTACACGGGCGGTCCGCTGACCCTGATCGACACGATCGGCGCCCACGAGTTTGTCCGTCGATGTGATGAGCTTGCGGCGGCGCTCGGAGACCGCTTCAAGGTGCCTGCCCTGCTCCGGAAGCTGGCGCATGAGGGAGGTCGTCTGCGCCCGTGACTGAGGACTGGGACCTCGTCGTGATCGGCTTGGGCGCCGCCGGCGTCTGCGCTGCGATTGAGGCGGCGGAGGCGGGGCTCAAGGTGGCTGCGCTGGATCGCTTCGAGGGCGGTGGTGCGACCGCCATCTCAGGAGGCGTCGTCTACGCTGGTGGTGGCACCTCAGTGCAGGTCGAGGCAGGGGTCGAGGACACGCCCGAGGCGATGTTCGACTACCTCAAGCTCGAGACCCAAGGCGTGGTCAGCGACGAGACGCTCAAGCGGTTTTGCCAAGCGAGCCCGCAGATGATCGAGTGGCTACGAGCACGTGGGGTCCCCTTTGAAGCGAGCCTTTGCCCCACGAAAACGTCTTATCCATCGAACGACTACTATCTCTACTACTCGGGGAACGAAGCCTTCGCCCCCTACAGCGAGCACGCAACGCCAGCGCCTCGAGGTCACCGAGCGATCGGCAAGGGCTTACCCGGCGCCAATTTCTTCGCTCCCCTGAACGCGGCAGCTCGGCGAGCCGGCGTCACCTTTTTTCATCACACCTGCGCCGAGCGCTTGGTCACCGAAGGGGGGGGCGTCGTCGGGGTATCTGGACGTCAGCTCACCAAAGGACTCCACGCCTATCTGCACGCCCAGCTCGAGCGGTGGGCGATCCGCTGCAACCCGTACGCGCCGCGCTGGGCTCGCCGCCTGCGTCGCTGGGGCGCTGCGTGGCACCGCCGCTTTGCCCAGCGTCTGACCCTGCACGCAGGCAGCGTTTTGGTCACCACGGGAGGGTTCATCTACAACCGAGACCGCGTGAAGCGTGAGGCGCCGAGCTATCGGCGCGGCATGCCGCTCGGGACCATCGGTTGCGATGGATCTGGGATCGCGCTCGCTGAGGCGGTCGGGGCTCAGACTCGGCACATGGAGCGCATCTCGGCGTGGCGCTTCATCAACCCACCGCGCGGCTTCGCACGCGGCGTCCTGGTCGACGGCAGCGGCCGACGCTTTGTCAACGAGGCGCTGTACGGCGCAGCGCTCGGCGAGGCGATCGTCGAGCGCGCGCACGGGCGGGCGTATCTGATCCTGAACGAGCGCCTGGTCCAACAGAGCAAAAGCCAGCTCGGCCGCGGGCAGACCCACTGGTTTCAGACGGCGCCTGCGCTCCTTAACCTGTGGTTTGGCTCGACCCGCCACGCAACCGCTCAAGGGTTAGCCGACCGACTTGGGCTCGACGCCGCGCAGCTTCGCCAAACGCTTGAGGACTACAGCGCCGACGCCGAGGATGCGCTGGGTAAGCCAGATGCCTTCAGGGCATCGTTAGCGAGCGGTCCCTACGTCGCCATCGACTGCTCGATCGACTCGAGGTGGTTCCCCTTGCCCACGCTCACCTTAGGCGGCTTGGTCGTCGATGAGGCAACCGGACGCGTCTTAGGCGACAATGACGAGCCCATCGTGGGACTCTATGCAGCCGGTCGAGCGGCGCTCGGGATCTGCTCACGCCAATACGTCTCCGGCCTGAGCATTGCCGACTGCGTCTTCTCCGGGCGGCGCGCCGCAGCAGCCGTCACCACAGCCCGGGAACGAGACGCTTCCGGTCGCGAGGGTAGTCGCTAAAGCGATCAAGGTACCACTGATGGTGGCTGCGGGCGCGCGGCGCCAAATTGGCGACGGTAAAAAGAGCAAACACCCACGCTGCCGGCGTGGCGGCGGCGATCGCAAACCCGGTCCACTGGATGATCTCACCGAGGTAGTTCGGCGCAGACACCCACCGATACAAGCCACCGTAGGGGATGCTGTAGCCGGTCTCACCAGGCTGTCGAAGCCTTAGCAAGATGGCGTCCGACTGGTGATTGATGAACACGCCGAGGGCGAACAACACCACGCCACAGACGACGGCGCTCAGCGAAAAAGACTCGGCGCGTTGCAGGTCATAGGCGTTCACCGCGCCATTAACGCTGTTGAACACAAAAGCGAGCCCAACCGTCAGCCACGGTTTGGGCTTATCGCCGCCGCGCATACGAAACGGGAAAACAAAGGCTCGGTAGAGATAATGCGCCGCAAACAAGACGCCGATCCAAGCGCCAACACCGCTCAAGCCCAAGACCAATGAACACGCCATAAAACCGATAAAACTCGGCGCTTCCATGACAACCCAGCCGGTCCGAGCCCGCACCGATGGACCCCATCCAGCGCGATGGTGCCGCCCATACGGCGCCGAGATGAACAACAGCATCAAACACGCGCTCAGACCGAAGATCGAGATCCCGATCAACCCGGCGCGGTACAGCTCATGTCCGCTCTGCCACTGCGTCAGTAGGTCCACGCTCAAACCCCGTTCAGTGGTCGTCAATGACCGCTACGGACAGGTGGCGGTCGCCGGTCGACCGGAGCAGTTGCTGTAGGCATCAAAGCAGTTCACGCCCCGCGTGTTCCCGCCGCACTGACAAGCGATGCAGCCGTCGGAGTTGGGGTCCGCGGCGCAGACTAACGCGCAATTCTGCGTGGTGCAGATCACGCTGACACCAAAACAGCTCAAACACTCATCGGTGACGGCGCCATCGGTTTCGCCGCGCATGCAGTCGACCACACACTCGTTGGTGACACTGATACCCTGCTGCTGAAAGCATGCGAGGCCGCAGCGCTTCGCGACCTCAGAGGCGGTCTCATTCGCCTCACCGAAAGTGCCATCAAGCGCAGCTTCATCAGCCTCATTGAGACACTTGTTTTGCGGCTCGATCGGCCCGGCGTCCTCAACAGGTTGCGCCCCGGCGTCCGCTGCCACCACGCCGGCATCAGCGGCGGCTGCGCCAGCGTCCACGGCGCCTTGACCCTCTCCATCTTGAGGCGCAGCGCACGCCAACGTCACCCCAAGCAGTGTGAGCGCACCCAAGCGCCATGCCTTCATCATCAGCTCCTCCTGTCGCCGCGCAACGCCCGGCTAAAATTCATATCCAAGCGCCATGTACGCGCCCGTTAGCGAGATCGCATAGTCCCCTGCGTTACTGCAAAAAACACAGGGCTCCTCAGCCTGCGCAAGGTCTTGAGCCGTGACCTCAGTCTCGCCGCGCCGATGCGCAACGGAGGCATCGAGCGTCCACGGTCCTAGGCGGTAACCCACACCAACGCCTGCGAGCATCGTCGGAGCTGGCGGCGTCCCAAAAGCGGTCGGGTAGGTCTTGCTCGACGTGGTCTCGTCGTAGGCACCACCGGCGCGCAGTTTAACGCCAGAGGTGAGGCTGCGCTCCAAGCCCAAACGGTAGGTAAGGGCGTCGCGCCAGCCAAATAGATTATCGAGCGCAACCTCTTGCGTCACCCCCGGCGCAACCTCGGCGACACCGCTCAAGGTCGACTTATAGTTGAGGCTATTGAACCCGTACTCAAGGTCGAGCGCAGCCGCCCAATGCCCCCACTCGGCGCGTAAACCAGCGCTCAGGCGAGAGGGCAGGATAAAGCGCGAGGTGACGTCGTTGATCGGAAAACCAATGGCACGCGCCTGCTCATCTTTGGGATACATCACGACCTGGTGCCGATAACTGACACCCGCTTGGAGCCGCAGCCCAGGCTGATCGATCAGCTCACCCTGAAGCCCGAATCGTAGACCTGATGCGTGCGTCCCCTCGAGCGTAAAGTCGATGGTCGGGTCCACGCCCTCACCCCCCGAAAACCGGTCCAACATCAGATAGGTCAATCGATACCCTGCGCCCAAGCGAATGCGCCCGAGATCCAGCGCCAGAGCGGGACCAGCCTCGGCAAAAATCAGCGTCGTCGAGTCCGTCACGGTGTTCAACGGCGTCTCGTACACATACGACGCGCCCGCCGAGGCGATCGGGAAGGCTCCGAGACCGACCACGAGCTTTGGGCGGACCCTGTAGGCGACCCCTATCAAGGGAAACGGCGCCTGGGTCGGCTCCGACGTGATCGAGGTCGCTTCAGGGGTAGAACCCGGCGAGCCGGTGACGTCACCGCTTAGATAGGTGATGTGAAAGAGGGCTTTGCCGCGCCGAACCTGAGCCAGCCCAGCCGGGTTATGAAAGAGCGCGGAAGGGTCATCGACGCCTGCCACCGCCGCGCCGCCAAGCCCCATGTGCTCGCCTGCGTACAGCATGGGCGTGTCGTATCCGCCGGCTACCGCAACGCTCGATACGACCAGGTGTAGAAGGATCCCAAGTCCCCGCATCCCTGCTCCCTCCGATGACCGAACATCGCAGGTTCTACGCCAAGGACCAAGGGCTGGCTTGGGAATCGCTAGCGACGACGCCGACGCAAACCGAACAAGCTGACCAAGGCAAGCCACGACAGGTCGAGCCCACCCGCGCAACCACAGCTCGCGCCCTCGGGGGTGCCCCAGTCGGGATCGAGCGGCTCGACGTCGCCTCGCCCACTGTCCAAGGGCTGTTGCACATCCGCAGCGGGCGCTGCGTCCGGCTCGGCAGGCCCCGCATCGACAGGCGCGACGCCGCTGTCGGGCGCAGGTGCTGGCGGACCCGTATCGACAGGCGGCGCGCCCGTATCACGTGGCGAGCCGGCGTCAGGGCGCGGCGGCGGGGGCGTATCCATCCGGACCACCCGCAGCGCATCGACGGTGATGTGGAGGTCTCGCCCCTGCTCATCGCCGTTATCGAAAACCTCCACCTTCTGATCCCCGCCAGCGGCGAAGTCACGCACCGCCACGCGCAGCCAGCCGCGCGCGCCCGTCTGTCGCACCACCACGCGCTCTTCACGACCTTGAGCGCGGATAAGGTAGCGCACGCGCTGCGCGACGTTGTGCGGTGGGTTCACGTAAACCTCGATGGCGTAGGAGCCAGCCTGGGCAAAACGCAGGTTCCAGCGCGCCCAGTTGCTCGGCGTCTCGTTCACGAAGGAGTTGGTCCAAAGGTAACTTCCGTCATGACCGCTGCCTTCAACAAAGCGCCAGTACCGCTCGTTGCCCCAGCGCTCAAAGCAGGGGCTCGTCTCTTCGACCACGCCGCCTTGCGCCGGGAGCTCGGGGCAACGCCGCTCCTGCTCACCCACCAGCGGTCGGTAGCTGTTGATGAGCGCCATATAGGTCGGGACGAACACCGGTCGACCGATCGTCGCAACGAGCATGTTGAGATCATAATGGAGGTGAATGGTCGTCCCAACGCGGTTCCCTTCAGAGTCAAAGTAGGCGTTCGAGACCTGACCGAGGCGCTGACCACGCTCGACCCGCTGCCCCACGCGGACAGGGACCGTTTCGGGCGCCATGTGGAGGTAGCGATGTCGCCGCCCTGAGTCGGCGACGAGAAAGACGGAGTAGCTGCCGATGTGCACGATCTGCCCTGCCTCAGCAGCTACCGCCCAGTGGACCTTGTCGGCGCAGGTGGCCGGGCGGATGTCCTGACCTTGGTGCCCTGTACCCCCAGGGCACAGCGGCATCTCCCAGCGCCGCGGCTCGCAGAAATTATCCGACCAAGGATAGCTGTAGTTGCGCGCGTCGCACTGACCCCCACCGCCACCTCGACTCCCTCCGGGCATGTACACTTGGGAGTTGGCATAAGCAGGCGCTCGCTCGAGCGGAAAGCGCATCCCCGGCGCGTAATCGCGCGCATCAACGCGCCCCTCATTGCCCGCTTGCAGACGACCCGGCGGGTTATACTGAAACCCGAGCAGAGGAAGGCATATGAGCGCCAGCGCCCACCTCATGGGACTACCGCCAGGTTCATCACCCGCTCCCGCAGGTGGCTGTCGCTCGAGCAGGCAGGATCCTTAGCCGGCTCGGCACACTCGACGTCAAAGTTGACGCCCGCGCCCTCGAAGGTCGCTGCGATCCCTGCGACGCCGTGCGTGCGCGACACCACCATCTGCTCGGGGTCGAGCTCGGGCTCATCAAACCCTGGGATCGTGTGCCCGGCATAGCGGACCAACAACACCACATGACGCGGCCCCTCACGCCAGCTCAGGCTGTACCATGTAGGCCCCACCACGAGCTGAGCCTGGACGGGAACCGCTGCGGGGACGAGCACCCGACCTTCGGCTCCGCGCACCGTCTTGAGCCGCTTGAGCCACTCAGCGGGGACGCGCGCACGCGGCACGGTCAACCCCGTGCTCAGCCCACGATCAGCGGGGAGGATCTGCACAGCGCCCGGCTGTGACGCAGCCCGTTTGTCGCGCGCTTCGTCTGCGCGGACCGACAACGCTCCCAACATCAACACACTGACCATTACGATGCGCATCGCTACACCTCACCAGATTACGTTATCGTACGCCATTGACGCTCGGGTGTCACGTCTCGGGCAACTGCCCGATGCTCAGACCAAGGTCATCATCAGCCGGATCGCGACGGCGCTCAACACCACGCGGTAGACCAAGCGGAAGCGATCCTTGCTCAAATACTGCAAAAGCCACTTGCCCGTGTACGTCCCCACGATCACCGCAGCGATCAGCGGCGGCAGCTGCCAGACCATGTCGTCGAGGACATAGCCTGCTACCCCAAACGCAACGATCTTCTGCGCATGGATAAACGCCTGACCGGTCGCTTTGGTGGCGATAATCTCCTCGTTCTCCCAGCCCTCACGCAGCAAAAACGGAGCGATAATCGGCCCGGTTGCGCCGATCACCACGCCGAGGGTCCCCGAGAGCGCCCCGGCGATGCCAAAGGCGGCGCGCTCAGGCAGCTGCGCTAAGCCCCCCTTTGGCGCCCAGGCAGCGAACAGGACCACGACCCCAATGATCGCCTTGGTCACGTCCTCGTTCAACACGTGGACCAGCTGCAGCCCCACGATGGGCAGCGGCAGGGCGATGAGCACGAAGACCTTAAGCGCCGGCCATCGGATGTGCTCTCGGTAAGCGATCAGACGGGTCGTGTTGGAGCTGAGCTGAATCGCCGCGTGCAGCGGAATCGCCACCTCGAGCGGGAGGCCCATGAGCACCAAAACGGTAAGCAAGAAGATACCGCCAGCCATGCCGATCAAGCCAGAGATCGTTGAGCCGACGAAGCAAGCGACCGTCAAAAGCGCAAGGAAGACCGCCGGCGTCATCGTGGCTGTGCGCCCTGCACCAACAACCGATAGCCCTCGCCGCGCACAGTCACCAAGACCTTGGCCCCTCGCTCGGACTCCATGTGGCGCCGCAGCTTGCTCATCAAGACATCGACCGTGCGCGTCTGGCTCTGCGGCGAGAGCCCCCAGACGCGCTCGAGCAGCTCTGCGCGCGTCACCAGATCACCGCGCCGGTCGAGCATGTAATCGAGCACACGGTACTCCATGTCCGTCAGATGAACGGGCTCGCCGTGACGCCAGGCCTGCCGAGCGCGCAGGTCGAGCTCCAAGCCGCCAAGGCTGACCCGCTCACCCGGTCCATGCCACGCTCGCCGCCTGAGCAGCGCGTCGATGCGGGCGATCAGCTCCGGCAACTCAAAGGGTTTGGGCACGTAGTCATCGGCGCCGACGCTGAGGCCCTCGACGCGCGCCTCGATGGTGCCGCGCGCCGTGAGCATCAGGATCGGCACCACGGAGCCGCGCTCTCGCAACAGGCGGCACAGCTCGAGTCCATCACCGTCCGGTAGGCCGAGGTCGAGCAGGATCAGGTCAAAAGCTTGTTCACAGACCACGGCCTGCGCCTCTTTGAGCAAGCGTACACTACGGACCTCATGACCGAGCGCCGTCAGGCTGACCTCGAGGCTCAAGGTCAGCGTCGGGTCATCCTCGACGAGCAGCAGGCGCGCCACGCTAAGCCTCCTGTCGCTCAAGCGGGAGCCAGAGCTCGGCGACGGCACCTCGCCCCGTGCCCTCGCTCGAGAGGTGAACCTGACCACCGTGACCGCGCGCGATGGCGCGCGCGAGCGCCAACCCAAGGCCTGTCCCCGAGCGCCCGGTATCAGCGCGAGAAAACCGACGAAACAACAGGTCCTCGGTCGACGGGTCGAACCCGACGCCGCGGTCGCGCAGCCCAAGCCACGCCATACCGCCTTGCGCCCGCAGCGCCACCTCGAGATGCGGCGAGGCATCGGAGTAGGTCACTGCGTTATCGATCAAGTTGTCGATAACCAAGGCGAGCGCGCTGGCGTCGCCATGAACCCAAACCGCCTGGGGGTGCTCAAACGACAGGCTCCCGTCGCGCCCCTTGATCAGCTCCTCAACGCCCGACAGAGACCGCTCGACCAGCGCCACCAAATCCACCGCCTCCGGCGCAAAGCGCAGCGGCTCGACCTCGAGCCGGCCGGCTTCGAGGACGTTGGCGACCCGCAGCCCAAGCCGGCGCGTCTCCGAGACGATGGCCGAGGCGAGCTTGGCGCGCTGCGCCGACTCAAGCCCCTCGTTTTGGATCGCCTGAGCCGCCACTCGGATCGCCGAGATGGGCGTCCTTAGGTTATGGCTCATGCCGGTCAAAAAGGCAGCCTCCGCCTGCCGCAAGCGAGCCTGCGCGCGCAGCCGATTCAGCAACAAGATGAGCGCTGACAACACGGCAGCGAAGGCGGCGCTTCCGAGCGTCAGCATAACGATACTCAGGCCACCCCCGCGCGGAATCCAGAGCAAAACCCAGCCCACGAGCAAGGCGACGATCAAGGCGCCCATGATGACGGTGATCACCAACCCGCCCGAACCGGCCCAGAAGCTCTTTGCCCTCAGCTCGAGCTCGCTGAGCGCGCCGAGCTCAAGCCGAGCACGCCGGACGCTCCGGTGCGCTGGGGGGCGGCTGATCGGCTGCAACTCCATCACGGCGCGACCAAGCGACTACTCGCTGATATCCGGCAGGAGCAAGACCGACATCGGCTGAATCATGCCGTCGTCTAAATGCCCCGAGACACGCTCGATCGGCACCACGATATGCGCCACCACCGAGGCGCCGTAGTCCGTGATGATTCCGTTCTGATTGGGCGCATAAAACCCGACCACATCGGCTTTGATCCGTGACCGGGTCTGTACGGGCGAGGTGGCGGCGAGGTCGGCGCGCTGCGTCAGGCGCTCACTCGCTTGCTGTCCATCGACCACGTGCCAGACCGCGTTGACGATGTCGCCGCGTAGCCGAAACGGGATCGGGCGATCCGTGGGCAGCCCCACTTGACTGATGCGCGCTGCGATCTGCTTGCCGATGTCACGAAACGAGACCTCTTTGCTGATCGCCGAGGCGCGCCATCGATCGACCTGCGCCACCGCCATCATCGTCGCCTCACCCGTAGGCTCAGCCGTGAAGAGGTCGGCGACGCGCCCAGCGCTGACCTCGGCCATCCAGGCACCACCACCCACAAAGGTCACGAGCCCCGACAAGTCTTTGAGCACCCCCACCCCGACAGTACGCACCGTGGAGAGCTCAGCCAGGTCCAGCTTGGCGCCCCAGTCGCGGTCCTTGATCAGCGCATGGACGCTGCCGTGGACCTCGGTCTTCGGGACCCGCTTAAACCGCTCATGCTGCGACTCGACGTGCGTTTTCAGCCGCGCCAGGGCGGCGCCAAAATGCTCGCGCAGGCCGGACTCGACCGACGACGCCATCAACCCACCGAGAACGAACGGCAGCCGCCCCTCGTCGCGCCAGGTCACCCGCGTCGAGGTGTCGCCGATCCGCTCATAGGTGATCGAGCCTTTGGCGTTGAGCTCGTCGCTCTCGATCGCTTCATCAAGCCAGATCCCTTCGCCCGCGTCCTCGCGGGTCATCACCAGCCGACCGCGCCCCATCTTCGGGCCTTTCCAAGCCCACACGGACCCTGCGCCGCGCGTTGCGCCGCTGTAGGCATGCTCTGCGTCAGGGTCCATGGTGGTGTCCCAGCCGGACCAAGTTCCCCAGCGGCGGAAATCGACCAACTCCTCATGGATCGTCTGCGTCGGCGCCTCGATCACCTCGGCGACCTCGACAGACCAGACCGGCGCACGCAGTAAGCCGATCGCAGCGACCGCCACGATCAGGCTCACGGCGATGATCGCCACACGCTTAAACCACTTCATGACGACCCTTTAGCTCAATACAGTGCGCGTACTCGCACTGACTTCGAGGCAACTAAAGCACAAAGTTCAGCGGGCGCCTCGAGGTGGCAACCGTCCTCGTCGGTAATCTCGGCGACGCTGCCGTGTCCGCTGCGCAGACCACCGAGCCAGGCGCGCCGGTCGCTCACGTAGAGGATGTCGCCGGGCTCGAGGCCGCCGAGCGCGTCGGCGAGCGCACGCGAGACGCGCAGGCTCGCCCGCCCCATCGCATCGCTCCCCAACGCCGCCTCACGCACGCTCGCTTGCGCCCAAGGCGTGTGCCGCTCAACGCCGGGCGCGCCCTTGAAGTGAGCGAGCGCGTCGGAGACGGTGCCAAACACCAAGCCCTTGAGCTCCTCGAGCGGGCGCGCCTTGGTGAGCAGCGTCACGGTCACACCGATCCCAAGGCAGACCACCAACCCAAAGAAGCCGCGCATGAACTTGTACTGGTTCTTACCGTCGAACAGGCCGTCGCCTGCATCCTTCATCGGGACGCCGTGCGCAAAGGGCGTGATCAGCTCCGGAAAGAGGATGGTCGCAAAGATCGCCAAACCACCGCCGACCATCGTCCAAACGGCTGCGGTCGGCGTAAAGCGCTTCCAGAAGATGCCGAGCAGCAGCGCGATCACCAGCGGTGGCGTCACCGCTGCGGTGAACGCGCCGTGTGCGGCGTAGATCGAGCCAAAGCTCGCAAACACCGGCACCAAGGCGACACCGAGCACCGTGATCGAGACGCTCGACCAGCGCGCCACGCTCAGCAGCTTGCGGTCATCAGCTTGCGGATGACTCGGCTTATAGATGTCGTTGACCACGATCGCTGCGATCGCCGTAATCAGCGTATCGACGGTGGACATCAGCGCCGCCGTCAAAGCCGCCATGACCAGACCAAAGACGCCCGGTTGGGTAAGAAACTCGCCGGCGATGAAGAAGGCCTCTTTGGGGGCGATGTCACCGGGCAGGTACCCGGCGTGAACCAGCGCCTTCGCGACCCACCCCCCGCTCGCCACCACCACCGCGGCGATCGGCATGAGCACCAACATCATGGTGACCACGGCTTTGCGGCTGTCCTCGACCGAGCGTGCCGAGAGCAAGCGCATGACCATGCCCTGGTTTAGAAAGTAGAACATGGCTGAGTTCGCCATGGCGTCCTGCCAAAACACACCGACGGCAGGAAACGAGGGGTCCTCGTTGTACACCGGAAACGCGAGCCGATGCTCACGCGGAAGGTGCTGCCAAAACTGATCAAAGCCCCCGAGGTGATCGATCCCGAGGATCAGCAAGATCAGCCCCGTCGCCAGCAACATGGCGCCTTGAAACAGGTCGGTCATGATGACCGAGGTCTGCCCGCCAAAGGTCACATAAACAGCCGAGATGCTCGCAACCAAAACCGCCGCGTAAAAGACCGGCCAGCCCAACAGAATGTTGAGCGCTTGCCCCATGGTGAACAGATTGATGCCCACGTAGCCAATAAGGTACACGAGGAGCAGCCACGTGCTGACCTTGCGCGCCGTCGGTCCGAACCGCCGATCAAAGAACTCCGGGATGCTGACCACCTTCGAGAAGTACAAAAGAGGCAGCCAACCAAAGAGCAGCAGCGGCACCCAGAGCCAGTCGTTGAGGTAGGTCTGCGAAGACCCGAGCCCGTAGGTAAACGCCACCTTCGAGTATTTGACGAAGCTGTACGAGCCGATGGTGGTCGCAACCAAGCTAAAGGCGATCAGCCACCACGAGAAGCGTTGCCCCCCAAAGAAGAAATCCTTGGTCGATTTGTTGTGTCGCCCAAACCATGTCCCGATGACGAGCATCGCCAGAAAATAGATCACCATGATGGCGTAATCGAGGGAGGTACCCAGGACCTTCTGGCGCTCCCAACCGCCGCGATAAGGGACTGCGTCGGCTTCGGTCATCGAGCCGTACTGCAGGTACCCTTGGACGCCGACGAAAAAGAGCAGACCGCCGAGACAGAGCAGCAGGTTGCGCAGCGGCCGGCCCGAGAGCCCGAGATACCCCTGCCTCATCGCCAACACCAAACCGAGGGCAAAGACCGCTCCGCCCACGGTATACTGGTAGATAAAACCGTCCATCATCGCTCCTCAACGCCCTCAAGCGACCACCCGCTGGGCGAGGCGTCAATACCTCCGCTGCACACCGACCCGCCTCCGCTCAACTCAGCGCCTCATCACGACCGGGTCGCGCTCAAGCTTGGAGAGCAAGAAGGCGCAACACACGCCCGCTGCGAAGCCGCCAAGGTGCGCGCCGTAAGCAACCCCCGACCCGACGCCTGCGAGCTTTGGCAAGAGGTTCTCAGCGACCACGTAGAACAACAAAACCCAGCGTGCGCTGATCTGAAGGCGCCCGACGTAAAATGGAAACAAGACCACGAAGAACTTAATGCGGTGCTCGGGAAACAAGATCCAATACAGCCCCAAAACAGCGCTGATAGCGCCCGACGCGCCGATCAAAGGAACCGACGGGTCCGCCGCCCACAGCCCATAAATCACGCACGACGCGGCGCCGCCGAACAGGTACACCGCCAGAAACTTCATGTGACCAAAGTAATGCTCGATGTTGTCTGCGTAGATGTACAAGAAGAGCATATTCCCCACGAGGTGCATCAGCCCGCCGTGCAGAAACAAGCTCGACGCGATGGCATCGAGGCGGAACTCGGCCATCCGAAATCCGTGGTTGTAGACCATCAGATCGTAGGCTGACTGCTGGCTCGAGAGCCCCTTGAGCATGCTGTACTCAAGATAGGCGTCACCGCCCGTTGCGGTCCACACCAGGGGCGCCTGCGCGGCGGGTACGGTGATCAGGAAGTACACGGCGCAGTTCACAGCGATCAGGAGCCAGGTCATCCAAGGGACGAAGCGCTCGGGGTTGGGTTCATCGCCGTAAGGTAAGAACATCGAAGCCGCCAAACCCTAGCAATTCGGGCACGGCGCTCTTAGCTTAAAGTCCGAACCGGCGTCAGACCCAAACCCCGGAGTAAGGAAGCCCCATGCAGCTGCTGCTCATGCGCCACGGCGAGGCAAGCTACACACTCGGCGCAACGGACAAGGAGCGACCGCTCACCGACCGGGGCCGCGCCGAGTCGGCACGCGCCGGCGCCTGGATCAAGGCGCAAGGGCTCACGCCCGAGCTCATCCTATGCTCCTCGGCGCGCCGGACCCAAGAGACCCTGGCGGCGCTGGGGCTCGACGCGCCCAGCGTGATCGAGGATGCGCTCTATCTCGCCAGCGCCGACGAACTGCTGGCGCGCGGGCAGCACCACGCCCGTGATCACCAACGGGTCCTCGTGATCGCGCACAACCCAGGCTTGAGCGCGCTCGCCTCGGAGCTGGGCTCCGAGCGCATCGGCATGGGCACCGCCGACCTCGTCGTCTTTGACCTAAGCGACGGCGCGGCGACACGCCTCGCTGCCTTTCACGGCTAGCCCGCCCACCGGCCGAAATGTAAAGAAGCGTAAACATTGCGCGCTCGCGCCTTCCCGTGCGCGCTCGCCTGTGGCTTCAAGCGCCAGCATCTCCTGGGAGACCGAACGCCATGGCGACACAGAACCTGACGGACGCACACAAAGAGTATGACGACGGACCCTTGATCTGGGTCAACACCCTCTTCCTCTGCGGAAGCCCCTTTCTCGCCGCCGTGCTGGTGCCCTGGTACCTTATGGAGTCGGGCAGCCATTGGGCGCTCTGGGTCACCGCCTTTGTGCTGTGGGGCTTTGCGGGCATGGGCATCACGGTCGGCTATCACCGCCTGGTGGCGCACCGCAGCTATCAAGCAAACGGCTTCTGGAAATTCCTTTTCCTCATCGGCGGCGCCGCCGCCATCCAAAACTCTGCGATCACGTGGGCGACCTCGCACCGACGCCATCACCAAGAGGTCGACACCGACAACGACCCCTACAACGCCAAGCGCGGGTTCTGGTGGTCGCACATCAAGTGGATCCTCCACCACGACGAGCAGGTTGAGGACTTCTCGAGCGTCCCCGATCTGACCAATGACCGCATGATCATGTGGCAACACCGCTACTACCACGCCATCTGGATGGTGATGAACATCGCCGTACCGGCGGCGATCGGCCTGCTGATCGATCGCGTCTGGGGCATGATCCTGATCGCCGGCTTGCTGCGCGTGGTGTTGGTCCACCAAGGCACGTTCTGCATCAACAGCGTCTGCCACATCATCGGCACTCAGCCGTGGTCCAGCAAAGACACCAGCCGAGACTCGTGGATCAGCGCGCTGTTCACCTTCGGCGAAGGCTACCACAACTACCACCACACCTTTGCAGCGGACTACCGCAACGGGCTCAAGTGGTACCACTTTGACCCAGGCAAATGGGCGATCTGGACGGGTGAGAAGCTCAAGATGTGCTCAGGGCTCAAGCGCACCACCGAACAGCAGCGCATGAAGAAGCGCATCCAGCGCGTCGCCGAGCAGTATTTTGCGCACCTTGAGACCATGGACGCGCCGGCTCAGGCGTCTTGGCGAGAGCGCCTCGAAGGTCGCCTCAACGAAGCCGAAGAGCGGCTGGCCGCTTGGTCGAGCCGTGCGCGCAAAGCGGCGCGCACCAAAGACGAGCAGCTGCAAGCCGCCATGGCAGAAGCCGAGCAAGCCTTCCGGCAAGCCTGGGCAGAGTTTCAAGCTCTAGGACGTAGCGCCCGGCTCGCCGCCGCCTAACCTACGCACCACCCGGCGGCCGTATTGAAGTCTTCGCCGCAGTAGGCCAATTTGGTGCCCTTCGCTGCGGAGGGTGTGATGCCTCAATCAACGCATGGGTCTCGGTCCATCTTTGCGCTCAGCTTGATCCTGAGCATGTCCTGCGGCGAGCAGGTCGTCGTCCGTGAGACGCGCGCTGCGTGCGGCAACGAGCTCATCGAGGTCGATGAGCAATGCGACGACGGCAACCAAAACCCAGCCGATGGCTGCACCGACGGGTGCAAGATCGCCGTGTGCGGTGACGCCATCCCGCGCACCGACCTCGAGCCCGGTGAAGAGGGCTTTGAGGCGTGCGACGACGGCAACACCAGCGACGAGGACGCCTGCGTCGAAGGCTGCGCCCTAGCGGTCTGCGGCGACGGCTTGCTGCGGCTCGACCTCGGGGTCGGCGAGATCGGCTTTGAAGCCTGTGATGACGGCAACACGCAAGATGACGACGGCTGCCGCGTCGACTGCCAGGTAGCGGTCTGCGGTGACGGCGTCGTGCGCACCGACTTGATGCCGGGAGAGCCCGGCTACGAAGCCTGTGATGACGGCAACGAGGACGACTCAGACGACTGCACCAGCGCCTGCGTCGAGGCGCGCTGCGGCGACGGCATCGTCAACGCGGGCGAAGGCTGCGACGACGGCAACGAAGACCCGACCGACGACTGCAACAACTGCGTCCCGTCGACCTGCGGAGACGGCGTCGTTCAAGCGGGGGAGCTCTGCGATGATGGCAACGACGTCGACACCGACGCCTGCCTGACCACCTGCGCGCCGGCGCGCTGCGGAGACGGGCTCTTACGCGAGGACCTCGAACCTGGCGAGCCCGGGTTTGAGGCTTGCGACGACGGCAACACCAACGTCTTTGACGCCTGCACGGGCATCTGTCAGCCGGCGCGCTGTGGCGACTCGATCCGTCGACAGGACCTCTCGCCCGAAGAGGACGGCTTCGAGGAGTGTGATGACGGCAACGCAGACGCAGGAGACGGCTGCTCGCCCACCTGCGGCTTAGAGACCTGCGGCAACGGGCGTATCGATGAGGGCGAGGCTTGCGACGATGGCAACGACCGCAACACCGACGGCTGCACCAACGGCTGCCAACGGGCGCGCTGCGGCGACGGCATCATCTACGCCGGGGTGGAGGCTTGCGACGACGCCAACGAGGTCCAAACCGACGCCTGCTTGAACACCTGCGAGGTCGCCCGCTGCGGCGACGGCCAGGTCTGGGAGGGGCGCGAGGACTGCGACGACGGCAACGCCGATGACGGCGACGGCTGCCTGACCAACTGCACCGTCCAGCGCTGCGGCGACGGTGTGGTGGCGCAGGGGATCGAGGCCTGTGATGACGGCAACCAAGACGACACCGACGCGTGCTTGAACAACTGCGAGCGCGCCCGCTGCGGCGACGGCGTCACCCGCGCCGGCGTCGAGGCCTGCGACGACGGCAACGCAGAACAGACGGACGCCTGCCTGTCCGACTGCACCGCTGCGTCCTGCGGTGACGGTCACATCCAAGCCGGGGTCGAAGCCTGTGATGACGGCAACCGGGTCGACTCCGACGCCTGCTTGGACAACTGCGTGGCGGCGCGCTGCGGCGACGGCATCCGGCGCCAAGACCTCGCCGAGGGCGAGGCCGGCTTTGAGCAATGCGATGACGGTAACGGCGCCGACACCGACACCTGCTTGACCAGCTGCCTCTCGGCTCGATGCGGCGACGGCTTCGTCCAAGCCGGTGTGGAGGCTTGCGACGACGGCAACGAGGTCGAGACCGACGCGTGCCGAAACAGCTGCGTTGCGGCGCGCTGCGGCGACGGCGTGCTGCAAGAGAACGAAGAGACCTGCGACGACGGCAACGACGTCGACACAGACGGCTGCCGGACCAACTGCGAGCCAGCGCGCTGCGGCGACGGCGTCGTCCAGCAAGGGGTCGAGGCTTGCGATGACGGCAACCGCGTCGAGACCGACGCCTGCCGCAACGCCTGCGTCGTCGCTCGCTGTGGAGACGGGGTGGTGCACGCCGGCGTCGAGGCTTGCGATGACGCCAACGACAACGACCAAGACGCGTGCCGAACCAACTGCGTCTCAGCCGCTTGCGGTGACGGGATTGTCCAGCTTGGCGTCGAAGCCTGCGACGACGGCAACAACGTCGACACGGACGCCTGCCTGAACCGCTGCGCCGTGGCGGTCTGCGGCGACGGGGTGGTGCGCGAGAACGTGGAAACCTGCGATGACGGCAACAACGTCGACACGGACGCGTGCCGAGCGAGCTGCGTGCCGGCGCGCTGCGGCGACGGGGTCGTCCAAGCGGGGGTGGATGAATGCGATGACGGCAACGACGTCGACCGCGACGACTGCCGAGACACCTGCCGCACCAACCGCAGGCCGAGCATCGCCTCAGCGGTGATTGAACCCGGCGAAAACGTCGCCATCGGCACGTCGATCCGCTGCGTCTTGGGCGAGCAAACCGACGCCGAAGACGACCCGATCAGCTTGGGCTTTGAGTGGCTGCTCGGCGAGCAGGTCGTCGCCGCCACCCAGCAGCTCAACGTCACCCAAGCGCCGGGCAGCGAGCTTCGCTGCCGGGCGACAGCCAGTGATTATCAAGGCGCCGGCGAGCCTGTGACCTCGGCTCCGGTGACCGTCGGTCACCGCTGCGGCGACAACGTCGAAGGCCCAGGAGAGGCCTGCGACGACGGCAACAACGTCGACACCGACGCCTGCCGCAACAACTGCGAGGCGGCGCGCTGCGGCGACGGCGTCGTGCAAGCGGGCGTGGAGGCTTGCGATGACGGCGACAACAACAACGCCAACACCTGCCGCAACGACTGCACCTTTAACTTCGACGGCGCCACGCAGGCTCGCGCTGGGCGCAGCTGCAAGTCGATCCGAGACAACAACCTGAGCCGCGGTAACGGCGCCTACTGGATCGACCCAGAGGGCGGCAACACCAACGACGCGTTCCGCGTCTACTGCGACATGACGAGCGACGGCGGCGGCTGGACTTTGGTCATCAAGGCCGACGGCAACTCCGGGGTCTTCGCGTACGGCGCAAGCCTTTGGTCCAACTCCAGCGTGTATGGCGTCAACAACGTCGGCTTCGACACCAACCAGCACAAGAGCGCAGCCTACCACCGGCTGGGCTTTACGCAGCTGCGGCTCGGGATGAAGGAGGGCAACACGACCCGCTACATCCGCGTCAACCACAACGCGAGCTCGCTGCACGCTCAGCTCGCTGACGGGCGCTTTCGCGGCATCGGCGGCACCAACCGAAACACCTGGAAGAGCCTGCTCTCACGCGGCTCACTGCAGCGTAACTGCAACCGCATCGGCTTTAACAACTACCACGATTACGCGCACGTGCGGATCGGCATCATCGCCAACCAAGAGAACGACTGCAACAGCCCCGACTCACGCATCGGTTTTGGTGGCGGCGGCAGCGCTTGTGGTCAAAACAGCGGCAACCGGGTCGGTAATGAAGCCCGCTGCAGCGCCGACAACGGTGATCGCTCGACGCGCACCTTCGGGTACATTTTCGTGCGCTGAGTTCGGAACGGAACTTAACGGAGCCGGCTCACCTTGTTGACGAGCTTGAGTTTTCCCTGACGCAGGACGAAGACGGACCACAGGTTCCCCGTTCCAGACGGTGGAAGAACCTGGGCTTTGAGTACTCCGTCCATGTACACGAGGACGCGCGCACCCGACTTCAAGAAGTTGGCTACGCCGGGGCGATGGTGGTGCGTGTAATCGTCGACCACATAGGTATACTCCGCCTCAGGGTCGACCTTTCGAAGGGTGATGGTCTCGGGACCAAAGCCGTCTCGATCGTCGCGGTCGAGTTGAGCTTTGCGGCGCCATGAGGTCTTGTACCGGTAGCTGATATGATACCGCTTTTTGCCGCGCTTGTACTTGAGTAAATGCGCATCCAAATCGGCAGGTGCGGCTCCCCAATCAAGGACGATGCGAACTTGCTTCGGGGACAAAGCCGGCGAGATGGAGAAGCGATTGTTTAAAATCGTTCCCGCCATAAAGTGCACCTCAACATCGCTGGTCACATAACCGCGCTTGCTAACCCGAACCGTACGGTCGTCCTCTCGATTGTTGAGATCGGACGGCCACTTCAGGAGTGCCCGCCCCTCACCGTTGGTTCGGGTGGATTCGCCGCCCGCCGAGACCTTAGCGCCGACCAACGGATCACCGGTGAGCGCATCAAAGAAACGCAGCGCCAAGCCCGCGTCAGACCCTTGTTGCGTCTTTCGTTTGGCGTTGAGCTCGCTAAAGGCGTCCGTCTTGCGCTGCTTTGAATTCAGCTGAGGCTGCGCCGTCGCAGGCAGCGCCAAGCCAAGTACGGCACCGATCATCATCCATCGCATCAACGCACCTCTCCAACGCTCATGGTGAGCTCTTCAAAGTACGCCGCCTCGGGGCGCGGTATTCAAAACAAGCGACGTACGGCGAGGCTCACCCCACCGCCGTGATCAAACACTTAAGATAGGCACCTTCGGGAAAGGTGACCGGGTGATCCAGCGCGTGTCCGTGCCGCTCGAGGAGCTCAAGCCGGTAACCCGCCTTGCGCGCGGCCTCGATGTTGAGCGCCACGAAGTCGTCCATCGTGATCCGGCTTGAGCACGAAGCCAGCACCAGCGTGCCGCCTTTAGCGAGCACGGCGAGCCCGAGCTTAGTCAACCGGCCGTAAGCCTGACGCGCCGACGCGATCTCTGACTTTTTGCGCGCAAACGAGGGCGGGTCGATCACGACCACGTCATACGATGCGCCCGCAGCGGCGAGCGCCTTGAGCTCGGCGAATGCGTCGCCGCAGATGAGCTCATGCGGGCAGCTGATCGCTGGATTGAGGGCGAAGTTACGCTCGGCTGCTTCGAGCGCCGGGCGGCTGGCGTCGAGGCTGGTCACTGCGCGTGCACGACCACGCGCCGCATAGAGCGAGAACCCGCCGGTGTACGAGAAGACGTTCAAGACCTTTCGGTTCGCGCTCAGCGCCTCGACCCGCTGGCGGTTCTCGCGTTGATCCAGGAAAAACCCCGTCTTTTGACCGCGCTGCACGTCCACCTCAAAGGTCAGCCCATTCTCTTGAAACGTCATAGGAACTGGCAGAGGCTCGTCGGTCAGCACCTGCCCGTCGCGCAAGCCAAAGGCCTCACCTTGCGCCTTAAGCGCCCGGCTCAACCGCAGCACGACGTGGCGAACGCCGGGCAACCGCGTCAGAGCCGGCAGCACCTGCGCCAGGCGGGACCACCAGATGGCGCTGTAGAGCTTGATCACCAACGCGTCGTCATAGCGGTCCACCACCAAGCCCGGCAAGCAGTCGCTCTCACCGTATAGGAGCCGGTAGCCGTTGGTTCCAGCAGCCGGAAGCGCTGCACGCAGCGCCGCAGCCGCCTCAACCCGGCTGGCGAAAAAGGCGGCGTCGATCGGGACGCCGCCGCCGCGGCACAGCATCTTCACGCGGATCGGATGACCTGGGTCGTAGAGCCCGAGCCCCACCATCTTACGGCGATCGTCAAACACCACCGCCACGCTGCCCGCCTCACCCTCGCGCCGCTGCTTCTCGATGCCGCCATCAAAGAGCCAAGGGTGCCCCTGGCGCAGACGCTTGGCGACGCCGCGGCCGACATGCACGGTCACGTTGTCTTGGGGCGGGTTCGGCAGGGTCTCGAGCGCAAACGATATCATGCGCAGGCTCTAAACGCTTTTGCGCATCAGCCACCAGCCCTCAGCGCATAAGGCAGTTGTTCTCATGGGCGCAGTTGAGTAGGCAAACCCACGCAAACTGGAGGCCTCATGGCGCGACCGCAAGGCAGTGAGTTGATGGAGAAGCTGGTGTCCCTGTGCAAACGGCGCGGGTTCGTCTTCCCGGCGTCGGAGATCTATGGCGGCATCAATGGGTTCTGGGACTATGGCCCCTTAGGCGCACAGCTTAAAAACAACCTGCGCAACCGCTGGTGGCGTGACTTGGTCGAGTGCCCGCCCATCGGCCCCGACGGGCAGCCGCTCGACCTCGTGGGCTTGGACTCCTCCATCATCCAAAACCCCAAGACCTGGGAGGCCAGCGGTCACATCGGCGGCTTCTCGGATCCCATGGTGGACTGCCGCGAGAGCAAGCGGCGCTACCGAGCGGATCATCTCTTGGTCTACCGCCCCAAAGAAGGCGCCGACCAGCACCCGAGCTACGCGTTCGTCGAGGGCAACGAAGCGGCGATCGCCAAGAAGCTCAAAAAAGCGCTGCGCGGGCGGCCCGTCACCGACCTGTTCGAGACCGTCTCACTCGTCGACCTTGAGCTCAGCGCCTACGCGCTGATCGTTGGTCCAGACGCAAGTGCGCCGGGCAGCCTGACCGAGCCGCGCGAGTTCAATTTGATGTTCAAAACCTTTGTGGGGGCCACCAGCGGCGAAGACAACGTCGCCTACCTGCGGCCCGAGACGGCGCAGGGCATCTTCCTCAACTACAAGAACGTGCTCGACACCAGCCGTGTCAAAATGCCCTTCGGCATTGCGCAGGTCGGCAAGTCGTTTCGCAACGAGGTCACCCCGCGCAACTTCATCTTCCGCAGCCGAGAATTTGAGCAGATGGAGATGGAGTTCTTCTGCTCACCCGACAGCGCCGAGACCTGGTTTGAGTACTGGACCCAGCAGCGCCTCAACTGGTGGAAGTCGCTGGGCGTGCGCGAAGAGAACCTGATCTTGCGCAAGCACGGCGACGATGAGCTCGCGCACTACTCCAAGGACGGCTTGGGTACCTATGACATCGAGTACGCCTACCCCTTCTCTGATGGCTACGGCGAGCTCGAGGGCATCGCGCACCGCGGCAACTTTGACTTGAGTCAGCACCAGACCCACAGCGGCACCAAGATGGAGTACTTTGACCCGCAGACCCGAGAGCGCTTTATCCCCCACGTCATCGAGCCCGCCTCGGGGCTGACGCGCGGCGTCCTCGTCTTGCTTATCGAAGCCTACGACGTCGACGAGAGCCGACCGTCGCCGGAGCTGATGCGTTTTAAGCCCAGCCTGGCGCCGATCAAGGCGGGGATCTTCCCGCTCACGCGTAAAGACGGGCTGCCCGAGGTGGCGCAAAAACTCTACATGGACCTGCGCCGACACCACATCTGCCAGATCGACGAGAAGCAGAGCATCGGCAAGCGCTATGCTCGGATGGACGAGGCCGGGACCCCTTGGTGCTTTACCGTCGACCACGACACCCTGACCGATCAGACGGTCACGGTCCGGGACCGCGACACCGGCGAGCAGAGCCGAATTGCCCTAGACCAAGTCAGGCGCTTCATCGATGACGGGTTGAGCGACGATTGAATCGGCTCAACCGGTTCATCGTTTATGATGTCGCTGGCGCCATCACGGCGTGCACAAGGAGCTGATCATGATGCGTTTCATCGCCTGCATGTTAACCCTCTCGGCGGGTCTGCCCGCCTACGCCCAAGCCATTAACTGGACGCCTCATCAGATGGGTACCCCCGTCCCTGCTGCAGCGCTCGCTGGCGGCGCCACGGCCAACAAAATCTATTACGTTTGCCGCAAGCGCCTGCCGCAGCGCTGGCATACGGGCTACACCTTCGGCGCGCGCTGCCACACGGCGAAGGGCATGAAGGAGCTGCGCCACGACAAATACCAGATCGCCATGCCTGGCAAGAACAGTGCCTCGCTGGTCTGGCGTAACGCCAACAACATGGAGAAGCGCACGCCGATCCGCGCCGGTAAGCGCCCGGTCAACCCGGCGTTGTGCCGAGGCACGCACCAGGGGCGCTTTCGCTTGATCGGTCACGTGGTCAAGCGCGGCTGCAAGGCCGGCTTCAAAAACCGCAGCGTGGTCATGAACCGCTACCAGGTGCTCACCCACAACCACGCCGGTGGCAAGGTCGGCGCGCAGCTGCTCGGTCAGTCCGGCGACGGCCTCGGCGGCTCGGTCGAGGGCATGAAGCAAGCCGAGATCGGCGCTGCGCTCGCCGGGGTCGCCGCAACGCAAAAGTTCGATGCGAACCAGTTCTGGGCGGGCGTCTTGAAGCGCGCCGAGCGCCACAGCAAAGCGATCCAGCGCAACCAGAGCCGCAGTCTCAAAGACGGGCTCGGGGTCGCGCTCAACCGCGTCCTGTCGTGGAACCAGCTGCAAAAAGCCTTCAACGCGGTGCATCCGAACAAGCGGATCTACCGCAACGGCACGGGGCAAGGTCGGCGCCTCAAGCCCGGCGCCAAGTTTGGTCAGTACGATCGCGCCTTTGTTCAGTTCCTGGCGCGCAGCATCCCAGCCAATGGTCCTGGTGCGCGCAAAAACACGCTCCAGGCTCGTGTGATGGCGCGGGTCTACAATCAGGCGCTGCGGCCCATGGCGCGTGACTTCGCACGAGTGCAGCAGAAGCTGAGCCGCAACGCCGCCTGTCGCAACCGCATGATGAAGACCTACAAAGGGCTCATGAACGCAGGCGCCTATTCACCGTGGAGTAACTTTGGCGCCGTGATGGACCGCAACTACTGCAACAACCGCGCCGCGCCCAAAGCCGGCAACGACCGCATGGGTCAGATCGCGCTGTGGTGGATGCGTCGCTACTGGGACGGCACCCACAACCAGTGGGCCAACGCGCTCAACAAGCTCCTGATCAACTACGACCGCGCCTTTCACCGGAAGCTGCGCAACCAGCGCTAGGCGCTCAGCAGCACCCGTCGACGCGCTCAGCGGCTTGATCGTCACAGCGGATGAGCCGGTACGCCCAGGCACCAGCGACAGCCCCGACGCAGGGCGCGACCAGGTACAGACCGAGCTGCGCCGTCTGACCGAGCACCAGCGCCGGGCCGAGGCTGCGCGCCGGGTTCATCGACGCGCCCGTCAGCGGTCCGCCAAACAGGGCACCGAGGGCGACCGTTGCGCCAATAGCGACACCAGCGAGCTGCGCCACGGCGCGGTGATCCGTGGCGACGGCGGCGATCACAAACATCAGCAGAAAGGTCAGCAACACCTCGACGGCGACCGCTTTTCCTAAACTCAAGCTGGTTGCGGTCACCCCGCCGACATGCTCGGGCAAGAGCCACCGGAGCACCGCCATGGCAGCGAGCGCTGCGACGCACTGGGTGAGCGCGTAGGCTGGCACCTGGCGCCACGGAAAGCGCCCGGTGCTCGCAAAGCCGAGCGTGACCGCCGGGTTGAAATGCGCCCCGGAGATATGCCCGGTGGCGTAGATCATCGCGCCGACGACGAGCCCAAAGATCATGCTGATGCCAAAATGCCCAATCACGCCGGGCTGGCTGAGCTCGACAGAGATCGCGCCGCAACCCACGAACACCATCGCAAAGGTCCCGATGAATTCAGCGCCCAGTTTTCGTCGATCCGGCACCATCTGCTCCTCAGCTCGTGCGCCGGAGCCGCTTATAAGCGGGATCGATGCGACGCAAGCACTGCAGCGGCTCGCAATCACACAAAAACCGCGTAAGCTGTCGTTGCGAGGAGAGACCCATGATGCGTCTATGCGCACTGACCACGCTGAGCCTGCTGCTCACTGGCTGCCCGACACCGACCGATCCAAGCCCGGAGCCCGACGCCGGCGCGCCGGCGGACGCAGGGCCGGCTGAGCCGACCTTTTGCGAGCTCCAAGGCTTGTCCGAGCGCGCCTTTGACGCCACCGCGCCGACCGCCTTTCAGCGGCGGCAGCCCGCCGGGGACTTCACGGTCTCGCTCCCTTTTGATGAGACCTTTACGCTGAGCGAGCGCTGGACCGGCTGCGAGAGCTACATCTTCCTGCCGCATGATCTGCCGCTCTCCCAGTCCAACCCTGCCAGCTTGTTCACGACCGACCTGGCGCAGCTGATCGAGAACTCGCCGCGCAACGTGCACTACTTCTTCGTGGCGCGCGGGCGGGTCGACGCCGTAGCCAGCAACGCGATCCGCACCCTCAAGAGCAACATCGAGACGCTGCTCGAGACGATGAGCGATGAGGACTATGACCACTGGATGGATCACCTCCACGTCGTACGCGGCGGGACCAACGACATCGACGGCCTCGTCGGCTCGATGTTCTCAAGCGCCGTCGGTGCGCGCGGCTGGGCGATCGACCGCTTCCAAAGGATTCGGGGAATCGGCGGGCTTGCGGACGTCAACGCACGCACCAACGCCGAGGGCTGGCCTTGGGAGACGCGGCTGTTCTCTGCTGGCTGGGAGGCGCAGTACTTTAACTTTGAGGCGACGCGCCAAGAACGGCTCGACGCCGAGACGGTCACCGAGATCCAAGTCTTCGACGGCTCGGTCCAAGAGCAGTACACCGACGGTACGCTGGTGCTCCCCGACGCCGCGACCATGGCGGGGTTTGACACCATGGAGTTCGACATCTTGATGGAATGCCCGGACCGAGACCGAGCCGAGTTCGGTAACTGCGGCGAGTGGGATTACCTCGGACACGTCTGGCTGCGCGACGCGGCAGACGAGAACTGGCTGGAGATGGGCCGGATCATCACCACCTACCATCGCGAGTCGCGCTGGATCATGGACGCCTCTTGGGCGCTGGCTTGGCTCCAAGACGGTGGCGAGCGAACGATCCGCTACGAGTGGGCGCCCTCATGGAACAAACAGCCCACCGGTATCACGCTCTCAGTTCGGCTGTCGAACCGGGGTAAAGGCGTGGCGGCGCGCGAGCTCGTACAGATCTTCTCGGGCGGCGCGCTCAACAGCAGCTACAACCAGCGCGAGCCCGCCACCGCCACCGTTCCGGCGAACGCCACCCAGACCAAGCTCGTCGTCGTGACCACCGGACACGGGATGGACACGCAGAACTGCGCCGAGTTTTGCGCCCACTCACACCACTTCACGCTCGGTGAGACCACCTTTGATCAAGAGTTCCCCATCGTCGGTGACCAGAGCGGCTGCGCCAAAACAGTGCCCGAGGGGACGGTCCCCAACCAGGGCGGCACGTGGTGGTTTGGGCGCGCCGGTTGGTGCCCCGGGCGCGAGGTGGTGCCGTACATCCAGGACCTCACCAACCTGGTGACGCCCGGTCAGGAGGCGACCCTCTCGTACGAGGCAAAAATCAGCGGGCGGCCGCCCTTTGACGACGCCGGCAACGTGAACCTGCGCGCCTACCTCGTCTACTACCGCTAAACGCAAGCCCTCGAGCTGAGCTCGACCTGGAGCGCACGATGCACCCGCTCGATATCTTCTTTAAGACCATCTCTCGCTTGGGCGAATACCACCCGACCATCCGGCGGCGAAAAGCGATGACGCAGCTGGTCGCCGAGGACATCCCCTACCGAGACGGCGGCGACCCTGCCCACACCCTCGACCTGCACGCGCCGCTCAACCCCTCAGGCAAGCTGCCCGTGCTCTTGTACGTCCACGGCGGCGGGTTTCGCATCCTGTCGAAAAACACCCACCGAGCGATCGCTCGTCATTTTGCGCTGGGCGGCTACCTGGTCGTCAACATCAACTACCGCCTCACACCGGCTGGCACCTTCCCCCATGCGCTGCAAGATGTCTGCGACGCCTTGCACTGGACCCTCGAGAACATCGAAGCGTACGGCGGCGACCCAAACCGTCTGGTCTACGCAGGCGAGTCGGCGGGCGGCAACCTGACGCTCAGCCTCGCCATGCTCGGCTGCTTTGAGCGCCCGGAGCCGTGGGCGAAGCGGGTGTTTGACGCCCAACCGAAGGTCCAAGCGGTCTTACCCGCCTGCGGCATGCTCGAGGTTCATCAGTCGCAGCGCTACGTCGAGGACACCTCGCTGCCCAAGTGGGTGCGCTCGCGCATCAAGGTGATCTGTGATGGCTACCGGGGTGACTCGCCCGAGGGTTCGCTCGCCAGCCCGCTGCAGCTGCTCGAGTCGGACACGCCGAGTGAGCGACCGCTGCCGCCGATCTTTTCGATCTGCGGCGACCGCGACTACGTGGTGGAGGACACCCACCGCCTCGGGCGCGCCCTGACCCGGCGCGCCAACGCCGGCGGCGTGAAGATCTACCCCAAAGGGATCCACGTCTTCCACGTCTTCCTCGGAGACCTTGCGAAACAAGCCTGGAGCGACCAGTTTGATTTCTTGCGACGACATGTCCCAGCGACGGAATAGCGACGACACACCATGACGACGATGCGCGGCTACCGCCCTTTTCTCCCGCAGCCCCTCCTCGAGGCGCTGCGCCGCCGCAGTCAACCGCACGAGACCATCCCGGGGTTAGCGATCGCCGAGGGGCTTGAGGCGCAGTTCCCGCAGGTGCTCTGCGCCGACGCGCTCGAGTTCGTCTGCGCCCTGTATCGGCAGGTCCAACCCGAACTCGCAGCCGTCCTCGAGCAGCGCCAGCTCGACCGAGCCTTCCTCGATGAGGTCACGGCGCGCTGCACGCAAGAGAACCAAGATACGCCCTTTGAATCAGCCGACTACCGAACGGCGATCGGGCAGAGGGACCGACGCGGACGGGTCGTGGTCGGGCCGCTGTCTGAGCCGACTCAGGGCGAGCAGGTCACCATCCCCGACTTCCTCGTCGGCGACCAGATCACGCTGTTCGGCCCGCCGGATTCGGCGAAGATGACGATCAACGCCATGAACGCGCTGCACCGGCGGCTCCCGGGCGAGCACCCCATCGTCGCTGAGCTGGTCTCGGCGAGCGGGCAAGTCCCTCGCTGGGGGGCGGACTCTGAGGACTCCAAGACGCCCACGGCCGACAACATGCTCTCGGCGCAAGAGAACCTGCGCGCCTGCTTCGCCGGCGCCATCGACTTCGTCGAGGAGCGAACGGGTAAAGCCTACGCGCTGGCGGAGTCAGGCACCTCCAAGCCGATCAAGCGCTTTGTCGGGCTGGCGATCCCCGACGGCAACTACCTGCTCGACGGTGAGCCGCTGCCCCTGCACCTGCTCGATTTTGGGCTGCACCTTTTCCACAACGCCACGCGCCCCGAGGCGCTCATTTTCTACGTCCCCAAGCTCGAGAACGAAGAAGAGGCAGCCTACCTGCGCAACATGATCGCCGCCGCGGAGGCGTTGATCGCTGAGCGACACCGAGACTATGCGCTCGGGAGCGTGCGTGTGATCCTGGTCTTCGAGAACCCGCGCGCCATCTTCCGCATCAGCGAAATGGCTGCGGCGCTCCACCCCTACTTCTTAGGTGGCTCGCTCGGCTGGCACGACTACCTGGCCTCGGCGGCGCGGCTGTTCAAACACGACCCCAACTACCGAATCCCGGTCAAGGCGGACCCGAACATCGTCATCAACCACATCCGCGAAAGCCATCAGATCCTGGTCGACCACCTCGCACCGATCGGCGCGCTCAAGATCGGGGGGATGTATGGTGTCCTCTACGAGGACGGCAACCCAGCGAGCTTCGAGGTCAGCATGGTCGGCTACATCCGCGATGTCGTCACCCAGCTCAAACGCGGTCTCGACGGCTTCTGGGTGGCGCACCCCAGCTTCGTGCGCATCGGCATTGCGCTGACCGAGGCGTGGCGCCGAAGCCAACAAGACGCCTCCGACGAGAGCCTCAAAACCTTGGTCCGTGCCTTGGTGCCCAACCCGGTCGAGCTCGAGCCCCTGCTCGCGTTCTTGGACGCGCCCGACATCGAAGGCCTCGCCTCGGATCATCCCAACTATGCGCGCGGGGTGCTCGCTGCGGATATTGAGGTCTCGGATGTCATCGCCAACGACGACCCCGAAGAGGTCCGCTACAACGTTTTTCAGGCGCTCCAATACCTAGCGGACTGGCTCTGCGGAAACGGCTGCGTCGCCCTACCTGCGACCATGAAGAACACCGCCGGTGAGACCGTCTTTGTCCGCATCATGGACGACCTCGCCACCACCGAGCGGAGCCGCTGGGAGCTCTGGCATGAGGTGCATCACGGGCGCGTCAGCCGGAGCCTCTTCGAGCAGATTTTAGCTGAAGAGATCGACTTCATTCGCAGCAATCGCTCGCTGCCGGTCAAGCGCGTCCAGGTGCAGTGGTCGGGCGACGCGGCGCGCTGGTACCCCGTCGCCATCAAAATCTTACGACAGCTGGTGCTCGCCCCGGAGCCCGCCGAGTTCGTCAGCGAGCTCATGCTCCCCTTCACCTACGGCTGGGTGCGCTCGAGCGATGACCCGTGGGCGACGGCGCAAAACCTCAGCGACGGACAGCTGGGCGATTACTAGCCGAGCCTACTGCCACTGCCGTGGGTCGTGGTTGATGCGGTAGATCTCACCGCGCGCCGGCACGTTAAAGTAGATGCGATCATCCGGACCCATCACGAGCGTTCCAAGCGTCTCGGGCGGAAAATCGGTGTACAGGGTTCGGACCGGTTCACCATCGACGGTAAAGACGCGGAACTCAGAGTAGCTGTAGTCGATGAGATAGATTAGCCCGTCGTGGAGCAACAACCCGCTGGGCTTCCCGATCGGCTCCCCACCGAGCTCAACCTCCTCATACTCCGCCTCGTTCATCTGATGATGGACTTGGACGAAGTCAAAGTTGGGGAGCAGCAGGCCGCCGCGCTGACCGGAGCGGACGTCGAGCCTCAGGACCCGCTCGTTGCCCGTGTCCGCGATGTACAAGTAGTCGTTCTCTCGATCGAGGGCGAGGCCGCTGCTCACCTCCTCTTCACGCTTGAGCACCCCCTCGATGTAGCGGAGCACCTCGCCATCGCTGTGGTCCTCCTCACCCGGGCCGTGGTCCTCTTTGAAGTCGTAGCGGTCGATCGCCCCTTTTTGTCCGTTGAAGGTCCAGTAGATGTTCTCTCGGTCATGTTCCATGCCCATGCAAAACGGCGTGAAGTGGAGCATGTCCATATGCGTCCCGTTCTTGCCGATATCGATCCCGAGAATGCTGCGGTCAGCGGTCCACAGGGTCGGGCCCGCAAAATCTTCGACCTCGTCGTCAAAGTTGGCTGTCCGGGTCTCAGGGCAGGTTCCGAAAAAGTCGTTCTCGCTAAAGACCAAGCTCGAGGGGTTGCGGGCGAAGTGGACGGCGTTGCCGTCGCGGATTCGCTCGCTGCGATCGTAGGTGGTCGTCGCCCTGTAAACAACGACAAAATCCGCCCCCTTAGGCTCGCACGTCTCAGCGGATGCGGTGGCTTTATTGCAAGGTCTTGCGCCGCGAATGGCTTGCCCTTCCGTGAGCCAGAGCTGGTCGCTGTTGGGTCGAAAGTCAAAACCACGAACGACCCGCCGCCCGGGCGCGTCGTAGACCAGCTCAAAATCGACGCTCGCTGGGTCACCGTCGTCCCAGCCGAGCTGATAGGCTGCGGGGCGCTCCGCACAAGCCTGCTCGTCCGGGTCACAGAAGGGCTTGTCCGGATCTGCGCACTGCGCGTGGGCGGTGCATTCCGGTGCGGCGGCATCGCCTGAGTCGGTTGCGGGCTCGCAGCCCAGCGTGAACAGAGCCACGAGAGCGAACGATCGCCAGAGACTAGGGTTCACGTTCGCTCCAAAGTGCGCTCACTCGCTGAGCCATGCGACGCCGGTCAGCGTCTCAGAAATCTGCCAGAGCCGCTGCGCAACATCCACCCGGCGGCTGTAGCCCGATGACCTTACTCTAACCGCTCGACCCCGCATTTCAAGCCAGCGCGGTCCATAGTACGCGCCACCCACCGCGTCCGGATCGGTCGCAGCTCGAAGCGTCGGCGCCGCGCCGGCTCGAGCGCTCTGAGCAAACCAAGGGGTCATCAGACCGATCAAGCCGGAGGTCTCAACCAAGCCCGTGAACGCCCAGCCAGGGTGTGCGGCGAGCGATCGAGTGGTGTATCCGGCGGCCGACAAGCGCCGCTCGAGCTCATACGCAAACAACAGATTAGCGACCTTGCTCTGCCCGTAGGCTAGCCAACGGTTGTAACGACCCGACCAATTCAGGTCTGCGAACCGAATACGCCCCCAGCGGTGGGCATTCGACGCCACGGTCACGACCCGGCTGCCTCGAGTCTGGGTGAGTCGATCCAAAAGCAAGCCAGTGAGCGCGAAGTGCCCGAGATGGTTCGTGCCGAACTGAAGCTCAAACCCATCTTGCGTCTGACCAAAGGGTGGGATCATGACGCCCGCGTTGTTGATCAAAAGATCCAGCCGTTGATGCTGATCCATGAACTGCTCGGCGCAGGCGCGCACACTCGCGAGATCGGCCAGGTCCAGGGAGAGCAGCTCGTAGCCCCCGCGCACAGGCGTCTCGCTCAGTCGCGCAAGCGCATCATCGGCTTTAGCGCGCGACCGACACGCCAACACGACCTGAGCGCCTGCCTGCGCGAGCGCCTGCGCAGTCCACAGCCCGATGCCGCTGTTGGCGCCTGTTACGAGCGCCACCCGGCCTGTCTGGTCTTCAAGTTGATCAGGGCTCCAAGCCAAAACAACGCCTCCCACCTGAGGCTCGGTGCCTACGACGATGCACGGATACGCTCAAGTGGGCGCTGGCTCCCGAGCGGCGGCTGTGTCATCGAGCCGGCCGTCACACCGACAGGAGATCGACCCGATGCCTCGTTACCTGCTACTCCTCACCCTGACCGCCTGTGGCGCCTCGCAGACGCCAGCAACCGACGCGGGCTCCGCACCCACCGACGCCTCTGCGGCACCAGCCGACGCAAACGCCCCAGCGGCCGACGCTGGGCTCGCTTCGCCCGATGCCGAACAGCCGGTCGCCGACGCCAGCGCGCCCTTAGCGGACGCTGCGGCGAGTCCGGACGCCGCGGGTAGTGCCTCGGACGCAGGCTCGGTCGCAGCGGACGCTGGCGAGGTGGAGCCCGGCGCTTCCCTCCGTCCTGGCGTTCAAGAGATCATCGTCGAGCAGCGCGTCGCGGGTGAGCTCGCCATGCGGCGCGTCGTGATTCAAGCGCCGGGTCGGCTGGTCCCAGCTGAGCGGTATCCGGTGGTCTTTGCGTTTCATGGAAACGGAGGCCGCCCAGAGGCTTTTCTCGGCCAGCTCCAGCGCTTCGTCGACGCAGGGCGGTTCGTCGCGATCTTACCCGAGGGGCTCGAGCGCAGCTGGAACTTAGGTCGCGAGCGCTCTCAAGCCGACGACGTCGCCTTCGTTGAGCTGATCGTTGAGCGCTTGCGTGCCTACCCAAACCTCAACCTCAATCGAGCCTTTGCCTACGGCTACTCGAACGGCTCGGGGCTGGTGAATCAGCTCGCCGCTCGAACCAATCTGTTCCGAGGCTACGCCATGGCGGCGAGCGCCCTGACGCAAGAGCTCTTACCACCCGAAGAGGTGCACCTCGCCTCCGTGCTCAGCCTCCATGGAACCGAAGACCAAGCCTGCCCCTATGATGGCGGGCGCGGTGTGGGCGGGCACGACTTCCTTGCGGTCGAAGACAGCGCGGCCCTCTGGGCGCGCAAAATGGGCTGCTCGCGGTTTCCGATCAGCAGCCGCACCGACGACGGCAACCGCCGCCTTGACTGGAGCCCCTGCCGTGAGGGGCACCGCGTCCTCCACTACGGCTTTCAAGGCGCCGGACACGGTTTGCCCATGAACCAAGAAGGCGGCGTGCTCAACTTGGTGGTCAGCTTCTTTGAGGAGACGCCCTAAGCGTCACGCCTCAGCGATCAGTCGATTGAGCGTCCCGCTCGGGCGCATCGCCCGCTCTGCGAGCTCGTCACTCGGCTGAAAGTAGCCGCCGATGTCCATCGCCGGCCCTTGGGCTGCGTTCAGCTCATCAACGATGGTCTGCTCACTCGCTGCCAGCGCCTCGGCAAGCGGCGCGAAGCGCTGCGCGAGGTCGGCGTCACGGTCTTGCTCGGCGAGAGCCGCTGCCCAATACATGGCGACGTAAAAGTGGCTACCACGGTTGTCGAGCTCGTGGACCCGCCGTGACGGCGACTTGTTGTTGAGCAGGTAGTGCGTGGTCGCCACATCGAGCGCTTCACCCAAAACGCCCGCTTTGGCGTTGTCGTAGCGGTTGGCGATATGATCCAGGCTGACCGCCAGCGCCAAGAACTCACCGAGGCTGTCCCAGCGGAGGTGGTTCTCTTTTTCAAACTGCTGGACGTGCTTCGGCGCCGAGCCCCCTGCGCCAGTCTCAAAGAGTCCGCCGCCATTCATCAGCGGCACGATGCTCAGCATCTTGGCGGAGGTGCCGACCTCAAGGATCGGGAACAGGTCGGTGAGGTAGTCCCGCAGGACGTTCCCGGTGACCGAGATCGTGTCTTTCCCTTGGATGATCCGCTCGAGCGTCAGCTGCGTCGCGTCGACCGGCGAGAGGATGTGGAACTCAAGGCCTTGCGTATCGTGATCGTCCAGGTAGCGGTTCACCTTGGCGATCAGCTGCGCGTCGTGCGCTCGCTCGGCGTCCAGCCAAAAGACCGCAGGCGAGCCCGTAGCGCGCGCCCGGCTGACCGCAAGCTTGACCCAGTCTTGAACCGGCGCATCCTTGACCTGACAGGCACGCCAGATATCCCCGGCTTCGACCTCATGGCTCATCAGGACCTGCCCCGCCTCATCCACGATGCGAATGGTGCCGGCCTGCGCCAGCTCAAAGGTCTTGTCGTGCGAGCCGTACTCTTGTGCCTTCTGCGCCATCAGCCCGACGTTCGGCACGGAGCCCATCGTCGTCGGGTCAAAGGCGCCGTTCGCCTTACAAAAATTGATCACGGTCTCATAAACCCCGGCGTAGCTCGAGTCGGGGATCACCGCCTTGGTGTCTTGCGTTGCGCCCTCGGCGTTCCACATGCAGCCAGAGGTCCGGATCATCGCTGGCATCGAGGCGTCGATGATCACGTCGCTCGGCACGTGCAGGTTGGTGATCCCGCGATCCGAGTCGACCATCGCCAGATCAGGCCCATCAGCGAGCGCCGCCGCCAGATCGGCTTCGACCTCTTCGCGAGCGCTGGCGTCCAGGGCGTCCAGCCGCCCGAGCAGATCCCCGAGGCCGTTGTTTACATCGACCCCCAGCGCCTCAAAGCGCGCCGCGTGCTTCTCGAACACCGGCGCAAAGAAGGCGCGGACCGCGTGCCCAAAGATGATCGGGTCCGAGACCTTCATCATGGTCGCCTTCATATGCAGCGAAAACAACACCCCTTGCGCTTTGGCGTCAGCCACTTGCTCAGCGAGGAAGCGCTTCAGCGCCGACACGCTCATGAAGGTCCCGTCGATGATCTCACCGGCTTGCAGCGCTAAGTCCCCCTTGAGCAGCGTCACGCTGCCGTCGGCGGCGCAGTGCTCGATCCGCACCGTCGTGGCAGCCTCGACGGTCACCGAGCGCTCGTTATGCCGAAAATCGCCCGACGTCATCGACGCCACGTGACTCTTCGAGGCGCTCGTCCAGGCGCCCATGGAGTGGGGGTTGTTGCGAGCGTACGCCTTGACGGCGCCCGGAGCTCGGCGATCCGAGTTCCCCTCGCGCAAGACCGGGTTCACGGCGCTGCCCTTGACCTTGTCGTAGCGCGCCTTGACCGCCGCCTCATCGTCGCTCGAGGGCTCCTCTGGATAGTCGGGGAGGCCGTAGCCTTTCGCCTGAAGCTCGGCGATCGCCGCTTTGAGCTGCGGGATCGAGGCGCTGATGTTCGGCAGCTTGATGATGTTCGCCTCCGGGCGCTTCGCTAAGGCCCCAAGCTCGGCGAGGGCATCGTCGATGCGTTGATCCTCTGACAGATACTCCGGAAAAACAGCCAAAATACGACCGGCTAGCGAGATGTCGCGCGTCTCGACCGAGACACCCGCCGGCTCCGCGAAGGCTTTGATGATCGGTAAAAACGAATAGGTGGCGAGCGCCGGCGCCTCATCGGTTTTCGTATAGATAATAGTCGGTTGGTCACTCATCGTTGTCGATCCTCGCAAAACAAGCCTTATTCGGCGGCGAACACGTGACGTATTTTTCCAAGAAATACCATCCCAAGCGCCCAGAATTTATACGCCGTTAGCTACCCACAAATTCACGCACGAAGTCGGACACCGGATCCTGCTCCAGCTCCTGCAGTCTCCCATGCTGGGTGATTCGCCCACCCTCAAGCACGACGAGCGGCGGATCAAAAGGCTCAAAATCGCGCCGATCGTGGCTCACCATCACGGTGGCCAGGTCACGCGCCGAGAGCTGCTCTGCCAGCCACGCTCGCACCGACCGCCGGGTGGGCGCGTCGAGCTGACTCATGGGCTCGTCCAGCAAGAGCAGATCCGGCTCACGCATCAGCGCGCGCGCCAAAGCGACCCGCTGCTGCTCGCCGCCCGACAGCTGATGCGGAAAGCGGCGGCGCAGTGCGCCGAGCTCGAAGCGCTCGAGGGCGTCGCGCAGGCGCTCCCTGCTGATGGCGTCTCTCGGTAAGCCGAAGGCGAGGTTGTCCTCGACGCGTAGGTGCGGGAACAGCCCGAGGCCTTGGGGAACATACGCCATCCGGCGCGCTTCAACCGGAACCCAGAGCCCCTGCTCAGAATCCTGACAGACACGCGTCTTGATCACGACGCGCCCCACGGCGGCTGAGTCCACCCCGAGCAGGGCGCGCAGTAGCGTGCTTTTGCCCGCGCCGATCGGGCCGATCAGACCGAGTAAGGGTGCGGTACCGTCGAGCGTAGCAGCCACACGGAACGAACCGCGCACGACCTCGAGCGTCGCTGACCAGGTCATGACACCCCCCAAGCTCGAGCGAGCGCTCGAAGCAGACCGAGCACCGCCAGCGCGCAGAGGACGAGCGCCATCGCTAAGCTCAGCGCAACGGACAAGCTCGACTCCATCACGGTATAGATGGCGAGCGGCATGGTCTGGCTGACGCCCGGCAGGTTGCCTGCGACAAAGATGGTCGCGCCGAACTCACCTAAGGCGCGCGCCCAAGCCATCCCGACGCCAACGAAAATTCCAGGCGCCGCCAGCGGCAGCGTGACCTTGAAAAATACACGCACAGGGTCCAGCCCTAAGCTGCGCGCCACCCAAACGAGCTCCACGTCCACACGGCGAAACGCAGCGCAGGCCGCGCTCAAGTAAAACGGAGCGGCGACGACGACCTGCGCCAAAACGACGGCGCCCGTCGAGAACACCCAACCGCTCGCCTTGCCCAAGAGTCCATCAGGGCTCATCGAGACCAACAAGGCGAGCCCGATCACAGCGGGAGGCAGCACCATCGGCAGGTCGACCACCGCCTGCCAGGCAGGGTGCCGATCACGCTGACTCAGCCACCAAGCGGCCGGCGTGCCCAAAACCACGATCACCAAGACGCTCATCGTGGAGGTGCGTAGGCTTAGGCCAAGCGCTGGAGCCCACAGCGGGTGCTCCCAAGCAGACGACCACGCCGCCGGCTGTGCGCCGGCAAGAAGACCCGCTAAGGGTAAGGCAAGCAAGAGCAGCATCGGCGCCGCAGCGAGCGCTAATCCACGATCGGATCGCATCACGGCACCCCCAAGCCAAACTGGGTCAACGCACGCCGCCCCGGCTGACCGCCCAGGAGCTTGAGGAATCGCTGGACAGCCGGGCGCTCTCCAGCGCCTGCGCGCACGGCGAGCCAGAGCTCGGTTGGGCGATCGAGCGCCTGCGGCGGCCGAACCGCTCGGAAGCGATCATCGGTGGCGACATCGCTGGCGTAGACGATCGCCGCATCGAGCGCGCCGAGCGCGACTTGCGCCCGCAGGCGGCGCACGTTGGGCTCCTGTGTGACCGTTTGGGCTTGAACAGCGCGCAGCCAGTCGGCGCCAAACTTGTGAGCAGCTCGTTTGAGCAGCGCCTCCGTGTACTCGCCGATCGGTGAGCTCTTGAGCCCGACACCGAGGCGCTGAACGCCCGGGAGCGCGTCCCACGTCAGTTGATCGCAGCGCGCGCTGCGTCGACAGGTCAGCACCAGTCGGTTGGTCGCGAGACGCTGCGGCGACTCGACCGTGCCCGCTCGCAGCAAGCGGTCCACGTCGCGTCGGTGCGCGCTCAGGAACAGGTCAAAAGGCATCCCACGCTCGATCTGCGCTCGCAGCCTCTGGCTGCCATCAAAGCTCATCACGACATCAGGAACATCGAGGTGATGGGCTGTCAAAGCCTGGAGACGCTGGAGCGGCTCAGTGAGCGAGGACGCCGCAAGCACCCGCACGCTCGCGCCCTCAGAGCCAGCCCAGCATGCGGCAGCTGACAGGCTCAAGCTCGCCACAGCGGCGGCTTGAACGACGAGGCGGCGGTCGAGGCGGTCCATACCCTCAAGCGATGAACCGATCAGCGGGCCCGAGGCAAGCGGTTTTCGTGCGGCTAGAGGCGGGCCGAGAGCCCTTAGCGGTCGATCAACGCGTTCATGATCGAGAGCGTACCGAGTCGCTCATCACGCGCCAGGCGGTCAAAGACGCCGTCGCGTACGTACAGACCCGAGCTGTACTTGTCCGTCGCGGCGGTCACGTAGGGGCTCGGTCGCCCGCCCATTCGGTAACCGAACCCGTTGTAGGCCTCCGTGTAGGCTGCCATCGCCGCCAGATCTCGACTCTCGTAGGACAACCCGAGGGCATTGCGCAGATAGTTTTTCTGCCCAAGAGCGTGCACTGCGGCGTCGACGAACTGGTCTTTGCGGAAGAAGATGCCGCGCGGCACGATCGTCGTGGTTCGCCCGAGGGGCTGTCCGTTGTGCAGGTACCGTGAGGTCCTCATCTGACTGTCTTCGCGATACCAAATCGCCGCCACGAGCTGTGGCGGGACGTCCGCCCGGCGCGCCACCGCATCGATCGACTCCCAGCGTCGGTCGGCGAGCGCCACGGTCCGGTTCAACATCGCCTCTTTGCTCGAGCGCACGTTGACGCCATCCGAGACCTGTCGCCGATACTCTTGGTACGCCGAGGCGAGACGACCCGTCGGACGGGCGACCCGAGGCGGCGCGGCGGGTGCCAGGCGCTCGAGCGCCTCCACCATGTCACCCGAGCGCGTCGCTGCGCCGAGTCGATCCTCAAGGCTCATGGAGTGATACGAGCCGTCGCGGTCAAAGTGATCGACCGCGGCAAACAGACGCTTGAGCTCGCTGGAGCCGCCGATGACGCCGTCGGCGTTCCGGTCGACCCCTTCGAGGTTGAGGTCATTGAGTTGAGGCTCCGCTTTGAGGTCATTGACCTTCAGCGGCCGGTTCAGGAGATTATCGACGAATCCATTGCGCGTAATCTGAGTCACGAACACCTCCTCGCTCTCCGGTATCGGCGGTCATCTAGGTCCGTTGCGTCCGTATACGACAACTGCCCGATCCTGCGCGCAGGCCTTGAGCGACTCACCGCCCGTAAGACAGCAGCGTCTCGATCATGGCATCACGAAAGGCGTCGGTAAAACCGGGAACGTGCGCGCTGCCCTCCATCGTCCAAAGCTCGACCGAGCGCCCCCCCGAACAGTCGGACCAGATCGAGCGCGTCGTCTCGGCGCCTAAGACCGCGCGATCAAAATCATCCGCGGGCTGCTGCTCGGCTGGTCCCGAGCAGCCGTTGCGCGCGCGCCACCGCTCGACCAGGGTCTCAGCGCCTGGATACGCGCCGCCCGACTGCAAGCGCCCGCCAGGGTAACGGATCACGGTGTCCATGGTCCCGTGCACCTGTATATAGCCCACGGCTCGGCTGGGCTGGCAGCGCTGATCATCGACAAAGCCAGAACCGGCAATGTTGAGGACGGCGGTCACCTCGTCTGCAGCGTCACAAGCGATTCGAGAGCTCATAAAGCCACCGTTGGAGTGCCCGACAAGATAGACCCGCTCGGGGTCCACCGAAAGCTTCTCAACCGCCTCAGCGATCAGGTCGCGCAGGTAACCCAGATCATCGACGCGCGCGCGCCAAAAGTCACAGCAGGTGCTGGTGGCGTTCCAAAACCGGTTGTTCCGCGGGTCCCGCGTGCCGTCGGGAGCGAGGGTCACATAGCCGTAGGTGTTTCGTCGCGCGCTGATGCCGAGGTAGACGTCTTGGCCTTGGCCGTTGGCGGTGTAGCCATGGAGTAAAAGGACCAAAGGCCAGCGCTCTTGTCGGTTCCATGTGTCGGGAAGCCGAACCGCCACGCGACGATCTCCACCCAGAAATTCGGGCGGCGGACCCGCGTCCACAGCGACTGCATCCGCTGCGTCCAGGCTCCCTGCATCGCTCAGGCTCGCATCACTCGACTCCAGCGAGGGTGAGACCGCCTCAGGCGAACACGCTAAGGCAGTGAGGCAGAGCGACGCGAGGGTGAGTCTTTGTATCACGGTGACCTCATCTGCTGACACATCGTCAGCTTAGCCCAATCTGGGGGCGAATCCTAACCGAACACGAAGCGCTGGTTCCAGTGCGGGAAAATGAAACGCTGTGTCGGGGTGTTGACGAACCGCGCGCGCAAAGCCGGAAGGTCCACCTTCATGATCTCTTTGGGGACGCCAGCCTTCGGCTCGAAAAAATCTTCCCAGTGGCAAAAGATCACGTCGGGTGCTTGGAGCGTATCGATCAGGTTCGGCGTGGCTCCACGCGCTTTGAGGTTGGCGCAATCCATCGGCAACAACGCCACGTCGACAGGGTGCTCTTCAAAGACCTTAGGCGGCGCGAAGCCAGCCGGATAGCCGGTGCTTGAGGTCTGCACGTAGACGCGCTTAGCGACCCGCCCTGCGCGCAAGAAATCGATGAGGAAGGCAAGCGTGATGCCTTCTTGAAAATCGGACGCGTACACCGGCGCGCGTACCCGATCGCTCTCGAGGCGCTCTCGCCAAAGATGAACAAAGGCGTACTGGCTCGGGTGCCCTGACAGGATCGGGAGGATCCGCATCGTCCCGCACGCGCTGAGCTGCCAAGTCCCAGCTCGCTCGGGCGTTGCGGCGACCTCGTTCATCGGCAAGATGGCGCGCCCTAAGCGGACGGGAGCGAAGACATGCTTGAGCGTGCGACTTGCGTAGATCCGAGCAGCCGGGTGAACGTGTGCGCTCGCTGGCTCGAGATCCAGGCAGTGATCATAGTGCCCATGCCCCACCAAAATGGCGGTCACGGGTGCCAGGTCGGCTCGATGCTTAGCGAACTCGGCGGCGTCGTGCTCAAGCGGCGCAAACAGGACCTCGCTGAGCGGTCGGTGCGACCAAAAAGGGTCCGTTAGAACCGCCGAGTCTCCATAACGGATCAGGCAGCAGCCCACGCTGTAGTAGGTCACTTCGAGCTTGCTTGAGGGCGGCGCGGCGACCCCGCGATCAAAGGGAAACCCAGCGAGTCGTGAGCCGCAGCCGATCGCCCCGACAAGCCCGCTGTAAAGAAACGCGCGCCGATCGATCATGCGCGCACGGCGTGGCTACTCATAACCAAGCTCAGGGCTGAGCAGGCGCCGACCGACGACAAAAACGCCCTGCCCACGCGCGACACATTCGCCCTGCTCGTCGAGCAGCTCGCCGGCTGCGATCAGCTTGCGCTCGGTGACCTCGGTCACCTGAGCGTGCGCGCACACCACACCGCCGACCACCGGCTGAAGCAGATCGATCTCAAAATGAGCGGTCAAAATGAAACGGTCTTCCACCATCGACTGCGCCGCAAAATAAGTCGCGTCGTCCAGCGCCTTAAAATAGACAGCGCCGTGCATCGCCCCGGCGCTGTGAAAGAAGTCTTCACGAACGGTCAGCCGGACCTGCGCCTGCCCCGAACCCACCTCGAGATGCGGTTGAAAGAACGAATTGATCGGCGCCGTCATGTACATGCGCTCAAGTTTGCGAAAATGCTCGAGATCCTGGGGCATGGGCTGATCGTGCCACGAATCGCTGCGCCGCAAAAGGCGCACCCAACCGAGTGCGCCGGCTACTCGAGCTCTGCGCAGGGGTCGGAGGGCTGCCAGTCGCCGCGAGCGAAGAAGCAGCCGAGCGAGAGCTCATCGCAGGTCGAGCCGGTCTCGCTGGAGAAAACGATGTTCCAGGCCTCGACCGTTCCCGGATCCACCGCGCAGACACCTTGCAGCTCGGAGCGATCACAGGCTTCGACCGAAACCAGCTCGCCCGGTTCCGAACCAGGGACCGGCGCATCACAGTCGGTCCGCATGGCGCCTGCGCTCCAGCTTGAGCCCACATACTCCTTGCACTCAAGCTCACCGGTAAAGCCGTTGATGTACTGGCAGCTCGCTAAGACGCCGCTCGGCTGCTCTTCAGCTTCAGGTCCGCAGCCACTCATCGCGGCGACCACGGACAGCATGATGACGCAACGGCTCATCGGACTCCTCCGGCGAAGACGACATCTTATGATCGAAATAAACGAATAATGAAAGAATAAAACGACTATTACAGCCAGATCTCCCATCGGAACACTCGCGCAGGTTGTCGGCGCTGGACTCTGCAGGCATGCTCCGGCGCCCTAGTGCGAGACGCGATACATGATTGCGCATCCCATCCCGTATCAAGGCAGTAAACGCCGCCTCGCCGGTCAGATCCTGCGCTTTGCACCGACACCGATACAGACCCTTTACGAGCCCTTCGCCGGCTCGGCTGCCATCACCCTCGCCGCAGCCGCCTCGGAGCGCGCCCAGCGCTATGTTCTCGGAGATCAGCTCCAACCGCTGATCGAACTCTGGAATGAGGTGCTCGAGCGACCTCATGAGCTGGCGGCTGCTTACACCGACTTGTGGCACGCTCAACACCATGACCCGAGAGCCTTCTTTGAGCAGGTACGGAGCGACTACAATGAATCGGCTGGCAGCGCTCGATTGCTCTATCTGCTGGCTCGGTGCGTCAAAAACGCCGTCCGCTTTAATGCGGCGGGTGCCTTTAACCAATCTGCGGATCACCGGCGACTCGGCACTAAGCCGGAGCGGATGAAGCGGCATATCCTGCTGGCGCACCAACACCTCGAGGGCCGTACACGAGCGGTTGCGACCGACTTCAGCGCGACGCTCGCGGCGGCTAAGCCAGGTGATTTGGTGTATTTAGACCCGCCCTATCAAGGAACCAGTCAAGGTAAAGACCGGCGCTATGTCGCCTCGCTCACACGCGAGCGATTGATCAGTGAGCTAGAGCGCCTGCGAAGCCGAGGCGTTGCGACGATCGTAAGTTATGACGGCAGCACCGGGACACGGCGTTATGGCACACCGCTTCCGGCAGAGCTTGGGCTGCGTCGAATCGAGCTTAAGGCGGGCTGGTCGTCGCAAGCGACCCTCAACGGCCGGCGCGCCCAAACCGTGGAGTCGCTCTACCTCTCACCGGAGGTGGCACCCTGACGGCGCCTACGCAGCGCCCAAACACTGAAAAACAACCACCAACCCGGAGCAGCCGTTACTGAACAACCTGCAGGTGTCTCAGCACCACAGACCTGCTCCACAGGGTCGACCGCAGGCCCCGAGCCCGCTTCGTGGAAAAATCGGGCGTCTCCGAGCCAGTTCGGGGCGTTCGCCCAATCGTCACTCCCGAACTGTTCGGTCTCACCCACCGCCACCCACAGCTTACCCGTCTCACCGGTGGGACTCCATGCGGCGAGATAGCCGACCCCAGCCGGTACGGCGACCTTGCGCTCGATTAGGATCCAGGACTGCGTCTGCGTGAAAGGCTCAAAGAAGAGCTCACGTTCGCCCGAAACTGCGAGTCGCTCCAGACCCATGTCGTCCGGGATCGCAAAGGGCGTCGACTCATCCTGGCTGGCTTGCTCGTGAACCACGCCGAGCGCTGGCTCGTACTGCGCCAGCCGATCGATCAATGGAACGCCGAGCTGAACGAAGATCTCGGTGGGCTCGTCCACCTCATAGCGCAGCCAAAGGACGGGCTGCTCACAGGTCACGTTATGATAGAGCACGATGGAGATGTCTGGGTTTTCGATGGTCCATGCCTGCTCAGACGTTCCATACTGCCCGTCAGAGAAAAAGGGTTTATGCGCCGCAGCCGGCGTCGCGATCAGCCCTAAACCAAGCCAGAGAATGGAACGCACAGCACACACCTCGCTTACCACATGACCACAATACACTTTTTACCGTACGCAAAACGACCAAAACGATCAACCCATCCAACCAAGAGATGCGAATTGCGCTCAATCCGAGAAGGGATTGCAGAAAACGAGGGATTGGGCGTCTATGGATCATGGAGGTCGTCATGCGCACCTTGATCCTACTCTTCGCGCTGAGTTCCCCTGCTATCGCTGTGGCGGATTCGGCGGCAGTTTTCTCAAGAGGACCGCAAGCCACAGCGCCCGAGCGCGCCAGCCTGATCATGCTCATCCGCAGCGCGCTCACAGAGCTCGGCTATTCTGAATGCCTTGATCGCAAGGGGCTGACCGTACCGAAGACGGCTCAGCTCAAGCGCCTGCTTGCCGACAAAGGCTGTGACCGCCTGTTCATGGTCGAGGTTATCCCACTGGGGCAAAAACGGGTCGTTCAGCTCACGGAGCTCAGCGCGTCAGCGCCCGAAAAATCCCTGCACAGCGTGCGGATGAGCGCTGCGCGCGTCGAAGAGTTCGACGTTCTTGCGCCCAGGCTCGCCAAGGCGGTGCTCACGCGACGAGACGCCCGCACCACCGCTCAGGTCGATCAGGTCACCGAGCGAGAGGGGCGAGACTGGAGGAAACGAGACGGCGAGCTCCTCGTCGGCGCCTCCATCCCCGTCGGCATCAGCGCGCACGCCGAGGCGGCGGCGTCGTACGGGATCGGTGGGCTGCTCAGCTATGAGATGGAGCGGGCTCGCCTCGACGCCGCCTTCTTGGGGCAGTTCAACAGCAGCGGAGACGAGTTGTGGCATGGAGGGCTCACGCTCGGTGCAGCGTATCTTTTCAACGCCGGCAACATCTCGCCCTACGTGGGCGCAAGCCTCGGTTACGGGGCGACCTGGATGGGCTCCGACGTCGATGACGCCGACTTTGGATTGTTGACCAGCGTCGGCGGCGGCGTCGAATTCTTTCGGCTCTACCGCGCCCGGATGCTCATCGACGCCAGGGTGACGGTCCCCACTTATCAGCTTGGGGACCGTCGCTACCCGATCTTCACCGGGATGTTCGGCGTCATGCTGGCGCTGCGCTAAGGTCAGTACTTAACGCTGCAGCCCCAGCTCGAGGTGCTCGCTTTGCGCACACGCTTTCCAGAAGCCAAGTCGGCGAGCGCGTTGGTCAAGTACGGCTTGTAGGACTTGCCTTTGCGGCCGCTCGGTGCGTTGTCCGGCCCGCCCTTATAAGCCAGGTTGCCCTTGGCATCGACGACGAACATATGCGGGGTCGTCTTGGCGCCGTAGGCCTTGCCGACCTGGCCCGACTCATCGATCAGGATCGGGTAGTCCATGCTCCACTTTTTCGCGGCGGCTCGGTTCACTTCGGTGCCCTGTCCCTGCCGGCCCTTGGCGCCCGAGTTGATCGCAAGCCAGACGGTGTCTTTGCTCGACGTCGTCTTGGCGAGATTTTCCAGCACGCCGCCTTTGCCGTGCGCCGAGACCACGAAGGGGCACTCAGGGTTAAACCACTCGAGCACCACTGTCTTGCCCTTGTACTGCTCCAAAGAGTGCTCTTTACCATTGAGGTCTTTGAGCTTGAACGTCGGAGCGGCGTGCCCGACCGATGCCGTCTTGCCGTGCTGATGGTTGGTCTTCGCTTTGGCGTGGGCGGGCCCGCAGCCTCCGCAGTGCGCCAAAAGAGGCGGAGCAGCCTGGGCAGCGTGCGCCCAAGATAACGCCAGGACCGGGAGAAAGACTCGAAGGATCGTCATGGTATATTCCCTTTCATGAGATCGGTTTCCACGGCTGTGTAGCCACTCGCCGTTTCGATGTGAAGCGTCGCCAACAAGGACGCTGGTGTCGGTGATTTAGTCCAAAGCTCCGCCGGGAGCCTGCACAGATTGTCTCGGCAGTAAGGCGTGGCGAGCCCATCGAGGCGAAGATGGAGCGCAGCGTGCGGGAACAATCTCACGGTGGCGCCTGCGGGTCCCTCGTAAACCCGCTCGGCGCCCGCGCGCTTCCACACGACCGATCGCTCCACCGGCAGCGCCTGCCATGCCTTATCCGTTGCGCTCTCTGGCTTCAGGGCTGCTGGATCAGCTGGCTGAACCGCAATCTTCTTCGAGCCCTTGATGCAGATCTCGGCGCACGCCAGCCAGCTCGCCTCAAGCATTAACGCTTTGGATGACTCGAGCGGCGTCGAAGGGCGCTGCAGAAAGAAGGTCGTCGCTCCATCAAAGCCGTAGGAGACGATATCGCCTGCGCTCACCTTGCGCTTGGGTGCTGGCATCCGCGCAGCGACCTGTTCACGCCGTGGCGCGAGCAACTCGAAGGCTGTGGCGAGCCCCGTATCGCCGGGGCTATGCCAGTAAATGTGCCAACCTGGCGCAGGCGTGAGCTCGACGGCGAGCTGCGGCGCATCAACTCCGGTGATGCTCGTCCACTTCGCGCGTACGGCAACCTTTGGGACCTTCTCCGGCACCGGCTGGTGGGCACGTTTCGCCTGCCCATCGGGCGCGGCGATCGGCTGGGCAGGCGCTGCTGGCGGGACCGCAATAGACGGACGCTCTACGCAGGCTGCGGCGACCGCAGCAAAGCTCAACAAAGCCGTGCGCCAAAGCGTCAAGTAAAGCCGACTGTTCATGGCGCGCAAATTAGACACGAGGTGATGACACCGCAACCCAAAACGACCAAATCAACTTAATTTTCCGCTTGATTCCTGGTAAATCGGCAAATAAACGACCAAACCGACTCACGAGGAGGTAAAAATGAACGACGCTTTGCTCTGGATCGGCGTAGGAACGGCGCTCGTCGCTGGGCTTTGGTCAGGCTACACGGTCTTTTATGAAGGTCAGCTCGAGCAGCCGGCCTACGAGACCGTGCTTCGGCAGAGCGTCTTCGAGGTCAGGCGTTACGAGCCCTTCATCGTCGCAACCACGCCGATTCGTGGTCAGGGGCGCGCGCAGATGAGCGACGGATTCCGCTCCTTAGCGGGCTATATTTTTGGGCGGAACCAACCGCGAGAAAAGCTGGCGATGACAGCGCCGGTCCTTGCGACCACCGGCGAGGCGCTCGGTATGACGGCGCCGGTGATCACCGACCGCTCAGCCGGGCACATGGCGTTTGTGATGCCGAGCCAGCGCACGCTCGCCGACCTGCCTCGACCGACCGGGCGGGGCATCACTCTAAAGACCACTGACTGGGGTTTGGTAGCCGCTGTGCGCTACGCCGGCTACGCCACCGAGGAGCGAGTCCAGCGTCAGACGAAGTCGCTCAATGAGTGGCTTACCAAGCAGGGCTATGAAGTGCGCGGCGAAGCGCTAAGCGCTCAATACAACTCACCGAGTGCCATGCCGCTCTTGCGTCGAAACGAGATCCTCATCCCAGTACGCCCGGTGGTTACGGTGCTGTCGAGCTCAGCTTCGGAAGCGGAATAAGCAGGTTAGTGCGGCGCTGGTAAGCCGCGAACTCCTCGAGGTGACCCCATTTGGCGAGCGCTCGCTCCTGCAGCAAGGGGACGCCGCTGCCGCGTGTCAGCAGCCCATAGACAAACACAGGCGAGCAGATCGCGAGCCACTGCAGCCCCTCGTAGTGGCCAAGTCCGGCTACGAAGAGCCCGGTCCATAACAGGATCTCACCGAAATAGTTGGGGTGCCGGGCGTAGGCCCACAACCCCTCATCGATCCAGCGCTCGCCCGATGCATTGCGCTGACGAAACCGCTTTTTCTGCTGATCTGCTACGACCTCAATCGTCCACCCAACCGTCCAGATGCACAGGCCGATCACCACCCAGGCGTCGAGCACAAATGGGCGCTTTGAGGTCAAGAGGATGATCACCGCAAACGAGGTCGTAAAGATCCACATCGCCTGGGCGGTCCACGCCATCACAAAGCGCGGGAACGAGTGCTTAATCTCATCAAAGCGTCCGTCCTTGCCCGTCTCGTGGATCCGGCGCGTCAAGAAGATGACGAGCCGCAAGGACCACAAGCCGACCGCCAGCGCGATCAGGAAGTGGTGGACTCCGGCCTGACCATTGGCGTGCGCCACCCAGAGACTCAGCCCAGCCATCAACAGAAACGTCGAGGTGCCCACCAGATCGTAAAAGCGTTCACTCGAGAGCAAGTAGGCGGGGACAAACGCAAGCCACTGCAACCCCACAGCGATCAGCATGGCCAGCACGATGGCAGGCAAACCGCCCAGGCTGGCGTGACTGTGACCGCTGACCGCTGCGCTCAAGCCAAACAAGCCCAAGCAACAAAGGGCCGTGAACAGGTGCGCGGTGCTCGATTTCACAACACGACTCCTCGTCGGCGTTCGGGTGTTTTGCACCGATTGGCCGATTATTTATCTTTTTTATGAACAGATTGGTCGATTTAATCAATCAGATTATATAATAAACGTATAAATCGACTTTTAGGTGGACCCTCATGAAAAGCGTGATCACGGGTGCGACGGGCTTGATCGGTATGCGGCTGGCTCAAGGCTTGGACCAACCGACCATACTCAGCCGGAACCCGGAGCGAGCGCAGCGCCTGATGCCCGGCGCGCAGGCTGTTGGGTGGGCACCGGAGCGGGAAGCAGCGCCGGTCAGTGCGCTGGAGGGGCGAGACGTAGTGTTTCACCTCGCTGGCGAGCCCGTGGCGTCGGGACGCTGGAGCGATGAAAAGAAGCGCAGAATACGTGATAGCCGAGTGATCGGGACCCAGCGCCTCCTTGAGGGGCTGGCAGCCTGCGAACATCCGCCAAAGACGCTTGTTGCAGCTTCCGCTGTGGGATTCTACGGTGATCGGGGTGACACCGTCCTCGACGAATCCTCATCGATGGGCGAGGGCTACCTGGCCGAGGTCTGCCGCGACTGGGAGACCGAGGCGCTTCGCGCCGAGAGCCTCGGCATCCGTGTCGTCTGCTTACGCATCGGCATCGTCCTCGCAGAAGACGGCGGTGCGCTCGAGCAGATGCTCCCTATCTTCCGACTCGGAGGGGGCGGAAAGCTGGGGAGCGGTCAGCAATGGATGCCCTGGATTCATGTCGACGACGTAGTCGGGCTGTTGCTTTGGTCCGCCACCAACCCGGAGGCGAGCGGGGTCTACAATGGCGTGGCTCCCGAGCCTGTCCGTAACGCGGAGTTCACCAAATCGCTGGCGGCAGCGATCAACCGCCCGGCGTTTATGCCGGTACCCCGCCTCGGTCTACGGCTTCTGTTTGGCGAGAAAACATCGATCATCATGGCGTCGCAGAACATCCAACCCCGGCGCGCCTTAGGTGACGGATATCGCTTCGCCTTCCCCCAACTCGACGGAGCGCTGAACACCCTTTTTGGTGCGGCGTGAGGCGCACCCTGCTGTGGTTTCGCGGTAAGGACTTACGCGTCGAAGACCACGAGGGGCTTCACCGAGCGCTCGCCGCAGACGAGGTCATCCCCGTCTTTGTCCTCGACCCGTATTTCTTCGATCCCGAGCGCGCCCAAGCGCTACCGCACCGAATGCAGTACTTGCTCGATGCGCTCGAAGAGCTCGCCGGTGACCTGCGCCAGCTCGGCAGCGAGCTCATCATCGAGCAGGGGCGAAGCGTCGACGTCATCCCGACGCTGGCTGCTGAGTGGGCTGTTGACGAGGTCATTGCGCAGGGTTGGACTGAGGGCTTCGGGCGCCAGCGCGACGCCCGCATTGAGGCGCAGCTGAGCTGCCCGCTGACGCTAGTTGATGGCGAAACGATGGTCTCACCGGGCTCGGTACGGACGCAACAAGGCGGAGCCTACAGCGTCTTTACGCCGTACTGGCGACGCTTCATGGCGACGGCGCAGATCGCCCCACCACGACCGCGCCCTTCGCAGCTCCCTCCCCTTCCATCAGGCTGCGAAAGCTCGGCGCGCATCCCCTCGCTCGACGAGCTCGGGATCCAGCGAAATCACCAGCTCCTCAAAGGAGGCTCAACCGCTGCGAAAGAGCGACTTTCGGGCTTTCTCTCGGCACGCGTCGGGTCGTACAAAACGGCGCGCAACCGACCCGACAAGGACGGCTCGAGCCGCTTAGGTCCTGACCTCAAGTTCGGCGCCCTCTCGGCGCGCCAGATCTGGGCGGCGGCGCAGCAACCGGAATTACGCTCCGATTCGGGGTCCTTTCGGCGGCAGCTGGTCTGGCGAGAATTTGCGCACGACCTCGTGTGGAACCAGCCCAGGCTTCTCACCGAACCCTTTCGGCCCAAGTTTCGTGAATTCCCTTGGATTGGGCTCGACGAGCACTGGGAGGCGTGGGTCGAAGGCCGTACAGGCTACCCCATCGTCGACGCAGCGTCTCGCCAGCTCCTCGCCACCGGCTTCATCCCGAACCGAGCACGCATGATCACGGCGAGCTTCCTGACCAAGCATCTGCTCATCGACTATCGGCGGGGCGAGGCGCATTTTATGAAGTGGCTCACCGATGGTGACTGGATCCAGAACAATTTTGGGTGGCAGTGGTCAGCCGGCTGCGGGTGTGACGCGCAGCCGTATTTTCGCGTCTTCAATCCGATCCTCCAGGGCAAAAAGTTTGACCCCCAGGGCACCTACGTCCGGCGATGGGTTCCTGAACTCGAAGGCGTGCCTAAAAAGTGGATCCACACGCCTTGGCTCGCCGAGCGCTCGCTCTTCGCTGCCGATTACCCGGCGCCGATCGTCGATCATGCGACCGCACGTAAGCGCTTCTTGGAACATGCGAAGGCGTATCTAGCGACCGTCTGAACCGCGCTGCCGTCGAAACACACGAACAGCACGCACAGGCGTCTTGCCTGGGACCTTGAAGGTGACCTCTTCGTGAAAAACCACGTCACTGATTCGACGCCGTGCGGTCGTCATCAACCCCTGCGGAAAGCGATCCTCCGTCAGGAGCGTATCCCCCTTGCCCAGCCAGCGAGATCGACGCTCAGTCGTCCCGCCGTCGAGATTTTTGCCGATCGCCCAGCGGTTATCCACCGGCAGGACGATCGCCTCATCGGTGAAGCGCGTGATGACACGAAAGCTGATCCCGCGACGGGTAGCTCGAATAACCTGCTTGACCGCCAAAGAGCTCATCACCTTCCGAGCGATCCAGCCGTAGCCCATCGCCTGGAGTACAGGGTCCAGCGAGGTCGAGCTTTGTGCGTCGAGCGACCAGGTCCCCTCCATCCAGACCGCCGGTTTCGCCTGCGCCGGCTGGGCAACCGAGCACACGCCCAGCGCCAGCGCACAGGCTAGATGCACCGTGGTCCTCATCGGCTGCTCTGCGTTTGAGTCAGCTCTTGTGTCAGCGCCAGACAGTCGATGACTCTGCTGCGCGTCACGTAGTGGCGCCCTCCCGCGCAGATCCTCTTCATCGCCACGTCATGATCTTGGGCGAACAGCGACCTTTGAGCGTGCGCCAAAGGCACCTCATCCCCATCGCAAAAGAGCCGGCGGTTCACCACTCGGTAGGTGGCTCGCTCATCCACTACGTCGACCTCGAAGCGGCGCTCAAAGCCCTCACCTGAGCGCAGCTCAAGCTCTGCTCGCCCATCGGCTAAGTCGAGCTCGGCACGGACAAATCCGGGCTCCACCCAGCGTTGGCGAATACGCTGAATCGGGCTGTACTCGGCGATGCAGTGAAGGCGCGCCAAGGCGGCGCCAAAAAAATAGTCAGGCGTCTCTCGGCCATTGCCCGGTTTGGTCATCACGACGCGCACGTGCTCTGGCCGACCGATGCGCTGCCGCAGCGCTTGATGCCAAGGCGCGAGCAGTTCGATATGCTCCACGTGCAGCAAGCGCTCCTGTCGCTGCGCCAACGAGAACAATGCCTGCGCAGCCACAGGCTCGAGCGCCACCGGAAACTCCACCACGACATCGCAGTCAGCCTCAAGAGCGCGCCGCACCTGCGCCTCATGCTCAGCAGAGGGCGAGCAGATGGCGACGGCCTCGACGCGTTGGATCAGGTCATCAAAACCGACCTCTGGAGCTTCAAACTCGTGTGCAAACCGACCTCGGCAGACGGCGCTGAGGGTCGCACCTGGATCCAGAGCGATCGCTCGGGCACGGGCGCGCCCGGCACGGCCAACGCCAACGACCCCCCAACGCACCAACGCTAGTCCGCCTACCCGGTCACGCCGAGCGCTTCGCCGGTGCCGCTTCCCGGGGCGGGAAGAGCTGATGCATCATCTCGTGCCGGTACCGAAAGATCCGGTCCACGTCGTTGCGCACAAACAAGCGCTGAATGATGGAGCCACCGAAGACACGGTAGATCACGCGGTCGGTGCACATCGTCCCGCCGTCTTGCTCAACGAACTCATGGGTATGGTGCCACTGACGGTACGGCCCGCGTAGTTGCTGGTCGACGAAGCTGTGCGGCGGGTTCCAGTCGGTGATCTCGGTGCGCCACTTCAGCGGGATCCCCCGCAGCCGAATCCGGTAGTCGATCAGCGCGCCGGTTTTCATCTCGATCGGCTTGGGCGTCAGCACCTCGAACCGTAGGAACTCGGGCGTCAAAACCTGCAAGTTGTAGGCGTCTTGAAAGAACGCGAAGACCTCGTCGATCGGATAATCTAAAAAGCAGTGCGACTCGAGCAGCCATGACCCATCCGGCTGCCTTGTTTGCGTTACGTCGTTGTTGCTCATCAGCTCAACTCCTTCTCATCACGTTGTTCTAAAAGCGCTCGAGCGCGCTCGCTCAGGAGCCCGAGCGCAATCGACCAGACGGCGCCGACCGCAAGAGCTCCTTCTAAGCCATGGATCTCCATACACCCGAGCCGCTCTCCACCGAGATAGGCGGCGGGCCCACCAAAGGCGCCTACTGCCGTCGCCAGCCCGCGGGTCCGAAGCAGCGCGAACTGGCTGTGCAGCGCCGTGGCGCCAAAACCAGCCCACAGCGAGATCATCCACAAAGGCACGCCCGCGAGCCGCATGCCCCCGAAATAGGTGACCGACCCGGTCGCCGCCAAGGTGGCGTCGGTGGCGAGTCCCACCCCGACCGCCCAGACCAGCATCAGGAGCTCTTGCCGCAGCGCTCGACGCTCAAACCAGAGATGAACGGCAACGAACATCGCCATCGCGCTCGGCCGCACCCACCCGACACCGAGCACACACGCCCACCAAGCCGCCTGATGGCTAAGCCATTGCGGCGCGCCGCCCCATCGCCAGATCATCGGACGCTGAAGGACGTCGGCTACCATAAGCTCGACGGGTACGGATCCAGGTAGACCTGCCCAGCAAGCCACGGATGCGCCCCTTTATCCAACACCTGGTGTTTGAGGAGCGTGAGCGGCGCGAGCAGCGACGTCTGGCCGTTTCCGTAGGCTCGGATCGCCTCCATCGTGTGCTGCCGACAGACACGGCTCAAGCGCTTTGAAACGTAGCCCATGATGTGCTGGAGCACGTTGACGTGGCGCCCGCGCGTTAGCCGATGCCCCATCACCGACTGCGCCTGGCCCAAATGATCTGCCAGCTGTTCCTGGGTGAGCGCACCTTTCAAGCTCGCCACCTGCCGACCGAGCGCTCGCTGAGCGCCAGGATGATGCGCCATGTACAGCAGCTTGTGCGAAGCATACTCTGCCTGAAGCGCAGCGACCGATGGGTCCTCGCGCAACGCTTTGAGCCGCCTGCTCGTAAAAATCCGATGCAGAAACTGCTGACGCAACATGGCGTCTTTGAGCCAACCCTCTTCCGCGCGCGCGAGCGCCGGGAAGTCGTTGCGCAGACGGTGCGTCAAGAAGCCGGCATCGCGCGCCACGACCTGCGCTTTTCGCTCGACGCCGGCGTATACCTTGACGCCGCTGATCCCGCAGGTGGGCGAGCCGCGCTTGAGTAAGAAACCATCGAGGTCCAAACGAGACAGCCGATCGCTGATCGATTCGAGGGTCGAGTCCATGAGCGCGGTGTGATCTACGCCGCTCGGTGACTCGACGAGCGCGTTACGGGTCTCGCCGCGCAGCACTCGCACGACGGGTCTAGGGACACCCATACCCGCTTCCACTTCCGGGCATACCGGGACGAGTTCGACGTGCTGAGCGAGGACGTCCATCACGAAGTTATCTCGCTGGTGCCCGCCGTTGTAGCGGACCTGCTCGCCCATCAGGCAGGCGCTGATGCCGACGCGCGGCGCAAGACGATCTGCTGTCATAAAACCACCCAAAACGTTCGCTTCGCCTAGATATTAGCGCCCAAACTGCGTATTTACAAACCAACAAACGACCAAAACAACTTTTATGTTCCTCATGATCCTCGCGCAGTCGCTCCTAGCGGCTCCCAATAGCGACGCCCCAAAGCCACCGGATACACGCCTCGAGCTCGCCGGTTTACCTGCCGTGACCTATCGGAGCGACGCAGGCCTGGGCGCCGGCTTGCTGGCCTCCACGGCTCGCTTTCGACCGGGCTGTGTCCCCTTCTGTTGGCGGGCGCTGACGCTACTCCAAGGGGTCATGCAGTGGGATGAGCAAGGCATAAAGGTCCCAACACGCAACGCGGTGGTCTTCCTTGACCTCCCCCAGTGGCAGCGCCCCAACTGGCGCCTCCTCCTGGCGCTGGCCAACTTCGATGATGACGAGACAGGATACCGGGGGATTGGGACGCGGCGGATCGCCGGTGGGACGCGAGGTACCCCCTCCTACGGCTGGCACCGTCGCGTCGCCGGGTTCAAGTGGCGTCAGCGGTGGCTTGGACGACCGACGTCGCCGACGGGGTACCTCGACGCCTACCTCGGTACCGAGCTTGGCTGGAACACCGTCACGGCGCCACCGGGTAGCCAACTCCAGCTCGACCGCAGCGCCCATGGCCGGAATCCAGACTCTTGGGCTGGTCTGATCGCACCGTATCTGCAGCCGAGCGGTGATCACCTCGAGCTCCTGGTCAGCGCCGGGGCGCTCTACGATCACCGTGACCACGAGTTCACGCCGAGCCGGGGTGGATTTCATGAAGTCAGCCTGCGCAGTGGCCAAGCAGCGGACGCAGGCCTCTGGGCGAGTCTCTTTATCGAGTCGTCGTTTTTCAAAACTCTGATCGCTCAGCGAGTCGTGATTGCGAGCCGCTTGCTGCTTGATCACGCCGTGGGTTCGGTCCCTGTGTATCGCCGCGCTGAGGTAGGCGGTCTAATCCCGCATCTCGGCGTGTCAGGCGCTGAGGGCGTCCGCGGGGTTCCGACCTATTACGAGGTGGGTCAAACCAAAGCCATCGCCAACTTCGAGCTCCGCTGGCGCGTCGTGGACCACGTCGTGGGCCAGCAAGCCCTCAGCTGGCGAGCCGTGACCTTCGTAGACGCAGGGCGGGCGTGGACCGATCTGCACAACGGATTGCTCGAGCCGCTCGATCTCGACGCACCATGGCACGCTGCTCTGGTTGGGTTCGGTGGTGGCCTGCGTCTGCGATGGGGCCAAGCGTTTGTGCTGAGGATGGATGCGGCCTTTAGCCCCGTGACGCAAACCAGCGGGCTCTACTTTGGGACCGACCACATTTTCTAATCGCTTGACGTCTTCACCCATCAACAGCGGGGGCAGAAGCCACCGGCTCGCCCTGCAGAAAATCACCGCTCGCCTCTTCACGGGTCATCAGTTGATGAACGCGCAGCCCGGAGCTAAAGTTGTCTACAGATAGTAACTAGTCACGGGCTTCGCCTTGTGAGAAGAACCGGCAGCCTTGAGGCGGGGGACCAGTTGATGGACGCGATGACGCGCAGCCTGACGCTACAACTTGAGAGCCTATACGAAGAGCGCGCGTTTTTAGCGCAAGAGATCGGCGTGAGCGATGCACGCGACATTGTCGCGATGGTGCGCAGTCTGGAGGCGCAGCTGAACGACCTCTACGCACAGGTTGATCAACCGCAAAAATAATAGCCTTTTTGCACGTTTTGGCTTGCCGTAAAGGTCCAAATAGTCCAGCATAGCGACGTCTGGACAAAGAACATCATGGCTGATCAGCATTTAACGAGCACGAGAGTTGCGGAAATCCTTGGGGTTACGGCGTCAACGGTCAAACGTTGGGCTGACGAAGGCTCCTTGCCTTGCGAGCGCACCGCTGGGGGACACCGGCGCTTCTTGGCGTCCGAGGTCGCACGCTTCCGACAAACAGAAGCAGACACCAGCGTGGCGCATCTGGCCACGCTAAGCGAAGAAGAGTTTGACGCGCTCCCGTACGGCGCGATCGGGCTCGACGAGCAAGGGGTGATCATCCGCTACAATGCAACCGAGGCGACGTTTTCGAACCACAAGGCGGACCAAGTTCTCGGGAGGAACTTCTTCACGCAGGTCGCTCCCTGCACCAACAACCGACTCGTCTTTGGCGCTTTTCGTGATGGGATCGCGTCGGGCTCGATGGACGTGAAGATCCCCTACACCTTCACTTATGTGATGAAGCCGACCAACGTCGTGCTTCACATGGTGCGCTGCCAAGATACCCGGACCAACTGGCTGCTAGTCCACCATAATACGGATTCGACCGGCTCACTTATCGTGTAAGGGCTCCCCGCCGCGACGGCGAGGAGGAGCACGAACGATGAACAAGAGCACCCTTTGGCTTGGCGCCTTGCTGGTCACTGCTTGCGGTGAGCCCTCTGAACAACCCAGCGACACCAACCGCCCCGACCTGAGCGACCTGCTCGACGCCGGGCCTGTAAGTTCGCCCGACGCAGGCGCTTCAGCAGACGCAGGCGTCGCGCCGAGCGACGCGGGGCCAAGCCCCATCGATGCCGGCGGCAACGTCGAGCCAGACGCCGGACCTCCCGCTCCGGTCGCTACCGAGCAACGCTACGCCATGAAGGCGGTCTCTGCGGTGCAACAGCGAAACCCCAGCCCGCTGGGGAACGAAGAGGTGCGCGTGACGACGACACAGTACGTGCTGCTTGAGAGCGAGCGACTTGAAGAGGACTTCAGCTGGACAGAGACACTGTGCAGCATCACAACCAGCGAGGCGCGTTACCGGTTTGGGATCCGCGCCAGCACCAGCTACCCGGCCGCCTTTGTGGATCACTTCCCGACCTTCGAGCGGACCGGGACGTGGACCGAAGCAGGCGAGTTCTCCGCAGGCCCGATGGCCTCGGTCGTCGGCGCTGAGCTGGCCAACCCGCTACGCGACCCACTACCCACCGAGCCAGGCGCAGGCGGGGAGATCGACTCCGACGAAGATGGTCATCCCGGCGTCACGGTCAACGTCGGCGGCGCCGTCTCGGGTTCCGTTTATGTAGCGCAGCGAAGCATCATATCGCTGCGCGGCCGAGAGCGCGACGGCGGCCGGATCGAAGGTCTCTGGCAATCCAATGACGAGCAGGTCGTTCTTGGCGCAAGCAGTGGGATCTTGAACCGACAGGTGGAGCGCCGCCGAGATCCGGAGGACGCTGCGAGCTTCTTTATTATGACCCCGATCGATGACGCGTGGGATTGCGACGACATCACCGCTCGGATCGACGAGCTGTTCTAAGCCGCCTCAACGGACGGCTCAGCGCCGTAAGCCCAGCGAGCGGACGCAGCGACCGTGGCGGTGAGCACGACGCCCCAGACGATATCGACCACGACCAGGCCTGATGGCCAGGCTTCGATGACGGCCCAGTTGGTGAACTCAAAGGTCGCGTAGGCGAACCAACCGAGCAGCGCGCCGCGCGCCGCCGCCATCCGCACGCTCGCAGCGGGGAGCGCGCCGAAGAAGACCACCACGGCGATGTATTGAACGTAGAAAAGCGCGGCAGCGCCGACCACGGTCTCTTGCGCTCGCAGCGGGCCGAGCTGTTCGTTGTAAAAGGATGCGGCGAAGACACCAAGCCAAACCAAATCCACGACCACCATGACCAACGCAGCCACGACAACGGCTCGAACAGAACGCATGGGCTTCCTCCTTGTCCAGCGAGCTCAAAAGAACGAATTGGATATTTATCCGATTTGAACTTGAACGAATTTTTCGATTGTGTATAGATAAACCGCATAAATCGACCAAGGCGCCCCATGAAGAAGCCACAAAGCAGTTTTGAATCGACTATTTCGTTCAGCGCCTCAGCGACCGTCCCGACACGCTACGGTGACTGGGAGATGAGCACTTTTCACGACGCTCAAGGCGTCGAGCATGTCTGCCTAACGCACGGCGATGTCGCCGATCACGACGACGTCCTGTGCCGCTTTCACTCGGCTTGCATGACGGGTGAGATCTTCGGCTCAAAGCGTTGTGACTGCGGCGAGCAGCTCGATGGAGCGTTTCGCCGCATCCAGAAGGCAGGGCGGGGCGTGATCGTCTACCTCGCGCAGGAAGGGCGCGGGATCGGCCTGACCAACAAGCTGCGCGCCTACGACGTGCAGAACCGCGGCTACGACACGGTGGACGCCAACCGAGCGCTCGGCCTACCAGATGACATCCGGAGCTACGACGACGCCAACGCAATCCTCAAGCTGCTCGGCGTGCGCAGCGTCCGGTTGATGACCAACAACCCTGACAAGCTGCGCAGCGTGCGCGAGGCGGGCTTACTCGCCGACCGCGAGGCGCACCTTCTGCCCGTGGGCGCGCTCGCCCAGCGCTACGTCCAGACCAAGCAGCATCGCATGGGTCACCTCAACGAAGGCAGCGCCGACAGTCAGCCCCTGTTCCCCAGCGAGTTCGAGACCCTGCTCAACGCCTCGTAAACGATGCCGTCTACACCATCCAATCGGACGCTGGCGGTTATCGGCGCAGGCGTCTCCGGCCTCACCGCCGCGGCGCAGCTGCAGCGATCTGGGTGGAGCGTTCGCCTCTTTGACAAAGGGCGCGGGCCAGGCGGGCGCGCTGCGACAAGGCGCAGCGCTTCGGGTGGCTTTGACCACGGCGCTCCGTATTTTACGGTGCAGACTGCGCAGGGGCGAGCGCTGGTCGAGCGCTTGCACGCTCAAGGGGTTGTGGCGCCGTGGTCCGGCCGCTTCGCAAGCGTGGACGCAGCCAACGCGTTCCATGAATCGCCAGCGCATGAACGGTGGGTCGGACGACCCAAAATGAGCGCGCTCGGTCGGTATCTGAGCCGTGATCTCGAGGTGAATTTAAGCACGCGTATCGTGACGCTCGGTGGCAAACCTGGCGCCTGGACCCTCGTCGACGAAAACGAGCACCACCACGGCTCCTTTCATGCTGTGCTCATGAGCTGTCCCGGGCCGCAGGCTGCAACGCTCCTACCCAAACCCAGCGCGCTGCACGCGCGCTGCCTCGCGATGCGCTATGCCGTCTGCTGGGCTGGTCTCGTCGAGCTTACCGCTCAAGAGCCGTTTGCCTGGGACAGCCTCTCGTTCGAAGCCGGCACGCTCGGCGAGGCGTTTCGCAGCAACAGCAAACCGGAACGCAGCGGCGCCGAGCGATGGGTGGTCCACGCAGCGCCTGACTGGAGCTCAGCACATCGCCACGACGCGCCGGAGGTCGTGGGTCAAGCCCTGACCGAAGCCTTTGAAGAAGCTACCGGACAAAAGGTGCACACGATGACCGTGCACCGATGGCTCTACGCTCGAGCGCTCCAAAACGAGGGCGAGGTTGCTCTTATCGACAGCGAGCGACGGCTGGGCTTATGCGGCGACGGGATGACCGGTGGAGGCGTTGAAGCGGCATACATTAGCGGGCTCGAGCTGGCCAAGCAGGTGCAGGCGCATTTCTAAGCGCAGCAGCCGAATCCCTCAGACGTTTTGAGGAGGCGGCTCAGAAGCTCGCCGGCTCGGGCGCCAGATATCGGCTGCGACCAGGACACCCGCTGCGATCACGAACTGAAGCGGCATGCGCGCCCACAAGAGCCAGCGCTCACGCGCCATCCCGTCAATGTAGACGTCAGCGACCAACATGTAGATGTTGGCTGGATACACGGCGACCAGCAGCGCCAGCAGCCCCCACCCGGCCAACCGCCGGGTACGCGACCAAAGCAAACCCACACCGCCTGCGACCTCAAAGAATCCGCTGATGTAGACCAGCTCAAGCGGAGCTGGCAGAAAAGGCGGCACGATCGGCACGAACAAGCCAGGGTTACGAAAATGTTCGACCCCGACAGCGATGAAGGACAGCCCAACCAAAAGCGTGATGAACTGCGCTTTCAAGGGGCGGCTCATGGCGTGATCAGACATCGGCTGCTCCCCTCTCAAGCTGCGCGCAGAGCGACGAGCAGCCGATGGCGCCGAAGCGCCCTCCCCCTTTTGCTCACTCGAGGCGCCCCGCTCCTTCGCTGCGCGAATAAATACCATGAACGTTTTGTTCGATTTTAATATCAAAATCCAGCTAATATACGACCGCTCCCTGCGATCCGCCCACAGATGCGCCGCCTAAAGAGCACAGGCTTAGACAGGATACACAGACCATGAACCCACGACGCACCGGCGTTCTGCTGACTCAACTCGGGACCCCCAAAGCTGCGACACAAGCCGCTGTCCGCCCCTTTCTTCGCGAGTTTTTGTCCGATCCGCGCGTGATCGACATCCCAGGGCTTGCGCGCGCAGCGCTCGTCAACCTGATCATCGTCCCCTTTCGCACGCCGAAGTCGACCAAAATCTACCAAGAGCTCTGGGAAGTCGGCGGGGGTGAGTCACCGATTATGATGCACACGGAGGCTCTGACCGATGCGCTCAACGAGCGGCTCAAGGGCGACCACATCACCGTGCACATGGCGATGCGCTACCAAGCGCCGTCGATGGACGACGTGCTCGAGACCATGCGGCTCGAGAACTACGACAAGATCGTGATCCTGCCGATGTTCCCCCACTACGCCTCGTCAAGCACCGGGACGGCGATCCAAAAGGCAATGGAGATCATCTCGAAGTGGTGGGTGATCCCGGAGCTCGAGGTGGTCAATCAGTTCTACGACGAGGCCTTCTACATCGACACCGTGGTCGAGCAAGCCCGCAAGCACGACCTGAGCACCTTTGATCACGTCGTCATCAGCTACCACGGGTTACCCGATCGACACGTCGACAAAGTCTATGAGGGCAAAGAGAACTTGTGCCGGGACCACCACTGCGACGAGCGCGTCGATGAAGAGAACAAGTTCTGCTACAAAGCGACCGCTTACGAAACATCGAGATTAATCGCTGAAAAGCTAGGTCTAGAGCCCCATCAATACACCACCAGCTTCCAGTCTCGACTCGACGATAAATGGCTCACACCCTTTAGCGATGAGGTCATCGAGCAGCTCGCTAAAGACGGGAAGAAACGTCTCTTGGTGTTCTCGCCTGCCTTCGTCGCGGACTGCTTAGAGACCTTGATCGAGGTGGGCTCAGAGTACCAAGAAATCTTCGAGGAGCATGGCGGCGAACACGTCCAGCTCGTCGAGAGCTGCAACACCGAGCCGACCTGGGTGGAGGGCTTGAGCGACTTCATCCGGCAGCGGCGAGTACGCCCGGCCAAGAGCGTTTAGCTTACGGACAGCTGGGCGCCGCCTCGAGCGTCATGAGCGTCCATGCGGTCTGGTACCCGATCTGATGCGCTCGCCACGAGCGCCAAGCCGCCGAGTCACGCTCGCCGGGCTCCTGACCCAAGGCGCACTGCCCGGTGAGCAGCGTATAGAGGTACCCGCCGACCGCTTTGTCGAGGTCTCGGTGCATATGCCAGGCGTCTCGGTAGGCTGACTGGCCTGGGATCGCCTCACGCAGCTGCGCATAGAGCGTACGGATCGGCACGGCGCGAGCATGCGGCAGCTCGGACTGCTCGATCATAAACCGCGCCACGCCGAGGTCGGTATCGTTCAAGGTGCCGCTGTCGCGATGATCGAGGCCGTATCGCATGGACTCGTCCCCGAAGTTGCCGTTGTCTTGCATCGGAAACCCAAAAGAGAACCCGAACTGCGACGGATCCACGCGGTAGCGCTTGTTTGGCTCAAAATTGGAGTTGGCGCGCCCGAAATTGAAATTAATGGGCGCTTCGCCGCCGTTTTGGAGGATCTGCGGTGCTTGATCGAACACCCAGTTGAGCCCACCGAGGATCCCGCGCTCGGAGCTCGAGCCGGTGTGATGATAGCTGATCACCTGCTCATCGACCCCGCAGCCACGAAACGGTGTGAGCGGCACGGCGACCCCCTCTTGAGCGGTGGGCTCCGCTGCGGCAACCACTTCATAGGCGACCTGCGCCGCTTCGTCGTCGAAGGTGTAGCCCGACTGCGCAGCGCTGCGGCGAGTGATCTTGGCATAGATGGCTGCGGCGCCGAGATAGGCGCCCTGAGGTGACGGGTGACCTGAGCCCGCGCCTGGCTGCTGACGATCACCGAGAGCGTGCCATGCGCGCCCTGCTGGGACGACCTCGAGCGACGTCGCAGCGCCCAGCGCTACCCGGTGCGCAATGGACTCCATCTGATCCACCGCAGCCTCGGTCTCGTTACCCCGAGCCCAACCGGTCAAGAGCAGAGGCTGTCCGCCGCCGCTCACGACCGCAGCGGCGACCTTTTGCGTACCGAGGGCATGGTAGCCTGGCAGCTGCGCCATTATATAGGGATCGGGGCTGATCACCACATAGTCCCACGCCTGATCATCGCCTCCGCTGAGCATGCGCCAACGCGCTTGCTGGTCCTCGGGCCAGTAATAGAACTGCGCCAACGAGTGCCGATGATGGGTGTAGGTCACCTGAGCACCATTCTGCCCCAAACCGAGGGTCACGTCCTTGCTCGCATACAGATCATGAGCCGTGACCTCGACGCGTTCGGTTCCGTCGTCGCCCTCGAGAATCCGCCCAAGCTCAGCGGCGATCGACTCAGGCGAAAAGGTGGTCGCAGCGCCCCCCATCGAGCGGCTCGATCCGAGCACCAAAATACGGACCACGCCGTCACCGCTTCGGTCCGGGCTCTGCGCGATCACCGGTCCGCCTCCATCACGCCCCGCTTCATCACCCGCTCCTTCTGGCGCGCAGCCAGTCAGGCACAGCAGGGCAGCCAAGAGACCCTCAGAGCACCTCACGCCGCCCAGCCCGCTCACGGTTTGACGTAGACCCAAAGGTAACGGTTTCCGTTGTGGTTCAAGCCAAAGCAGTTCGACGCCTCCCAACTGCAGCTGTTGTTGACGGTCAGGTTGCGACTGCTCTCGCTGCATCCGTTGCCACCTGCCCACCACGAGGTCCCGCTGTTCGGCTGGTTTCCGCTTGCGTAAATTTGGTTCGCTTGAATCGTGAAATTGGAATCCGTGATCAAGTTCGTTTCGGGGTAGCCGGACAGCCCAAGGCGAAAGACGTTCTTGTTCACGTCGATGTAGCGATAACTGTTCCTGCTCGACCCGCACACGACGCGCAGCTTGTTGTAGTTGTTCAAGGCGCATGGCTGCCCCCACGCACGCGGCACGTCATCACCGCCCGGCCGGTCATAATACCCTGCGCATTGCAACCAGCCGTCGCCGAACGCAGGCCCCGTCTCCCCCGAGAAGTTGGGCACCTGACCCGACACCTGACATTGGTTGGTGCAGCCGTCGTTGTTGTTTTGGTTGCCGTCGTCGCAGGCCTCGACCCCGGCACGTACGACGCCATCGCCGCAGCGCGCCGCGGTGCAATTGTTCAAGCAACCATCGGTCTGCGTTTGGTTGCCGTCATCGCAAGCTTCCACACCGACCTGCACCTGACCGTCGCCGCAGGACGCCACCGTACAGTTATTGAGGCAAGCGTCCCCCTGCTCGGCGTTGCCGTCGTCGCATGCTTCCACGCCCGCTTGGACCTGACCATCGCCGCAGCGCGCCGCCGCGCAGTTGTTCAAGCAGCTATCGGTCTGTGTTTGGTTGCCATCGTCGCACGCTTCCACACCGACCTGGACCTGACCGTCGCCGCAGCGGGCTGCGCTGCAGTCGTTGAGGCAGGCGTCGTCTTGATTGGCGTTGCCGTCATCGCAGGCTTCCACGCCGGCCTGCACCAAACCGTCACCGCAGGACGCCGCCGTGCAGTCGTTCAGGCAAGCGTCCCCTTGCTCGGCGTTGCCGTCGTCGCAGGCTTCCACCCCATCGTGGACGATCCCGTCACCGCAAGCAGCCCGAGCGCATTGGTTGGTGCACGCGTCCGTATCGACTCGGTTTCCGTCATCGCAGACCTCAACGTCGCGCTGGACGATGCCGTCGCCGCAAGCAGCGACCTGGCAGCTGTTGGTGCACGCATCGTTCGGATCGGCGTTGCCGTCATCGCATGCTTCGACGCCAACGAAGAGCTCTCCATCACCGCAGCGAGCCAGACGGCAATCGCTCAAGCACGAGTCATCATCGCGCGCGTTGGCGTCGTCGCATTCCTCCCCTTCAAGCGCCAGGATCCCATCACCGCAGCGAGCGAGCTGGCACGCGTTGGTGCAGGCGTCGCGCGCCTCTCGGTTGCCGTCATCGCAAGCCTCCCCCGCGTCGAGACGACCGTTACCGCAGACCTCAAGACGGCAACGCGCATCGCAGCCATCGCCGACCTCCACGCCGCCATCATCGCAGGTCTCGCCCTCATCGATGCGACCATTCCCACAAGCCTCGACCCGGCAGACCTCATCGCATCCATCGCCGGCCACGGCGTTGCCGTCATCGCACCCCTCGGAAGCATCGACGCGCCCATTACCGCAGACCTCACGCAGACAACGAGCGTCACAGCCGTCACCAGGCTGGTCGTTTCCATCATCGCATTCCTCAAAGCCTTCATCCTCGGGCTGCAGATCGCCCCGCTGGATGTCATCGCCGCAGCGCGCCACCTCACAGCGCAGGGTGCAGGCGTCGGTGGGGTCGGCGTTGCCGTCGTCGCAGGCTTCACGACCGGCCCATACCTGACCATCACCGCAGCTCGCCGCGGCGCAATTCGACAGGCAATCATCCGTCTCGTCGTCGTTGCCGTCGTCGCAGCGCTCGCCCTCCTGAACCACGCCATCGCCGCAGCTCGCTGGTTGACAGTTACGGCAGGCGTCCGTGGGGTCTTCGTTGCCATCATCACAGCCCTCACCCGGACCGACGACGCCGTCGCCGCAGCGCGCAAGAATGCAGTCCGATAAGCAGGCGTCGGTGTCGACGTCGTTGCCGTCATCACAAGCCTCAAAGCCAGCTTCCCCGGCGGCGCGATCTGTGCGCACCACGCCATCACCGCAGCGCGCAAGGCGGCAACCGCTCAAGCACTCATCCTCATCGACCGCGTTGCCGTCATCACAGGCTTCGTAGTCCACGTCCCCTTCCGAGAGATCTGCGCGCACAAAGCCGTCGCCGCAGACCGCCACGCGACAGGCCGTCGTGCACGCGTCATCGTCCGCGTCGTTGCCATCATCGCAGGCTTCAAAGCCGTCCATGTCTGGGTCGAGGTCGGTGCGCGTGGTGCCGTCGCCGCAACGCGCAATCGTGCAGCCGATCGTACAACCATCGGTCCCTACATCGTTGCCATCATCACACGCCTCGCCCGCCTCGATCGATCCGTTGCCACAGCTCGCCTCGGTCTCACGAACGACCACCTGATCGCCGCACGAACCACTCAATACAAAGCTCGTCAGCAGCGCGCTGCGCAGGCCTTTAGACAGCATCGCATCTCCCGTCTTGTGACCCCATCACGAGGCGCCTTGGAGCTTGCACGGTCAACACGATGCTTTCAAGCCAGTGAGCGAGGACGGCGCGGCGCCACTTTCCTTTGCTCGCTCCTAGGTTGCGACCTACACTGTCCTTGGGAGCTTGGGCTTTGAGATCGTGGGCGCAATCAAAGGCGGGGATCATCTACCTCAGCGTACTGCTCACGCCGAGCGCAGCCGCTTCTGCGCAGGAGCCAACACCTCAAAGCGCCGAGCAGAACCTCGAGGCGCTGGCAACCGAGTCAACGCCCGAGCCCGCCAAGGCGGTCCCGACCTTGGGAACGACGGTGCGCGGCAAAAAATCGCCGACCGCGGGGGCGGCGATCGAACGCGCCAAAACGGCGGTCACACGCGACGAGGTCGAGGAGCGCCAGAGCCGGTCCGCGCCCGACGCGCTGCGTTACGAGCCGGGAGTCTTCGTCCAAAAGACGGCGCACGCCCAAGGCTCAGCGTTTGTCCGAGGGCTGACCGGACAGCAGACCTTGCTGATGTTCGATGGGATCCGGCTGAACAATTCCACCTATCGACAAGGCCCCAACCAGTACTTCTTCACCCTCGATGCGCAGACCATCGACTCGATCGTGGTGCGGCGTGGCGGGGCCTCGACGCGCTACGGCTCAGACGCCATCGGCGGGGTCATCGCAGCGCAACCTCTTCGAGCGCCTGCCGTGGCAGCGGGTCAGCGACGCATCGCGCCGAGCGTGACGCTGAGTGGGGCGACCGCCGACGAGAGCGTCGGGGGGCGCCTTCAGCTTGCGTGGAGCCAAGGTCGCCAGTTGCGCGTCCTGGCTGGCGTGGGTGGGCGCCGAGTCGGCGAGCTCGAAGGCAGCGGCGTCTTGCTGTCGCCCGAGACCGGCGAGCCGGCGCAAGTCCCCATGATGCGGCCCGATGGTCGAACGCAGGCAGGTACAGGCTTTGATGAGCTCACCTTTGACGGGCGCGTCGACGCGCGCGGGCACCCCAAAGACCGACTCAGCGTGGCGGTCTATGGCTACCGACAGTTCGACGCACCGCGCACCGACCAATGCCCCGCTGCTTATGCGCCGTTTGACGAGTGCTTGCGCTACGAAGAGCAGTTCCGAACCCTCGCTTACGCCGCCTTTGATACCAAGCGCGTTGGCGCCCTTAAGCGGCTGCGCCTCACGGCGTCTTGGCAGCAGCAGCACGAGCGCAAACGGCTCGATCGCCCGAGCTCATTTGTGCAACACACTGGGCGTGATTCGGTGCAGACGCTCGGGCTCAGCCTCGTGGGCTCGACCAAGCCCATTCGGCTCAATTCTTCACTGCGCCTCAAAGGTCAATTTGGCGCCGACCATTACGCCGACTCGGTCGCTTCGAAAGCCTGGACGGAGTTGACCGATCTCGAGGTCCTGGTCGAGCGCAGCCGAGGGCAATACCTCGACGGGTCACGCTATGCGCAAGGTGGCGTCTTCATCGATCTCGAGCTCGCTTGGAAGCGGCGCCTGTCCTTCCTTGCGGGAGGGCGCGCCGCCTGGGCGCTTGCCCAAGCCGACGCCGACCTGACCTCCGGCTCGCAGGCGGTCGACGCCACCTGGATGCCAGTCACCGGTCACGCAGGGCTTCGGTTCACCATCAGCCGTCTCGACGCGCTCAACCTCTCGCTCGACCGCTCGTTTCGAGCGCCCAACCTCGATGACCTCACCAGCCGACAGTTCACCGGGCCCGGGTTTCAGTTTGAGAACGCTGCGCTCGGACCGGAGGTCGCGCACAGCGTAGAGCTCGGGTGGACGCGCCGTGCGCGTGACCTCGAGTGGGACCTCTGGGGTTTTCGCACCGAGCTTGATGGCGCGATCGTGCGCCGCCCCAGGGCGCCGGAGGACTGCCCGCCCGAGACCCCCGGCTGCCAGGCGTCCTGGACGCGTTTTCAGCTGATCAACGCACCCGACCCGTCCTTTATCTATGGTCTCGAAGGCGGTCTCATGGTGCGCATCGCTGATCACTGGCGCCTTCGGACGACGGCTGCCTGGGCACGCGGCGACGGCCCCAACCCGGCCCTGCTCAACCAAGCAAGCGCAGCCGATACACGCCAGCGCGTCCCGCTCTCGCGCATCCCGCCGCTCAACGGCACGCTCGACCTGCGCTGGCGCCCCGACGCCCGGCGCGGACCCTACGCTGGCTTCGCCTTGCGTGGGGCGGCGCTCCAGGACCAGCTCGCCCTCTCCGATGTCTCCGACGAGCGGATCCCCACCGGGGGTACACCCGGGTTTGTGGTGGCCGACCTTCGCCTGGGCTACCGTGTGCATCGTGGGCTGATCGCAGGAATCGTTGTGGAAAACCTGACGGACCAGATCTATCGGTACCACGGCTCAGCGGTGAACGGGCCGGCGCGCGGCTTGCAGCTCCGAATCCGATACACCCCGACGCCAAAGGATAAGGAATGATCACGATGCACCGACACGTACTCGCACTCGCCATGACCATATTTTGCTTGGGCTGCCCTGCTGACGACCCGCAGACTACCGACGCCGGCGTCCCGCCGATCGCCGATGCGGGCGCGGACAACGGCACGGACTGCCAGACCGTCCCGAGTGAAGACCTCGGTGTCTGCGCCGTGGCGGACGACGCCTACCTCCCGCGCCAGAACGGCTCGGCGGATGACGCTTGGGACGCCTGCATCACCGACGACAACACCTACCACCTCGCTGGCGAGAGCACGCCCTCGTCAGTGGCGCGCGTCGAAGCGTTCGATCGCATCGGCGCTTTGTTGTGGGATCACTCGATCGCGCCGCCCGCCGACCATTTCGTTCAAGCCAAGCTGATCTACGCAGAAGACAGCGGCGTCGGCTCGCGCGTGGCGCGCCGCTACGATACGCACTACCCCAAGCCGCCCAACGGCGAGAGCTGCCAAGACGAGGGCGTCCCTGCGCAGTACCCCGACTATTGCGTCGGCCCAGCGACGCTTGAGCCGATCATCAACGAAGCCTTCTTGCAAGGCGGTCAAGGCAACGACCCAGCGCTCAACTCGGCGCGCATCCGCGCCGCGCTGATGTGGTTTTACTACGTCTCCGCCGTCAAAGAGGGCATGAGCTGCGCAGCGAAAGCGAAAGACTGCGACAGCTCGTGGGCGTACCACACGGGCGGAACCGATCGAGACAACCCGATCGGCTTAGGTCGAGCCATCAAGCGCGTAGCGCCCGAGACCTACAACCAAGCCTTTGATGGCAACCTCGCCATTCGCTGCTGGCGCGACCTCGACAGCGCCGAGACGGCTGAAAATGAAGCCCTACAGTTGCGTGCAGTCAACCAGCTTGATGCGGCGCTGATTCAAGGCTTTGCGGCGATCATCAAAGACGAGCTTGACCATGCCGATTGCTCAACAGGCCTTTACCGAGAGTCAGCGCTTGAATTTGTGCGCACCGTGGCGCCGCTCTTCGATCGCCCCTTTGCCGAAAAAGACCCGACTGCCGCCGCAGCCTTTCTGGCTGGTTTAGAGGGTGAGGTGAACGTTCCAACCCTCACCGGCTATGTGTTCAATACCTTTGACTGTGGAAGCCGCTAGTCGAAGACGACCTGAAGCGGTAGGGCGGCGTAGCGCTTCTCGCCCACGCAACGACCTTGATCGACTCGATCACAGTGATGATCCGGCGCTTCTTGCGCCAAGCCCTCTTCGCTCCCCCAACAGTAGACGGCGCCGCCGCGTGAGCGGGCGCAGACGTGGCGCGTAGCGACCGCAACCTGCTGGATCGGGGGGAGCCCATTGACCGGGTCGGTGCTTGGCTCACCACGCAGCCCCACGCCTAGCTGACCGTGGCTGTTCGAGCCCGCACAGAGGACCTGCCCCGTCGATCGGACCATGCAACCCTGGCAGGCTGCCTGCGAACCGCAGGCGTAATGCCTGGAGCGCGCCAGCACCTCGTCCTCGGTGTGGGGGGTTCCGCCCCAGCAGCGCATCTGCGACGCCTCATCGAGCGCACACGCGCCGAGCCCGTCGCCATAGACGCCTAGGCTCAGGTCGATCACGCCGACTGCGCCGACCACAGGACGCGGCCTGGGTTCAGCGACGGGATCAGCCGCCTCCACCGCATCCCAGCTGAGCAGGCTGGCGCTGAGCGACCCCCAGCACGAGATCGTCTGGTCACGGCGCAGGGCGCAGGTGGTGCTTCCGGCAGCGACGACATCGACGGCGTCGTCCAAACGCTGCACCGCAACCGGCAAGGCCTGACCGCGGTCAGCGCCTACCCAGCCGTCGCCTAGCTGACCCTGCGTGTTCTCGCCCCAACAAAAAACGCGGCCAGACGCCACCACGGCGCAGGTATGCCCGGCGCTGCGCGCGATCCGGCGCGCATCCTGCAGTCCGGGCACCACGCTGAGCTCGGCGGCGTCTCGAACCCAGCGCGCCACGCGACCGTCGACCAA
>JAYZBQ010000023.1:0-5085 GCA_036338695.1 Myxococcota bacterium
AAGCTCACGGCGGTAGGGGTTCGGAACATGCCGTTCCTCGACTCGTTGGTTCATGCCGTAACGTAACGTCTCAGACGGTCGCCTGAAAAGAGGTGACCGACTCCGGCTCGGTTAGGCGGCTGCGCCGAGCAGGAGTGTGGGAAGTACCAGCGCAGCGAGGACCCATTTGGGGTGATGCCAGCAGCTGTTGGCGAGCTTGGTTAGTAGGGTCTTGAGCACGGGTTAGGGGCCGTCGCAGTGCACGCCGAGCGCTTCGATACGTTCATCGAGGATCTGCCGCTGCGCCGGCGAGAGCCGGTATTCGTTGGCGCAGAGGTGTAGGTCGCCGCAGTCCAGGCTGCCGACTGGATAAGGAGACTGACCTAAGCTCAAGCCGCTCAAGGCGCGACCGCAGTAGCGAAAGGCGCATTTGCTCGACCAGTTGGGTGGGCTCAGCGCGACGTACGAGGCGCTCATCACGCCGAGAACACACAGACCGAGTGCCAGGAATTGGACGGGGCGCTGCAGGTTGGGGCGGCTGCGCGTCCAGGCTGCGATGCCTCGTCCACCGGCTGCGCCGATGAGCGCAGCGGTCAGGTAGATGAAGAGCGGAAATCGCAAACAGAAGAGGTCGAAGAACACGTCGCCGCCTGCGACGATCGAGCAACCGACGCCCGCGCCGAGGAGGGTGACGCGTCGCCTCAGCGCGGCATGGTCTGGTGGGTTGGTCATGGAGGGTGTGCTCAGCACGGCCCCTCGTGATCCAGGGCCGCGCCGGCGCCGCGCCGCTCGCAGTCGTTGCCGTAGGTCTGACCGTTGCAGCCGCAGACCGGCGCGTAGATCGCAGGGCAGGCAACCGGTTCAGAGACTCTGCAGACCCCCTCGAGGTCCTCAGCGCAGACGCGATGAGCGCTTCGATCGCAGAGCTGCCCGCGGGGGCAGACCCTCTGGTTGGCGCCACCGCATCCGTTCGCGTCGTCTTGACAGGCGCCCTCGTGGCGCAGGGCGACGTAGCTGCCGAGGCGCTCACAGTCATTGGCGTAGGTGACCCCGTCGCAACCGCAGACCGGCTGGTAGATCTCCGGGCAAGGGTTGTTGCGCGGCTCGATGCAGACGCCCATCATGTCGGCGCCGCAGGCGCGGTGCTGGCTCTGGTCGCAGACCAAGCCTCGCGGGCACTCAAGCCCAGCGAAACCTCCGCATTGCGGCGGTTCGGGCGCGCCGGCGTCCGCCGGGGAGGAGCCGCTGTCTGGCGTGCTCAGCGACGCGTCCGGACGCGTGCTCCCTGCATCTGCTAAAACGCCGGTGTCGGCGTTTGCGCCTGCGTCAGCGACGGGTTGCCCGCCTGCATCCGGTGATGTCGCTGCGTCGGGTGTTGGGGCGTTGCCGCTGTCGAGTGTTGGCGTGATCGGCTCTGAGGCGCAGGCGAGCGCGAGAGCTAAGCAAGAGGCGAGCGCAGGTCGAGCCATGAGATCCCCCGGCGCGCAGGCTGCGCACGCCTTGGATCGTAGGTTGCCCACCCAATTTGCGCAATCCGTGGCGGCGTTGCCTCTAGTAGGGCGTGCAGCTTGCGATCGGGCGCCAGCTGTCGCGCCGGCACTCAAAGAAGCGCGGGCAGTCGATGGTCGTTTCGCAGGCGCAGGTGCGTGGGTCCTCGGCTCGACATTCGCCGGCTGCCATTACGCGGCAACGCCCTGAGGCGGCGTCGCAGGTCGCCGTGGAGGCGCAGTCATCGCTGGTGTTGCACGCCTTGGTGAGCGCCAAAACACCCGACGAAGGAGGCAGGGACTGAAGGTCTCGTGCGTCGACTTCAGCAGAGCTGAGCGCCACGAGGGAGGTCGCCATCAGGAGGAGTAAACGCATCGTATTGTCCGACTCTTTGAGAAAGTTTTGGGGCGCTAAGATCCCAAAGCGAGACCAGTGCGCACCGCCAGTTAGAGCAGGTGAGGCTGCCTATCTACTATTAAGTAGGTTTAGTCGGTCTTTTGACCGATGCCCTCGCTGGTTTGTCGATCGCTCAGCTTGGTGACTGATTCCAGTTTGGGTCGTGAAAGCGCTGAATTTCGAGCCGATATGCGTCGGGGTCGAGCACAAAGGCCTGGGTGATGGCGTACTTCGGGTGGTCTTGGACCGGCAGCTCAATGGTGACCCCTGCGGCTTCGAGCTGCGCCACTTCGCCTTCGACGTGCGGTGTGACCAGCGTGATGAGGAAACTGCCGGGCGCTCGGACATCGCTGGGGCGATGACAGAGCCCAAGGTAGGCGTCACGACCGATGCGATAGATACGGCAGTCGCCTTGGTCGTGAACCGGTACCAGGCCGATCAGCTCGGTGTAGAAACGATGACTCCGCTCGAGGTTGGAGACGTTGATAAAAGTGATGTGCTCGCTCCAGCGATTCATCGGGCGCTCCCGCTGTGGTCTAAGCCGCTTTGCCAAAAGATGAGGTGCGCTGGATAGCACCTAGATAACCCTTTGGGCTTGGGCTACATTGAGCGCGTCACAAGGAGCGTGGATGATGCGCTGGACCATGGGCTTGATGTGGGCGTGCGCCGCGTGCAGCAGCGGCGCGCTGCCCGAGCTTCCGCCCGAGACCAACGAGCAGACCCCGAGCGCCGTGCGTTTGCTCGGTGTGTGGCCTGCCGATAGCACTGAGCGCATCGAGCCGCCGGCGCTTAGGGTTGGGCGAGCGTACCGGCTTAAGGTGGAGGTCACGAGCCTCCTTGGTGAGCCGCTCGGGAGTGAGGCGCTCGTGGCGAGCATCGAGTCGCCCAGCTTTGAGCGGGTGATCAGCTTTCCGCGCGGCGCAAGCTGCGTGACACCGGCTGTTGATGCGCTCGAGGGCTCTCCGGGGGTCTGCAGCATCGTCTTTTATGCCGAGGGGCCGGTGCGTGACGTGCGCTTGGTCGTGCGCGCTCAGCGGGCGCTGGAGGTTCAAGACGAGCTGGCGCTTGATCTCCGCGCAGACCGCAGCTCGGCGAGGCTGCGCTTTGTGGTGCCTGGCGTGGGGACGGCGGTTTGGGTTTCTGGGGATGCGGACCCGCTCACCTCTTTGCGCACCATGGGGCTCTCGCTCGAAGAGGCGCAGGCCAAACCCTTGGTCGTTGAGCTGCAGGATGCCTTTGGGAACCCGCTCGTCGGTGAGCGGGTGGTGCTGTCGGATTGGCGAGATGCCTCCGATGAGGGCTCAGTGGACGCCGGCGCGGGCGCAGCGCAAGACGCCGCGCTTGGGGGCGATGCAGCTCTTGGCGATGTTGGTGACTTAGACGACGCAGGCGCCGCTGAGGACACAGGCGGCGGAGCAGGGCGCGACGCGGCTGGCGCCAGCGACACACAGGGTGTGTTCGATGTCGGCGCAGGCGCCGGGGACGGTGGAGTCGAGGACGCGGCGCCAGCGCCCCCTGACGCCGGCGCAGGGCAAGGTCCACCAGGCTCGCAGGCGGGTGAGCTGGCACACGGTAAGGTGCGCATCTACCGCGCCGAGCAGGGCGCGTGTTCGGCGCAGCCCTCGGAGGATGCGCAGCACGAGGCGCGCAGCGACGCAGAGGGTCGGGCGCTGTTTTGTATGGGGGCAGGGGACGACCTCGGTGACTGGCAGCTCGTGGTGTCCTTGCCCGAGCTGGTGAACTCCGAGCAGATCGCCGCGCGCAGCCAAGACGGTTTTGTCCTGAGTGGACGGACTCGAGCGGGTGATCCCGACCGATTGATTTTATTGGGTCATGAGAACGAAGGCGATGAGCCATTGAGTCGCTGTGAGGCTGGTGATGTCACCCCGCTTGAGTACTTTCAGGTGCTCTCAGCAGGTGGGCGCCCGGTTGAGGGTGCCGAAGTGAGTGTATCGGTCGAGGGTGCCGTGCGCTTGCTCTCGTCTGCAAATGACGTGTCCGATGATCAAGGGCGCATTGCGGTGCAGGTATCTTGCCCCATCACGATGCCGAATCGAAGTACCATTCGCGCTAAGCTTTCCGGCGCTTCGCTTGGCGAGAAGCGCAAGAGCGCCCTTTTGTATGTGCGCCTTGAGGTTCAGCGTATTGAGCGCCTTCGCTTGATGGTTGATCAACCTGGACAAGCGCTGCTTAGCCTGGGTCGAGGTCGGGCTTTTGAGCCCATGTACTTTCGAGTTTTAGCTGAGGGGAGTCGCGGAACTCCTGCGGTGGATAGCCGGCTCAATCTTCAGGTGCTCACCAGTCAAGACAACAACGATCTTTTATTTTTGAGTAATGATCGTTGCGACGTCCAGCCTGAACGAAGCGTCCACAACCAATCTGTGTATACTGACGCTGACGGTGTTTTTCGGTTTGGCGTGTGCGGTGTGGGTTTAAGTACGGTGCTGCGACCAATGTCACTCGTGGTGCGTGCACACGGCCAACTGACTCAACTGCAGGTGCCGATCACGCTGCTCGCTGGTGATCCGGTGCGCGTTTTTGCGGATCCGCCGGGGCGGGTGACGACGATGGTGGGCGGCGCAGCGGGTGCTTTGGATGTAGTCGTTCAAGATGAGGCGGGTAATGGAGTACCTGGCGCCGCCGTTGAGATTGTACGACCGCCGAGCGTCGAGCTCACCGGCTGCGCCGACCAATGCACAACCCTTGAAGGGGTGACCAATGCCGTTGGTCGTTACTCGGCTTGGATCAGTCGAGTCACGAGTGAAGGTGAGCACGATTTGACGCTTCGTGCCTCGAAGGGCGCTTGGTCAGGGATCACGGCAAAGACGGTGTTGGCGGGCGTCGGTGGAGCGACTGCGCTTGGGTTTTATCGTGAGAATCGCTTGCTGTTTCCGGTTTTGGGTGCGCCTCAAGTCGAGGTGCCGGTCGGTGGCGCACTCGAGCAGCCACTGGCATTGCGCTTAGAGAACCGCGTGGGTGGCGGCGTGGTTGGCGAGGGAATCGCCGTTTCACTTGTTGAAGGCGAGCCCAATCAATGCGGTCGCATCGGGCTTGAAGGGCGTGTCACCAACGAAGACGGTGAGGTCGTTTTTGGCGGCGATCAGGGCATTGCTTTAGAAGCGGGCCCTGCGCTTGGTGATTGCATGTGGCGATTCAGCGCCGGCGTTGATGTGCAGACGATTTTACGCGTGAGACAGGTTGCTGGCGCTCCTTTTGGGGGGC
>JAYZBQ010000024.1:0-18934 GCA_036338695.1 Myxococcota bacterium
GGATTGGCTTGGTCTGACGCGACCGATCAATGTGGAACCTCTGCCAGGCATTGCGCCGACACCCAGGCACGTCGCCCGTGTGCTGCACACGATGAAGACCCAAAAAATAAGGAACATCCTACAGGAGCGCCACTACCCCACACGTACGAGCGACACGCTGGCACGTCTTGCCAAGGCGCAGGTCGTCGTGATCCCTGGCGGCGCTAACTTTGCTGACCAGAATGAGACGTACACCGCTCGAATCAAGCGAACGGCGGAGGTGATTTATGATGCGCTCAATCGCTAGATCTCTTGGCTTTGGAGGCGCCCTCTTCTGCATCGCAGGATGCCTGGGCGACGGCTTACCTTGGGGTGAGCTCAACGCGTCTGTCACGGCAAGCTTCGCTCCGTCACCCGGACGATTGGACGCTCAAGGGCGGCTCAAAACCGCGGGGAACTACGTGGTCGCGCTCGAGGACGTGGCGGTAGGTTTCGACGCCTTATCCGTCGTCTTGGCTGCGCAAGGCGCCGCCGGTTTTGACCCCGCTAATCCGCCCGAGGGCTATTCATTATGCCATAACGGACACTGCCACTCCGACAGCGGCGCGCTCGTCGACTACGAAGACATTGCGCTCGAGATGGCAGGTGGTTCAGGCGGTGCGCGCGTCGTCGTCGGTTTGGATACCCAGCCGCAAACTTTATCCGCAGTCGCGAGCCCAGTGGCGCCGACGCCCTGCGAGCCCAGCCCGTGCGAGGTACCCCTCGGCGAGCTCGCCGGTATCGAGCTCAACATCAGCTCAGTGCGCCTGCGCGGGACCGTCTTTGATACGTTGCTAGGCGATGCACGCCGACTCCCTGAAGAAGGCTATGCGGTCGACCTGGATCTCCCCCTCACGACCGCGCTGACAGCTGAGATCCAAGGCAGTATCGGCCCGGGGGCGCCGGTGGGACTCAACCTAGCGGTCGACTTCCAGCTCCCGGCTGCGCTACTCGATGACATCGATTTTGGCGTCGCCCCACCAGCCGACGAGGGTGCATGGAAGCAGGCGCTCAACGAAGCGCTCGTCGACCACGCTACGCTCAACACAACCATCAACCGTTCGAACGACTGATTTCAGTCAAAACAACATCTCATAACAAGGAGTTAACCGATGAGATTTCAAGCCCTGCTAGGTACCCTAGTTCTCTTTACTGCGACCGCTTTGTCGGGTTGTGGCGATCACGAAGAGCATCACAGCCCCGCCGAGGAAGCCTGTGAGCACACCAAAGAAGGTCCTTTCCAAGACGTCACGGCGACGGCTGCAGCCGACGGCGCGCCCTCGGCGACGTTTGAGCACACCGCCGTGCGGATCACGCTCGTCGCTGACGCTGATGACAACACGCAGAACGTTGGCTATGTGACCTATCAAGCAGACGAAGCCGCCGAGTTCGCGTTCTTCCTCTCGGTGGATATCCCGATGGAGATCACGGATGCAAACGGCGCTGCGGTTGAGATCGAAGAAAGCGCCGACGTCGCTGAATGCGGCGAAGTCGCCAAGCAACACAACGCGGACCTGGAAGTCGGCACCTACACGCTGAAGATCGGTCCGACCACGGAGACGACCGTCAGCCTGGTGGTGGAAGAGGCAAGTCACGAAGGTGAAGACCACTGAGTCGAACGCTGAGCTGACCCCGCGGCTGGTCTGCAGTGACCTGCAGATTGGCCGTGCGGGTCAGCCGCTTTTGCCCCCGGTCAATTTGGCTGTTCATCCCGGTGAAGTCTGGGTCCTGGTCGGTCGAAATGGCTCGGGAAAAAGCACGCTCCTGCACACACTTCTCGGGAGCCTGAAACCGGTCGGCGGAAACTACACCCTTCAGCGTGGTTGCCGGCTCGGTCACGTACCACAGCGCGAGAGCCACGACCTCTGCGTACCGGCGCGTGGCGTCGATATGGTAGAGTCTGGTGCCGATCGATCTTGGGGTTTTTGGCGCTGGGGGGGTCGCGCCGATAAGGTCGACGCAGCGCTCACAGCGGTCGGAGCCCATGACGTTGCGCGTGAGCCCTTTAGTCATCTCAGCGAAGGGCAGAAGCAGCGTATCTTGATGGCGCGGGCGCTGGTAAGTGACCCGGACGTGCTCGTGCTTGATGAGCCGACCAGCGCCATGGATCCGCTCGCCGAGCAAACCATCTATGAGCTGATCAGCCAGCTTCAGACCGAGCGCTCGCTCGCTGTCATCATTGCGAGCCACTCGCTGGCGGTGCTTCCTGCGATCGCCACCCATATCGTGTACCTCGACCGTGACGATCAGATAGTGCTGTCAGGCGCTCGTGAATACGTGCTGAGCAGCGCACCCTTTCGGGCTCGCTATGGCGAGATCCTACCCCACTCGGCGGATGCGTGATGGACGCAGCGCCCACACTGGCTGAGTTCGTTGCTGCGTGGGATCTGTTTCGTGCGCCGGCGCTGACAGGCGCCCTGGCGGGCATGATGCTGGGCTGTCTTGGTGTCTACGTCGTGCTGCGCCGGATGGTCTTTCTAGCGGCGACGGTCTCACAAGCAGCCTCCTTCGGCGTCGCGCTCGCCTACCTGGCGGGTCTAAGTGCGCTCGGCACGCTGGCGCCCACGCTCGGCGCGCTCGTCCTCACTTTTATCACCCTCTATGTGATCGCCTCCGATACCAGCCACGAGCAGCATCGCCGGGATGCGCTGTTGGGCTTTATGTTTCTCGCAAGTGCGGCGGGAACGCTGGTCGTCGGCACCCGCATCGTCGAGGAGATTCAAGACATTGAGAGCGTCCTTTTTGGTACGGCGGTCGCGGTCCTACCCAACGACTTTCGGCTGATGATCGGGCTCGCATGCTCGATCATCGCCATCCAGCTGTGGGGATGGCGCGGGTTCAGCGCGGTCTCATTTGACCGCGTCGGTGCGCGGGTCAGACAGCTCCCGGTCAAAGGGCTGGAGCTCACGCTGTTTGTCTGCCTCGGCGTGGCGCTGGCGGTGTCGACCCGAGTGCTCGGTGCGCTCCCAACCTTTGCGTTCACGGTGTTGCCGGCGCTCGCTGCGATCAACGTGGCGCCCAATCTGCGCTGGAGCCTGCTCGTCGCCGCGCTCCTCGGCTCGATCAGCGGTTTTGGCGGTTACCTCTTCGCCTTCCTCTTTGAGTTTCCTGTGGGCGCCACGCAGACACTCCTTGCGGCGTCGCTGACCAGCGTGTCGTACCTGTTCGCCCACCGCCACTGACCGAGCGGCTCGGCAGCGACGCGCTTAGGTGGCTCACCGCTTAGAGGTCGAACGGCTCGCCGATCGCCTCGCAGCTCTTAGCCCACAGCAGCTCACGGGTCGACGCGTTGTCATACTGTGCCTCGAGCGCATATGGAGCCGCCTTGCCCCGAGCAGCCATCATGCCCAGCCCCGGCCCATAAAACACGCCGCTTCGAACGTCCGGAAGCGCAGCGGCGCTGATGATCCCGAGCGCCCCGTCCTCTTCGCTCTGCGAGAAAAAGCGAGCAAGGAAGGATGACCCCGGCGCCATGCCGCCCGCTCGATCAGTGGTGCGTTGCAGCTCGGTGTTGGCGAAGCCCGGGTGTGCGACCAGCGCCTTAACCGGCGAGCTCGACGCCTGCAGACGGTGATGCAGCGCCGCGGTAAACGCTGCGTTGGCGAGCTTCGTCTGTCCATAGCGCCTCCACCGCGGCCCGCTCGGCAGAAAGTTCACCCCATTACCGCCGAGGTCACCGCCTCGTCGCTCCAGATAGCGCCCCTCCAGAGATCGAACCATCTTTCGAGCGATGCTCGAGTGATTCACGATGCGCGCATCACCGTGCACCTTCGCCCCCTGCTCGAGCAGCGGGAACAGCTCTTTGGTGAGTAAAAAGTGCGACAGGTGATTGGTCTGCATCTGCACATCAAACCCGTCACCGGTCGCCTCGTCGGGCATCGCCATAACGCCGGCGTTGTTCACCAACGCGTACACGCCGGCTCGAGCGCACACATCACGCACCTGCGAGGCGGCAGCTCGGACCGAGGCGAAGCTTTGGAGGTCGCAGGTCAGCGTGCGGACGCTCTCCGCCCCAAAGCGCTCTTCGAGCCGAGCCTGGATCGCGTCGGCGCGCGCAGACGGCCGGTTGAGCATCAGCACCTGAGCGCCTGCTTGAGCGAAGGTCACAGCGGCGACTTTACCCGTCCCTGACGTCGTCCCTGTCACCACAAAGCTCTTGCCCTCAAGCGAGGGCAGCTGCGCAACCAAATCATCGTAATAACGGCTGGCAACCGTCGGCACCTTGTAGGCCATCTTCTCCGCTCCATCCGCTTTACGCCGCGTGGCAGACGACCACGCACACTCGCTCTAACCCATTCTGTTGCACCCTGCACGGCCTCGCCAGCTCTCGGCGCCGAGGGTACTCGCCGGCGCGCTCGAAAACCGTTAGGAGCAGCCATCCGAGCGGGAGCACCCCTTTGAGCAAGCCTACCCCCCCACACATCGCTCGCGCCCTGTCGGCGTTGGCTGCTCAAGACGAGCGGCTTGCGGCGTTAATCGAAGAGCACGGGGCCTTCACCCCCCGCCGCGCCGACCCACCCGATGCCTTTGCGGCGCTCGCGCGGGCGATCATCTTCCAACAGCTCGCCGGAAAGGCTGCGGCGTCGATTCACCGACGCTTCTGCGCGCTGGTCGACGGTCAGGTCAGGCCTGCTCGAGTCGGACAACTTTCACCTGATCAGCTGCGCAGCGCGGGGCTGTCTGCGAGCAAGGCGCGCGCCGTAGCGGAGTTGGTCCAGTGTGCGCAGGGCGGTGCGCTCGAGCTCTCCACGCTCGATACACTCGGCGATGAGGCGCTCACCAAGCACTTGTGCCAAGTGCGCGGCGTGGGGCCGTGGACTGCGCAGATGTTCATGCTCTTTGAGCTGGGTCGGCTGGACGTTTGGCCTACAGGCGACCTCGCTGTACGGCGCGGGTTTTCTTCCATCTACGGGCTCGAGCCAGCCGTCACCGCTCGCCAACTCGAGCCGCTCGGTGACCCGTTTCGCCCCTACCGCTCGATCGTCGCATGGTATTGCTGGCGTGTCATGGACACACCCTGACCACCCCGATCATCGCAGCGCCTGGCGCCGCTGCCAGACCGAGCGCCGCAGCCGCCAGAGCTCTTGCTCGGTCAGCTTGGGGTCGACGTAGCGCCCCGGACCAACGCCTAAAAACTCCGCGCCGGTCTTCTCTTTGACGCGCCGCGACCCAAGGTTTCCGGCGGCGTTTGCGAAGATTAACTCCTCAAACCCGAGCGCTTCGAAAGCGTGGGCGTTCACAGCCTCGCACGCTTCCGTCATGAGCCCTTGTCCCCAAAACCTGCGCCCCAGCCAAAACCCGCGATGCTCTGGCTGACCGTCCCGCCATAAGTCGATAGCACCGATGCAGGCTTCAGGCGCCGCCTTACTCCGGAGCGCCCACACCCACCGGTCCTGCCCTTGGACGGGGATGACCACCTCGCTCAAAAAGGACTCAACGCCGCCTGGTGGGTACGGCCACGGGACGTCTGCTGAGAGGTAACGAATGACCTCATAGTCAACGAAGTGCTCGGCGTAGCCCGCAGCGTCATCCAAGCTGATGGGCACCAGCAGTAAGCGCGCTGTCTCCAAGGTGGGGACCGGATTCACCATCGCTCGCTCCAAAGCGCTTACCCCCTTATCGGCAGCCCGCCCCCCTGAGTTGCCGGCTGATCAGGCGGGGACATCCCGCCCGAGTGACTCGACGGCGTGCTCGATGAAGCTCTGCACTCGAGGCGAGAGGTGCCGGCTCTCCGGCCACACCATGCTCACCGAGCCAACCTGCTGAGACCACTCCGGCAGCACGCGCACCAGCGCGCCGGCGCGCACGTACCGCTCGACCTCAATGCTCGAGACCAAGGCAATGCCTGCGCCGCTCAGGGCAAACTGAGTCTGGGCTGCGGTGTCATCGACGACCCAGCGTGGATCCTCAAAAGGAGGCCGCTCGTGCGAACGCCCGGACCGATGGTGCCACTCGATGACTCGGCGATCGACGATGGCATGAGCGACCAGTCGGTGCCCCGCCAGGTCGTCCAGCTGAGCGGGAGCTCCGCACTCGACCAGATACTGGGGGCTGGCATAGAGTCCACGCTCAAAGCGCATCAGCCGGCGCGCCCGCAAGCTTGGGTCGCCCGACAGCGGCCCGATGTGGAGCCGAAGCGCCACATCAAAGCCGTCCTCTACCAACGAGATGAGCCGGTTCGAGACCTCAAGCTCGACACGAGTCTGCGGGAACCTGAGCGCGTAGTCGCGCAGACACCGCACAAGCCGCTCGCTTTGACCAAAACTGGGCGTCGTCGTGACCCGCAGCACGCCGCTGGGTTCATCGTCCGGTGCAGAGAACCCTTCGATCGTCATCTCGAGCCGATCCAGCAAGGGCTTGGTGCGATGGAGCAAGTCCAAGCCGGCTTCAGACAACTTGATCGAGCGCGCGGTGCGACGAAAGAGCTCGACCCCGAGCTCGTCCTCCAGGCGCTGAATACGGCGACTGATCGTGGATTTCGGGACATCGAGACGCCGAGCCGCCTCCGTCATCGTCCCGTGCGTCGCCACGACCGTGAAGGTGGTGAGATCAGGGATGTTCATTGCAGGCAGCTCCAATCGTCTCAAAAACGCAACTCAAGCGTCCAAATTTAGCTCGTTGTACAGCTAACGCAACCTGATACCTTTCGACTATCAACTAGGAGACACCCCATGAATCGAGCACGTATCACCCTTCTCATGATCGCCGGGTTGGCGGCACCCGCTCAAGCCGCCGAGATCGACACGGCGCAGTCGTCGATTACTTGGACCGGCAGCAAGGTGACCGGCGATAGCCACACAGGCGTCGTCCCGGTCAAGTCTTCCAAGCTCAAGGTGAAGGGCGGTCAAGTGGTGGGCGGCGGCGTGGTCATGGACATGGCCAAGTTTACGGTCACCGACCTCAAGGGCAAGTGGGCGGATAAGTTCATCGGGCACATGCACAGCAAGGACTTCTTTAACACCAAGCAGTTCCCGACGGCGTCCCTCACGATCAAATCCATCACGAACGGGACGCTCCAGGGCACGCTCACCATCATGGGCACCGCCCAACCGATCAGCTTTCCTGTCAAACGCGACGGCGCCTTCTACGTGGGTAAAGCGAGCTTTGACCGCACCAAGTATGGCATCAAGTACGGCTCGGGGTCTTTCTTCAAGGGGCTCGGGAACCGGATGATCAACGATCAAGTCGACGTCGCCTTCCGAATCGCCGTCAAGTAGCGGCCGATGACCACTGCGACGGGGCGATCACCTCAGCGCAGCGTGCGTCGCTCCGCCGATCGTGGGCGGGGCGAGCACGGCTGGCTGTCCTCTCGCCACAGCTTCAGCTTCGCGAACTATTACGACCCCGACCACATGGGGTTTGGTCACCTTCGGGTGATCAACGAAGATCATGTGCGACCAGGTGCCGGGTTTGGTCGACACGGACACCGTGACATGGAGATCATCACGTTTGTGGTGACCGGTGAGCTCGCTCACCAAGACAGCACCGGCGAGCGCGGGACCCTGCGCTATGGTGACATCCAGGTTATGAGCGCCGGGCGCGGCATCGAGCACAGCGAGTTCAACGCCAGCGCAGAAGAGCCCGTTCAGTTCATCCAGATCTGGGTCGAGCCCGCCCAGCGGGGCGGCGAACCGAGCTACCAGCAGCGGTTCATCGAGCCGTCCAACGGGCTCTCATTGCTGGTCAGCCCCGACGGCGCCGACGGCAGCCTGACCATTCGCCAGGACGCCAGCATCTACCGCGGCGTCCTCGACGCCGAGCAGGCGCTCACCGTCGACCTGCTGCGCCCGAGGACCTACCTGCACCTGGTCCGCGGCGAGCTGAGCGCGCTGGACGTTGCCCTCAAAGCCGGCGATGCTTTAGCGCTGACGCACCACCCCCACCTTAAGCTATTCGCCACCGAACCCGCCGAGTTTCTCCTCTTCGACCTCGCTGAATAAGGATCCCCGATGACCACACAACGCACCCTCCTCGCCTTCGCCGGCTCCTTTCGCTCTGGGAGCCTGTCGCACGCGCTGCTCAAGGGGTACGACGGCGCGCTGCCGCCGACATGGACCCTCAAGCTGTGCGATTACCGCAACGTCCCCTTGTACAATGGCGACATCGACGGTGGACCCGCCGTGGAGGCGGTCAAAACGGCGATCACGGAGGCGGACGCGCTGGTGTTTAGCGCGCCGGAATACAACTACTCGATCCCCGGCGTGCTCAAAAACATGATCGATTGGGCGAGTCGCCCGGCTTACAAATCGCCGCTCGCAGGGCATCGAGCCGGGCTGATGACGCTCTCAGGCGGTGTCTCGGGCGGTGCGCGTGCTCAGCAGCACCTCAAAACGATCCTCTTGGGTACCGCGACGGCCATCTACACCGCCCCCGAGATGCTGATCCCGAACGCAGCCAGCGCCTTCGAGGGGGGCGTGCTCACGGACGAGAAGGTGCGCGCCCAGGTCGAGCGCTACCTGTGCGGGCTGTGCGAGTGGGCTGAGCGCTAAGACCGGCGCCGGCTTGGGCGACGAGCCGCCGACTTAGGGCTGCAGCCGCCACTGCATCCAACCTGCCTCAACCGGCTTGAGGATCCACCGGTCGTGAATACGGCCTGGCCGGTCTTGCCAAAACTCCCAAGCGCTCGCCTCGAGGTGAAACCCTGACCAATGCGGCGGGCGAGGCACCACGCCCTCAAAACGAGCCGAGGCGTCCTCGACAGCAGCCTCGAGCGCCTGCCGCGACGCGACCGGGCGGCTCTGGTCCGAAGCCCACGCGCCAAGGTTCGAGAGCCGGCTCCGGCTGGCGAAGTAGGCGTCAGCCTCCGCGTCCGAGAGGCGCTCTACGACCCCCTCGACGCGCACTTGGCGCTTGAGGATCGACCAGTAGAACGCCACCGAGACACGCCGGTCGCGTGCCAGCTCGTGACCTTTATCCGACTCAAGGTTTGTAAAGAAGCGCAGACCGGTTGGGCTGACCCCCTTGCACAGGACAAAGCGCGTCCGGGGTGCGCCGTCCAAGCCTAAGGTGGAGAGCGCCATGGCGGTGTGGTTATGCTCACCGGAAGCCTGAGCCTCCTCCAGCCATCGCTCGAGCCAGCTCGAGGGGTGTTCAGCAGCCAACTCAGCAAACTCAGGGATCGACATGGGTTTTACGCTCCAGAGCCTCAGCGTCTCGACGCCGCCATCCATTCCGACCGAAGCCTGGCTCGTGTCAACCGCAAGGAATGGTGACCGTCAGCGCCCTTCCCCTTGTCACGCGTGAATCGACCGACTAGACGCGGCGCATGAAGGCGCTGCTGAGCAAGACATCAGACGCTTGGGTCGAGGCCGTACTCGGCGACTTTAACGCCTTCTTGCTCGACCACGCCGCATGCGAGCGCAAGGCGTCTGCGATGGCGATGACCTTTATCGTGCGCTACCCGGACCGCGACGCCATCCATGAGCCCATGATCCGCCTCGCCAAGGAGGAGCTCTCCCACTTTCACGAGGTCTTTCGCCTCATCAAGAAGCGAGGCTTGCGGTTCCGCAAGGACTCCAAAGATAGTTATGTCAACGGTCTGCTCCGGCATGTGCGGCAAGGACGGGACATCGAGTTTCTGGATCGGTTGGTGATGGCGGGTGTCGTTGAGGCGCGCGGGCACGAGCGCTTCGATCGCTTGGCGCAGGCGCTGCCGCCCGGCGAGCTTCACGACTTTTATCACGCGATCGCTCAATCGGAAGCGCGTCATGCGCACCTCTTCCCCGACCTCGCTAAGCTCTACTTCGATGAGGTCACCGTCGCTGCCCGCTGGGATGATTTTCTAAGCTATGAAGCCGAGTTGATCGCGCAGCTCCCCGCGCAGCCCGCGCTGCACTGATCTTGGCGCGCGCCCTCTCCAAGTACCTCGCTGGGCACGCCGAGGAGGAGGCTAAGCTCCGGCCCCGGCTGGCGCGCCGCTACCGCTTCGTCGTCTGCATCCCGGCTTGTGACGAGGAGGACACGCTGCTCGAGACGCTGCGCAACCTCGCATCGACCGAACAAGCTCAAAACGCGCTGGCGATCGTCGTGCTCAACGCCAGCGCCGGCGCGCCCGAGCGCGTCCACGCCGCCAACGCTCGGTGCGCGCAGGCGCTTCGGTCCGCAGCGCAACTCGGCAGCTCGTGCAGAGCGCTGGGCTCGCTGAGCGGCCTCGATCTCCTGCTGATCGACCGCGCCGAGCCGGGGCGCACGCTGCCGCCAAAGCAAGGCGTCGGCTTGGCCAGAAAGATCGGCGCCGACGTGGCGCTCGCGTGGATCGCAGATGGCAGCGTCGAGACGCCGCTCATTTGGTCAACGGACGCCGACGTCGTCGTCCCGCCCGATTACTTTACGCGCCCCCTCCACGCATCGCTCGACGCCTCCGCCTTTGTGTTCCCCTTCACCCACCGCCTCGAGGGGGACGCGTCGCAGCGCGCAGCGATGCGCTCGTACGATCAGTACCTGCGCTACTACCTCGACGGGCTTCGACGCGCCGGCTCGCCCTATGCCTTCCACACCATCGGCAGCACCCTCTGCATCGGCGCGACCGCCTATGCGCAGGTGCGCGGCTTTCCAAAGCGTCAAGCCGGTGAGGACTTCTATCTGCTCAACAAGCTCGCCAAGGTCGGCTCCATCGTCACGCTCACCGGTCAGCCGATCGAGCTGTCCGGGCGGACCTCGGACCGTGTCCCCTTTGGAACAGGCGCTGCCGTCCGGCAGATCCAGGCTCAGCGCGCACAAGGCTCAGCGTACACGGTCGAGAACCCCCTCGTCTTTGACGCCCTAGGCGCTTGGCTTGAGCTGCTCGACCATGCCGCTCACGAAGACGCCTTTGAGGCGCTCGAAGACCGACTCGAAGCGCTCGAGGCGCCCTATGCGCAGCCGCTTCGACGAGCGCTCGGCGCCGCAGGTCATCTCGCAGCTGCGCGCGCTGCCTTTGAGCAATGCCACGGCACCGTGCTGCGTAAGCGCCTCCATGACTGGAACGACGCCTTCCGAACGCTCAAGCTCATCCATCAGCTACGCGACGAGGGGCTCGACGAGGTCCCGGCTGACGAGGTCTTCGCTCCCGATCACTCGATCCCAACCGGGTGAAATCCGACGCGTGGTGGCTCCGTTGAACGGTTTGGTCGATGCAGACTTGCATCCGCACCGTGATCGACTTAGCAGGACGGACCCTTTGAACGACCGTTCTCTCACCATATTGCTGGGGCTATGCGTTGACTCTCTACACTGACTATCTTGAGCAAATCGAAACCCGAAAAGCGAACGGTTTGCACCCGAAACCGATCGAAGACGCTGCGCTCGTTGAGGTTCTGATCGAGCAGATCATCGATCAAGGACACGAGCACCGCGCCAGCTCGCTCGACTTCTTCATCTACAACACACTCCCCGGGACGACCAGCGCCGCAGGGGTCAAGGCGAAGTTCCTAAAGAAGGTCGTGCTCGGCGAGGCGAGCGTCAGCGAGATCGGCGTCGATTTTGCGCTCGAGCTGCTCTCGCACATGAAGGGCGGCCCTTCCGTCGAGGTGCTGTTGGACCTAGCGCTCGGCGAGGACGCAGATATCGCCGCCAAGGCAGCGGCTGTGCTCAAGACCCAAGTCTTTCTTTATGAGGCTGACACCGACCGGCTCGAAGCGGCGCACAGGGCGGGACACCCGCTCGCAACCGAGCTCCTCGAGAGCTACGCGCGTGCGGAGTTCTTCACCGAGCTGCCGCCCGTGGATGAGACCATCCAGGTGGTTACGTATGTCACCGCCATCGGCGACGTCTCCACCGACCTGCTGTCCCCCGGCAGCGACGCGCACTCGCGCTCGGACCGAGAGATGCACGGGCAGTCGCTGTTTGAGCACAACCAGGACAAGCAAAACGAGCTCCTTGAGCTCAAGCGCCAGCACCCGGACAAGCGGGTCATGCTGGTCGCCGAAAAAGGGACCATGGGCGTCGGTTCGTCGCGTATGTCCGGGGTCAACAACGTTGCGCTCTGGACCGGCGTGCAAGCGAGCCCTTACGTGCCCTTCATCAACATCGCCCCGATCGTGGGCGGCACCAACGGGATCTCACCGATCTTTCTGACCACGGTCGGCGTCACCGGTGGGATCGGTGTTGACCTGAAGAACTGGGTCAAGAAGCTCGACGAGCGAGGTGAGCCCATCATGGACGAGGACGGCGAGCCCGTGCTCGAGCAGGTCTTCTCGATCGACACCGGGACCGTCCTAACGATCAACACCAAGACCAAGAAGCTCTACAACGAAGACAGCAGCAAAGAGCTGTGCGACATCGCGGCCGCGCTGACGCCGCAAAAACTTGAGTTCATCCGTGCTCAAGGCTCCTATGCGGTCGTCTTTGGCAAGAAACTTCAGAGCACCGCTGCAGCGATCCTCGGGGTCGAGATGCCGGCGGTCTACGCCACCTCCAAAGAGATCTCGCACGAGGGTCGCGGGCTCACAGCCGTCGAGAAGATTTTCAACAAGAACGCCGTCGGGACCACGCCGGGCAAGGTGTTGCACGCCGGCTCCGACGTCCGGGTCAAGGTCAACATTGTTGGCTCACAAGACACCACCGGGCTGATGACCTCTCAAGAGCTTGAGATGATGGCGGCGACGGTGATCTCACCGACCGTGGACGGCTCGTACCAATCAGGCTGCCACACCGCCTCGGTCTGGGACCGAAAGGCGCAGCGAAACATCCCAAAACTCATGAGCTTCATGAACGACTTCGGGCTCATCACCGGGCGTGACCCCAAAGGCGAGTACCACCCGATGACCGACGTCATCCACAAGGTGCTCAACGACCTCACCGTCGACGACTGGGACGTGATCATCGGTGGCGACTCTCACACCCGCATGTCCAAAGGTGTCGCCTTCGGCGCCGACTCCGGGACGGTGGCGCTGGCGCTGGCCACCGGCGAGGCGACGATGCCCATCCCTCAATCCGTCAAGGTGACCTTCAAAGGTACCCTCAAAGATCACATGGACTTCCGCGACGTCGTCCACGCCACGCAGGCGCAGATGCTCAAAGAGTTCGCCGGCGATAACGTGTTCCAGGGGCGGGTCATCGAGGTCCACATCGGGACGCTGCTGGCCGACCAAGCCTTCACCTTCACCGACTGGACAGCAGAGATGAAGGCGAAAGCCTCGATCTGTATCTCCGAGAGCGACACGCTTGCGGAATCCCTTGAGATCGCCAAACGACGCATCCAGGTGATGATCGACAAGGGAATGGACAACGCCAAGGGCGTTTTGCAAGGTCTGGCGGATAAAGCCAGCGCCCGCATCGCTCAGCTTCAATCCGGCGCCAAGCCTCCGCTCACGCCCGACGCCGACGCGCATTATGCGGCGGAGTTTGTCGTCGATCTCGACCAGATCAACGAGCCGATGATCGCTGATCCGGACGTGCACAACGAGGACGTCTCCAAGCGCTACACGCACGATACGATCCGCCCCATCTCGTTCTACGAGGGCTCCAAGGAGGTCGACCTCGGCTTTGTCGGCTCGTGCATGATCCACAAAGGGGACATGAAGATCCTGGCGCACATGCTTCGGAACATCGAGAAGCTCCACGGGACGGTCGAATTCAAAGCGCCGCTGGTCGTGGCGCCTCCGACCTACAACATCGTCGACGAGCTCAAAGCCGAGGGTGACTGGGACGTGCTCGAGCGCTACTCCGGCTTTGTGTTTGATGACAGCAACCCGAAGAATACGGCGCGAACGAGCTACGACAACATGATGTACCTCGAGCGACCGGGCTGTAACCTGTGCATGGGCAACCAAGAGAAGGCAGCCAAAGGCGACACCGTGATGGCGACCTCCACGCGGCTGTTCCAAGGGCGCGTCGTCAAGGACGCCGAGGACAAAAAAGGGGAGTCGCTCTTAGCCTCCACACCGGTCGTGGTCCTGTCCACGATTCTGGGGCGCACGCCAAATATCGACGAGTACATCGCAGCGGTCGACGGCATCAAGCTGACCAACTACGCGCCCCCAGCCAACTAGTCTCGCAGGCTAAAAAATCAGGGCCTGGTCTTGAGCGCGAGGCGCTGCTCCACCACACTCCGAGCGATCGCTTAGGTCGTAAGGAGTGACACCGTGCCGCTTGAGACAGCCCTCTCCAAAAAGCTGGGGCTCCGCTACCCGATCGTCTGCGCGCCCATGTTCATCATCTCCAACAAAGAGATGCTGCTGGCCTGCGCCGAGGCGGGCATCCTCGGAGCGATGCCGTCGCTCAACGCTCGGACCATCGAGGGTCTGCGCAGCGACCTTGAGTGGCTGCGCGCTCGGACGGACAAGCCCTTCGCCATCAACATGACCATCGGCCTGACCGACCCAGAGCGTCTTCAGCAAGACGTCGCCCTGTGTGAAGAGTTCGAGGTCCCTGTCTGGATCACGAGCTACGGGAACCCGACCGAGTTTGTGCGGCGCGCCAAGGCCTGCGGATCGACCGTGTTCCATGACGTCGTTAACCTCAAGCACGCTCTCAAGGCACAGTCCGCTGGGGTTGACGCCATCATCGGGGTCGCCGCCGGCGCAGGGGGGCATGCGGGGAAGATCAGCCCCTATGCCCTCTATCCGTACCTGACGGATCAGCTCGACGTCCCGGTCATCGCCGCCGGCTGCATCAGCACCGGTCGCCAGATCGTCGCTTCGCTCGCGCTGGGTGCCGAGCTGGTGTACATGGGCACCCGCTTCATCGCGAGCGAGGAGTGCGGAGCGCCCCAAGCGTACAAGGACAAGGTGGTTGCCTGCGGTCCGGAAGATATCGTCTACACGGACAAGGTCAGCGGCGTGAACGCCAACTTCATCGCCGACACTCTGCCCGATCCAGGGGCTGATGGGGATGGCGCCAAGCGCTGGAAAGATATCTGGTCTGCCGGTCACGGTGTGGCCGACGTCAAGGCTGTGCGCTCCATCGAGCAGATCGTCGACGAGCTCGTCCGTGAATACCACGACGCCGTGCAGGCGCTGAGCTAAACCGACACCGGCCCGCTCAGCTCGTCCGCGGCTCAGGCGTCAGCTTGATCTAGGGCGCGCGCGATGATCGCTTCTGTCTCGAGCCACAAGCGCTCCGCCAACTCATCATCGAGCGCCTTGGGGTGGATCGGGTCCACCACCTTATTATCCGAGAAGTAGGCGCCGCTGACCTGCGCTAAGCCAGGATGCGTGGCGACGAGGCACTGCGTCGATGCACCTTGTGGCGTGGTCTTCATGAACGCCTTAAGCCGCTCATACATCGCCTCTTTGTTTGGAACGTGCCGCCCTAGGTTGGTGTCGATCACACCCGGGTGGACCGAATTGGCGGTCCTCGACGAGCCCTCGAAACGGCGCGCCAGCGAGCGCGCAAACAATAGATTAGCGAGCTTACTCTGCCCGTAGGCTGTCCAGGGGTGGTACCCTTGGGTGGCTGCGAGGTCGTCCAGCTCGATACCCGACTCTGGCGCCATCCGGTGGGCACCGCTCGAGAGCATCACGACCCGCCCGTCCTCGGCCAGCGACTCGAGGAGACCCGTGACCAGCCGAAAGTGACCAACATGGTTGACGAAGAACTGCTCCTCGATACCATGGATCTGCTGGTGATCTTGCAGCGCCATGACGCCTGCGTTGGCGATGATGCCGTCGATCGAGCCCAGCGCTCGAACCGTCGCCACGGCGGCGTCGACGCTCGCCAGATCACCGAGTTCGCAAGCGACCGCCTGTGCGCCCAGCCCGAGCGCGTCGAGCGCCTCGATCGCCTTCTCTTGGGTGCGTGCAAGCCCGATGATCTGAGCGCCTCGCAGCGCCAGGACGCGGCAGGTCTCGTGCCCGAGGCCGGAGTTACAGCCCGTGACGACAAAACACTTACCCGACAGGTCGATGCCAGACGTCACCGCTTCCGCTGTATCTTGAGCTCCAAAGGACAGTTCGGACATGAGCTTACCCTGATGATCGACAGCCCGATGATGGACCGACCGTGAGCGCTGATCAAGTGCGCAACCGATCCGATTCCGGGTCGCCATCACAACCGGCTGACGCTCATCATCAAGCCTGCAATCAACGTATTCTCCTGCGAACGCCTTGCGAAGTTGCACAGCGCTCTTGTAATCAAATATCAAACTCAGCGGTGCAGCTTGGAACAGTTCAACCCGGTTTGTGACGCACAGGAGCCTGTCTTGCAGCTACACCTCAATCCCTCGCTTCCCACGATGATCCTCGGCATGGCTTGTATCGGATGTCAGGTCCCGCAGGCTGACACGTCGGGCTCACAAAGCCTCGCCGACACCGGCGCTCCACCACAGCGACCCGATGCTGAATACGGCTTATCAGAGCAACGTTTGAGCGTTGACGGAGAGCCGCGTGACTATGAGCTCTACGTCCCCGAAAGCTACAGCCACGACCAAGCGGCACCTGTCGTCCTGAACTTTCATGGAGGAGGAGGAAGCGCGCGTAGCCAGCGCGCCGTGTCCGACATGCGTTCACTGGCGGAGACCCATAATTTTCTGTTGGTCTACCCCGAAGGCACTCTTCTCGAGAACGGATCGACGCACTGGAACCCATTACCACCAGGTGCTGAAGGAAAGAGTGACGCCAACGACTTTGGGTTCATCGCGGCGCTCATCGACGAGCTCTCAAGCCGCTATCAGATCGATCCTCTGCGTGTCTATGCGACCGGCTACTCGAATGGTGCGGGCATGGCTTACGGGCTCGCCTGCTATCTCAGTGATCGCATCGCGGCGATCGCTCCTGTCTCAGGTTCAATGTACGCTCAGATGCAAACGGACTGCCCCGCAAGCCATCCGACAGGGGTTGCGATCTTTAACGGGACCCAAGACGCTCAGCGCCCGTACGACGGCTTTCCGGGTTGGTTTCTCTCCGTCGATGACGCCGCCACATTCTGGGCATCGCATAACCAAACCGCCGCATCGCCGCAGATCGACGAGTTGAGAGACTCGGGCCGCGTGATCGAACGCACGCGTTACGGCAGCGACGGCGAGGCACAAGTCGTCAAACACAAAGTGATGGGTGGCGGTCATGAGTGGTTCGACCTCAACCTTGACGGCGCCAACCTTGACGAGACGATCTGGTCGTTCTTTGCGCAGCATGATCGCGATGGAGGCCGCTAGGCGGGGATGATGACGGCGCCTAGTATGCCCTAGCACGGGTTCGAAATGGTATCGCTCTGGCGAACCAGTAACCACTAGCTGACGAGCCTTTGCTCACGTGGTCGACGTGGCACTCAGCGAGCCATACCACCTTGCCCCCCTTGGTGGGCGAACTTACAAGAGCGTGTACTCAACGCATTCGGTGGTTCATGTCCGCATCGACCTCACCCCTGTTTCACGACGTCGTGAGCGACCCCGATCAACGCGTCGAGGTGACCACCACCCTTTATCCGAACGCCCACGCCTGGATCGCCGTGAGCGGCTACGGCTGCTCTGGCGGCATGCGCGCCGCAGCGGTGAGCTTTGAAGCGGCGCTCGAGCGACTCGAGCCCCATGAACGCCTCCTCATTGGCGTCGACCTGGCAGGTGTCACGGGCGCAAGCCTCAACGGACAGCTCCGCCTAGTCGCTTGGATGATCGCACAGCAACACCGAATTGAACGCATCGCGGTCGTGAGCGGCTCAACCGCTGCGCTGCAGATCGCCGAGGCGGTCGTCAGCCTCCTCCCCTTCGCCAAGAGGATCGCTTTTTACGCGAGCGATACAGAGGCTAGGGCGGCTCTGTAGCGCTAAAAATTCGCGCCTGGCTCGAGCCACTTTGAGTTCCGCTCGACGGGGCTCTGATTCGGTACCTAGTCACATCGCACGAGGCAGTGTGAACGTGCGACGCCGACGGCGAGTTCGTAGGTGGTCGCTCGTTCCTTGAGAGTCAGGATAACCGTTACTCCGACCACAGGGTGGTCGATGAGCTCGAGCGCCGCGGCATGGACCGGCGCGAGATCACTGGCGCGAAGTCCCAGAATATGCGCTTTCCCGATGACGCGTTCATGACCGACGCCGGTCAGTTCGCCGAGGAGTTTCGGCCTGCTCCCAGCGTCTACGCCTTCATCAGCCGCGACAAACGTCAGCTCCACAGCTATTTTGCGAAGCTCTCCGACATCTACGAGGCGGCGACCGACTAGGAGCCTACAGAGAAGTGACGCTCTTGGCGTGCGCAAATTCGCTAGCCTCGATAAGCCGACGAGCGGCAAAACAGCCACGCAAAGGAGTAGAATATGTCGGTCTTTCAGCGCTGGTCAGAGGGGACACAGCAGCGTGACGCCGAGGCGATGATCAGCTGCTTGCACGCAGACTTCACCTTTATCCGTCACAAGAGCGGCGCAACGATGAATCGAGCCGAGATGGCGACGATGCTGCGTGGGTTCATGGGGAACCCGAACGTAGTCGTGCGAAGTCAGCGCTGCCTCTATGAGAACGAGGAGGTCCTCGTCGAACACTCGGTGATGGACTTTGCGGACGGCTCATCGGAGTCGGTGATCAGCTTTATGCGCCTACGCGACGGCGCCATCATCGAAACTCAGACAGGCGCAACGCCCATGAGCAGCTGAATCGATTACCCTGCCGGAATGCATCCAGCGCAGGATTGTTCCACAGGTTCATGGAGGGTGCTGTGGACTCCGCACTGATGAGCAGATCGCTCCCCGCCGCTCACGCCGAACGCATTCGGCACGTCTCAAGCGGTCAGTGCGAGGGTGCGTTCGTCTTGTACTGGATGCGTACGGCGCTGCGCGCACACGATAACCCGGCGCTCGACGTGGCGCTGCACGCCGCCGACGCGCTGGGGTTGCCGGTGTTCGTTTACCACGGACTGAGCGAGCGCTACCCACACGCCTCGGACCGACACCACACGTTTATCCTCCAGGGTGCGTTGGACGTGCAGCGGGCGCTGCAGGCTCGAGGTGTTGGCACGGCGTTTCACCTCGAACGTGCAGGGCACCGAGGCGCTCACCTTGCGGAGCTGGCGGAG
>JAYZBQ010000025.1:0-6670 GCA_036338695.1 Myxococcota bacterium
GCGTTCAATATCCGAATCGGAATTGATCGCTTGGCTCGACCAGTTGTGACAGGTCAGGCGGCCGTTGATATATAACTCGGTATTGCCTGCGCTACGCGGCTTCAGTTGAATCGCCACATGTTGCCATTGATTTGCCCTCAAGCGACTCGTCTCAAACTCACACTGGTTCGGCCAGCGATACATCCCTGTGTTGGCGTTCCAGCGCTTGATGCTCAAGTAGTTGCATGAGGTACTGATTAACGCATCGTTGAGGTTTAGCGTCCGATCAGGCTTGACCCAAAACTCGACGGTGATTGTGTTGTGGGTCCGAAGCGCGCCGAAGCGCAAACCAGCTTCAATCCGACTTGAGGCGTTACCACTGAGGCGGTGTGCCATGCAGGCAACGCAATCATTCGTACAACCGTCCTCATTGACGTTGTTACCATCATCGCAATCTTCAACGCCTGCTTGAACCTCTCCGTCGCCACAGCGAGCAATGACGCAAGTATTCAAGCACGCGTCCGTCTGTATCCCGTTGCCATCATCGCATGCCTCCTCCCCACTGCGAACGAACCCATCGCCACAGGACGCGACACGACAATCGTTGAGGCAAGCATCTGTCTGCGACGCATTCCCATCGTCGCAGCCTTCTACGCCAGTGCGGACAACTCCATCCCCGCAGCGCGCCTGGAGACATGTGTTTAGACAGGCGTCCGTTGGATCCTGATTCGCATCGTCACACGCTTCGTAGCCGTCTTGACCAGCCTCTAAATCCCTTCGCGTGATACCGTCACCGCATCGTGGCAGGGCGCAGGAATCCGTGCAGGCATCGGCTGCTTCGAGGTTGCCGTCGTCACAACTCTCGACACCCGCGCGCAAGAATCCATCACCGCAAGCAGCCTGAACGCAGTTGTTGAGACACGCATCCGTTTGTTCCTGGTTCCCATCATCGCACGATTCGACACCTGCTTGAGCGATGCCGTCCCCGCACTGAGCCACTGTGCACCGGTTGAGGCAGGCATCGGTATCTACCTCATTGCCGTCATCGCACTCCTCGTAACCCTCCTCACCAGGTTCAAGATCGCTCCGACGTAAGCCGTCACCGCAGCGAGCTCTCAAGCAGCCATTCGTGCACGCGTCCCTCGGATCATCGTTGCCATCTTCGCAGCCCTCAACACCCGCCCAAACAACTCGGTCTCCACATCGGGCAGTGGAGCAGTTGTTTCGGCACGCATCGGTCTCGACTTGGTTCCCGTCGTCACACTCCTCCTCGCCGCGTTGTACAATACCGTCCCCGCAAGCCGCTACCGCGCAGCGATTGGTGCAGCTGTCCGCCGGGTCATTGTTGCCATCATCACAAGCCTCACCGGCGTCCACTCGACCGTTCCCGCAGACCTCACGGCGGCACTCGGCGTCGCAGCCATCGCCGGCTTCAGCGTTGCCATCGTCGCATCCCTCGCCCTCGTTGACCCGCCCGTCACCGCAGCGCTCGGTGCGGCATTCTGAGGTGCAACCGTCCCCGTTGACTTGGTTGCCGTCGTCGCAGACCTCCACCCCGCGATGCACCACACCGTCACCGCACGCTGCGATCGCGCAGGTGTTGCGGCAGGCGTCTTCGTCCACCTGATTTCCATCGTCACAAGCCTCATAACCCGGGGCATCAGGCTCGAGCCCCGGGCGCAGAATCCCGTCCCCGCAACGCGCCGCCTCGCAGGCGTTGGTGCACGCGTCGGTGCTCACGCGGTTGCCGACATCACAAACCTCACCGAGATCCACACGACCGTTGCCGCAGCGCTCTAAGCGGCACAGCCCGTCGCAGCCGTCACCGGCTTGCGCGTTGCCGTCATCGCAGCTTTCCCCTGCGTCGACACGACCGTTGCCGCAGACTTCGAGTTGACAGCCCCGGTCGCAGCCATCACCGGGCTCAAGGTTGCCGTCATCGCAGGCTTCGCTGCCCTCGACGCGCCCGTTGCCGCAGCCCTCTAATCGGCACTGCGCGTCGCAGCCATCGCCCGCCTCGAGGTTGCCATCATCGCAGCCCTCCTCGGCGATAAAGCGGATGCCATCGCCGCAGCGCGCCTCAGCGCAGCTGCGCGTGCACGCGTCGGTGTCCACCTCGTTGCCGTCGTCGCAGGCTTCGCCCTCATCGAGGCGCCCGTTGCCGCAGATCTCAGCCAGACACGCCGCCGAGCAGCCATCGCCCACCACGTCGTTGCCGTCATCGCACTCTTCAAAGCCCTCATCCTCGGCGGCGAGGTCACGCCGAACAATTCCGTCACCGCAGACCGCCTCCACGCAGCTGCTCAGGCAGCCGTCGGTCGCCACGCTGTTGCCGTCATCGCAGGACTCAACGCCCTCCCACACGACGCCGTCGCCGCAGACAGCGGGCGCGCAAGTGCTCAGGCAGGCGTCGGTGTCGACGTCGTTGCCGTCATCGCAGCGCTCGCCATCTTGGAGCACACCGTCGCCGCAGCTCGCTGGCTGGCAGTTGTTGCACGCGTCCGTAGGGTCGTCGTTGCCGTCATCGCAGCCCTCACCCGGCCCGAGCACGCCGTCACCGCAGCGCGCCTCAAGGCAGTTGGTGAGGCAGTTGTCGGTGTCGTCTTCGTTGCCGTCATCACAGGCTTCAAAGCCGGGTTGTCCCGCCTCGAGGTCGGTGCGCACCACCCCGTCGCCGCAGATCGCCGGCACGCAGTTCATGCGGCAGCCGTCCTCATCGACCGTGTTGCCGTCGTCGCAGGCTTCAAAGCCCATCATGCCTTCGGCGAGGTCCGTACGCAGGATGCCGTCGCCGCAGATCGCCACGACGCACCCGGCTGTACAGGCGTCGTCATTTGCCGAATTACCATCATCACAGGCCTCGTAGCCCTCTTCACCCGCCGCTAGATCCGTGCGCGTGACCGAGTCACCGCAGGTCGCCACCGTGCAGCTGTTGGTGCAGCCATCCGAGGGCTCGGAGTTGCCATCATCACAGGCTTCACCCGCCTCGATTTGCCCGTTGCCGCAGCTCGCTTCGGTTTCACGAACGACCGTCTGTTCGCCGCAGGACATGCTGAAAATGATCGCTAACGCACCAAGGTATCGAGTGCTCTGCATGACTCGCCTCCATCAAGGCGGCAGCATTGGCCCTTTGGCGTGAATTTGTCGAGAGCGCTTGCGGTTCAGACAGGCATAAACGAGCCCTCGCCATAGCCTCACGGACGGCTCTCGAGGCAGGCGTAACGCCGGCAAAGACCTCAGCGACGGGGGCCTCTCGATCGACGCACTCCCTTGCCCAGATGCGCCTATTTGAGCGTCCGCTCGGCCGGTGGAAACCTCGTCACCAGGGCTCGAAATCTACCAGAGGCGCATTGATTGCCGAGTACCATTCCATCCATCGCTGTCCCCGCTCTCAATGGCTGCAGTGTACGCCTTTAGCGCAGCTGCCAGGTCGAGTCGATTTGCTTGCGAATAGCCAGTACCGTCGCGGTTTGAGGGGTATCGAGCACCAATTCTTCATCCAGAACACGGCTGCTGTAGTTCCAACCGTCTGGTGCGCCAAAATCACCGAGAGCCTCTGGGTCTTCAAAATCCGGTATGACCGCATTGCTCGGGTCGAACTGAAAGGCAAAGAGTACAAAGACCTCACCGCCTGGGCTCGTCAGCTCGTGAACTCGGCGACCGGCGGCGTAGGTAAAGCGGGTGTCGCGCATCACCTCGGTGCGCGCCACGACTCCATCGGCACCTCGCTCCACAAGTTCACCGCTCAGGGTTTTGACGATCAGCTTGTACTCATCACCAGGTACCTCTTCAACAAAGTCCATCGCATCAGGGACGCCCTCAAAGGTCGGACGGCTTCTAAGCTCGCCGGAGGTAAACGCGCTGACCTGCGTAGGCCCCTTGGTCCAGCCTTGCGGCGCAACGATCGCCGCGTGTTGTTCAAAACTGCACGTGTCGCATTCGTAACCCAACATGGCGAACATGTTTTCGCCGGTACGCTTCATCATTTTGTGGGTGAACGCACGCTGCGGCTCTGGTGGCTCTGCGCCTGAGTCGATGAGGGTCGCGGCATCAACAGCCATGCCCGCATCACGATCGATTATCGACCCGCTGTGTTCACTGGAGCAGGCAGCCAACAGGCAACTCAGCGCAACCATCGCCTCTACTTTCTGCATCGACATTGCTTACGCTCCATCTATGTTGTCAACTCAGCGCAACTCGTCTGACCATGCAAACCACCCAGAGCTTAGACGATGACGGGTCTATGCTCGAGGGTCAATCCGCAGGCTTGTGCACCGCCGGTAAGTCAACCCATTCCTCGCTACGCAACCTCGATGCGTCGGCTCTTATGAGCTCGCGTCGTTGGATCCATTAGCGAGCCTGTGCTAGCGCCTAGTTGAACCTGCTGATGACCCTTTGAAAGGACTCATGATGACCGCCCTGCTCAGTGTTACAATTCGCGTCAAAGATCCCGAGCGGCTCAAAGAGTACATGGCTCAGGTACCTGCAACGATGAAGCCATTTGGTGCCAAGATGCTCTCGAGAGGGCGCGTGATCAACCAGCTCAAAGGCGAGCGCGCGCATCAGCTCGAAGCCGTCTTTGAGTTCCCGAGCAGCGAAGACCTTAACGGCTGGTACGGCTCCGCAGCCTACCAAGCGCTGGCAACGCTGCGCGACGCCGTCTGCGACATGTCGCTGGCAGAGATCGAGCCGTTCTAGTGGACCCTGTGCACCAGGGCGGGCGGCGGCAGAGTATTTTGCGAGCCGGCGCCTCGACGGACCCGAGCGCCCACCAAGACCTTGTCCATCGCCTACGCGTGAGGCCGGTGCGCCTTGATCGAGTGGCGGCGTAGGGCTATGCGCAAAGAGCCCTTGCGCTGAGGCTCTCTATGCGAACGCTCACGCTCATCATCGGACTCAGCCTGATCGGAGGCTCGGTGCGTGCGCAAGACGCCCGACCGATCGTGCTGATCCTCGCCGACTCAGCGGCGGAGGACGCCAAGGCGAGCGCAAGCGCTGTGAGCTATTTTGCGGACGCCCTCGATCGCTACCAGGTCTGGGATGTGCTCTCGGGCGCCGAGCTCAAGATGCTGCTCGAGGCAGCGCAGATGCGCGCCGAGGGCGGCTGCGACACCGACCAGTGCATGATGGAAATCGGCGCAGCGCTCGGGGGCGAGTACCTGCTCAGCGTTGGCGTCTACACGCTCGGTGAAGGCAAAGAGTTACGCGCCCGGCTGCTCGCCATCGAGGCAGCCCGGAGCGTGGCGCGTGCGGGCGCTACGGTCCCCTCGCTTGCGCGCCTGCGCACGGTCACCAAGCGGTTGACCCCACGGCTGGTCGCGCCGCTGCTCGACGGGCGGTCCGGGACCCTCACGCTGAGCCTCTCGGAGGCTGGTGTTCGGATGGTGCGCAACGGCACCGAGCAACCCGAACCCCTCGCTCAATTCCAGCGCCTCTCGTTGCCCATCGGTCCCCATGAGCTCGAGCTCAAGAAGCCCAACTTTCAGCCGCTTCGTCTGCGGGTAGACATCCGCGAGGGCGAGCAGAGCCAGATGGCTCGGCTGATCCCCGACAACGCCTGGCTCGAGGAGGCTCGCCGAGTCCAGAGCCGGCAGCGTCTGCTCGCTTGGGGGTTTGGCGCCGGTGCCGCCGCCGCCTCCGTCGCCGCGCTTGTGCAGCAACAGCGGGTCGAGGCCGAGGTCGCCGAGCGCAGCCGCCTCTTATCGGAATGTTGCTTCCAAAACGCAGCGGGTGACTGGGCGGTGACCTCGACCGGCGCCGTCGCCTGGCGCCGGCATGAAGACCGCTTGCGGGCGCTCGACGACTCCATCCCAAACGCTCTGGCTCGAGCGCAAGGGCTGGCGCTCGCCGGGGCGCTCATGCTGCCCGTCACCTGGTATTTCACGGTCACCCAGCCGAACCTTGAGCGATTCAACGACTTATGATGACCCAGCAAACCACTAGGGTGACACGCTGGCTGACGCGGACCCTAGCGCCCTGTCTGCTGGCGCTGAGCGCGTGCCTGCTTGAACCCTTGGGCGAGCTGCCGAACCTCGAGTGCTCCAGCTTGCTCGACACCGACCTCGATGGCGTCCCGGACTGCCAAGATAACTGCCCCAAGCTCGCCAACCCGGCGCAGATCGATGACGACCTCGACGGTGTCGGCGACCGCTGCGCCGTCGATGGCTGGCTCCTCTTCTCGCAATTCGAACGCACGACCATCGCCGATGACGACTTCGGCCACGGCTACTCGGCGGACCGACAGGCGCTCCAGCTCGCCTCGCCCTCGCCGACCGGACGCTACCTCGCCTTCGCCAGCCCCGATAAGCGCAACGTGATCGTGCGCAGCCAGCCCTTTGTTGGCGCAACCGCCGAGACCGTCGCGACCCTGTCGATCCGCGAGGGCATCAGCCAGATCAACTGGAGCCCGGATGAGCGCCACCTCATCTTCGACGTCGACCACCCCAGAGACACCTGTTTTAACTCGATGCAGATCGCGCCGCTCGATGGCAGCCACCCGCGCACCAAGGTCCGAGAGGTCATCGCGCGTACGGGGCTGCACCCGGACTGGCTAAGCCAGTTCCGCCAGCCCAATAGGCCTGAGAAACCGCTTGAGGTCACGGTGGTCAAAGGACGCGCCAACTCACCGGACGGTCGCTCCATCTTGGTGCAGTATGAGGACCACCGCGGCTATGATTGCGTGGAGTGGCCT
>JAYZBQ010000026.1:0-70175 GCA_036338695.1 Myxococcota bacterium
AAAAGTCGAAGAAAGGCCGTAAGGTGAGGTCATGAACACCTATCGAATTAATTCGCTCTCCGTCGCGTTGCCGCTGCTCCTAGGCATCTTGCTGTACGCGCCCGCCTTTTTTGGCGAGCAAGCCTACAGCTTCGTGCTCGGTATCGATCAGATCGCAGCGCAAGGGATCTCGTGGAGCCAACCGCTCGGCGGAGTCCTCCAGAGCGTTCTCGACAGCTTGGCGCTGCTCAACCCGACGTCGCTGCGGCTCACCGGGCTGATCGCCCTTGGCCTTGCGACCGCGCTTTTGGTCATCGGGCTGACCCTCCTCGGTGTCCATCCGGCCGGCGCCGGCCTTGCGGGCGCAGCGCTCATGACCCACCCCGCTGCGATCGCCGCCGTGATGAAACTAGACAACACGGGGCTTGCGCTCGCTGTGATCTTGTTGGTCATCGCCAGCACGCGCTGGCTTGCGGCGGCTGTTCCGGCTCGGCTGGCGCTGCTCATCCTGGCGCCGCTCGCTCACCCGATCGGCGTTTGCGCTTGGGCTTTGGCGTGGCTCGGCCTCGACGACGACCGACGCAGCGAGCTGCTCAAGCCGCTCTATCTGGCTCCTTTCCTCATCGCCGTCATCGCCTGGGTCGTCGTCACCCCGACCGACGCAGCGCATCTGTTGGCGCTGGCTGGGCAGACCTGGATCAACCTGTTCTCGGGCTGGCGAATTGGCGAATTTCTCCCGTGGGCGCCCGAGATCGCAGCGGCGCGCCTCGACCTCGCCGGTGCCTCCGGTCTGCTGACGGCGCTTTTCTTTGTCTTCACCGGCGCCGTGGCTTTGCTCGAACGCTTTGGCAACCTACTCGCCGAGCCCATGAGACGCTTCCTGCCGCTCGCCGTCTTGGCGCCGCTCTCGACCGGTCTAGCACCATCGATCACGCCGGTTCACGCAGACCCGGCCTACGCTCTACCGCTGGTCATTGGCTTAGCCATCCTTATCGGGCGAGGGCTCGGCCCGAGCGTGGCGCGCGCCCTGAGCGAGGACAACTTGCCTGCAGCCATCGTCCAGACCGGCGCAGCGCTCTTGCTCACGAGCGGTGTCTTTTTCGCAACCGGGTCCGATCAAGTGCGGATCTTTCAAGATGGTCAGGTCTTCTGGAAGATGCAGCGAGGTCGCCATGACGCAGCGCCTCAAAGCCGCCTGGGTTACGCGCGAGCGACGTTGTTTCTTGGGAGCGACCCACGCCTGATGCGACAAGGCCGCGTCGAGCTGCGCCCTGCGCTGCGTGCAGCAGAGATTCTCGACAACCTGTTCGAGTCGCTTGAGGACGGACCCGCTCTGAGCCCAGCCGAAGAAGCCGAGGCTCGCTGGTTGTTCTCAGTCGCCGTCACGCCCCACTTCGCCAACGAGTTCAATTCAGCGATCGATAACCTCAAGAAGGCGGTCGAGCTGATGCCCGACGAACCCTTCTATGCCGAGGCGCTCGAGCGCGCTCAGCGCGATCAGGTCGAATACCAGAAGGTAATCACAGGGTGTCTAACGGCTGACGAGGAGCAGCTCCAGGCACGCCGTCAGACGCTCATGAAGCAAGCGGAGAGCCTCGCTAAGGCAGGCCTCATCAACGCGACGATTGAGAAGTATCGCGACGCAGTCCGCTGCGCGCCAGGGCACCGAGACGGGTACCAATACCTGGTCCGCTCGCTGTCATCGGTCGGGCAACACGACGAAGCGATCCGGCTGCTTGAGAACCTCCCCCCGACCCTGACCGGAGACCTCAGCCTAGTCGAGCAAAAGGCGTTCATCATCCAGAATCTTCCGAGTCCTGAGGGGGCCGACACCAAACAACGCCTGGCCTGGCGTGCGCAACAACGCGCCAAAGCTCACCCGATCTGGCTGGATGTGGCGCGCCAAGCGCCTGAGCGCCCCATGGCGTGGCTCAACCTGGCTGAGAACGCCCTCCAAGACGGATCGGGCGCCGCGCAAGCTAAGGCGTACCTCAACCAAGCGCTCGCCGATCGCCCGGCGCTGGCTGCCAAAGGACGCGTGCGCCAGCTCAAAGACCGGATCGACGCACAGCTCAAACCGGACGAGACCATCCCCGAGGTCAACCTCAAGCCGGCGGGCGACATCCAGGACGCAGGGCCGAGCGACGCAGGAGCGACGCCCTGATCGCTTCCCTCCCCGACATCGTGTGGGCGCAATCGCTGATCGCCTCGATTATCTTCTTTGTGGGCGCAAGCGTCGGATCGTTCCTTAATGTCGTCGCCTATCGCATGCCGCTCGGGCGCTCCGTGGTGTCGCCTGGGTCCGCCTGCCCCGCCTGCGAGACACCGATCGCCTGGTACGACAACCTGCCGGTCCTTTCCTGGTTCATCCTGCGCGGGCGATGTCGTCACTGCGGCGCCGGATTCAGCTTTCGCTACGCCGGGGTTGAGGCGCTCTTTGGCCTCTACACCCTGGCGATCGTGATCCGATGGGATCTCACAGTCCACAGCCTTACCTGCGTCCTAGCGGGCGCCGTGCTGGTCGCCATCGCGCTGATCGACCATGACTCATGGCTGATCGATGACCGCATGAGCGCAGCGGTCGCCTTGATCGGGCTGACCGGTCATGGAGCCAGCCTCCTCGTCGACGCTGAGCTAGGTGTGGGCGCCACCCTTGCCTCCGTCGCCGCCCACCTCATCGCCGGTGCCGTCGCCTTTGGGATGCTCTATGGGATGGGCTACCTGATGACCAAAGCGCTGGATAAAGAGGCGCTCGGTGGCGGCGACGCGCCGCTTTTTGCGGCGATCGTATGCTGCACGGGGATGTCGGGGGTTCTACCCGTGCTCATGCTCGCCTCAATTCAAGGCCTGATCGGGTGGGCGATCCTGTCTCGGCGCGGAGGGATCGGCAACCGCGAGGTCGAGCATGACGACGGCTGGCAACCCGAAGAGGGTGCGCTCCCGCTGGGGATTTTCCTGGCTCTTGCGGGCCTCGAGGTGATGCTGATCGGTGAGGGACTGACCGATCTCTACCTCGAGACCATCCGGTCCTTACTCTAGAGGCCGTACTCTTTGATTTTGTAATGAAGCGATCTCGGCGAGATGCCGAGGACCTTAGCCGCTGCGGTCTTGTTGCCGTCAGTTCGAACGAGCGCACGCTGAATAAACTGCCGCTCGATATGCTCGGTCGCGCTGGGGATGCTCAGGTCGATGCTGCCGTCCTCGGTGCCAGAGACCAAACGCTCAACGGTCGCATCGCCCGCGACCTCCGTGAGAAAGTTGGGCGGCAGATGCTCGCGCTCGATCACCGAACCACCGCAGAGCACCGCCGCCGCCTCGAGGACGTTGTGAAGCTGTCGAATGTTGCCCGGCCACGGATGCTGACGAAACAAGGTCCAAACCGGTGCATCGAGCGAGAGGCTGTCGCGCCGCGAAGCCGATGCGAGCGCTTCAAGTTGTTGCGCAACTAGGACCTCGAGGTCCTCTTGGCGCTGCCGCAGCGGCGGCACCTGGATCGGGAAGACGTTGAGACGGTAAAACAGGTCCTCCCGGAACTCGCCGCCGCGAACCTGCTCTTCGAGGTTGCGGTTCGTGGCAGCCAAAACGCGCACATCCACGGCGACCTCCCGATCCGCGCCGACGGGGCGGACCATGCCTTCTTGCAGAGCCCTAAGCAGCTTGACCTGAAGGTTCAGCGGCAGCTCACCGACCTCATCCAAGAACAAGGTGCCGCCCGTCGCCTCTTCAAAGAGCCCCTTCCGGTCACGCACCGCGTCGGTGAACGCGCCGCGTTTGTGGCCAAAGAACTCGGACTCGAGGAGGTTGTCGGGGATGGCGCCACAGTTGACCGCCACAAACGGCTCTTGGCGACGGTCACTGGCTGCGTGAATGGCGCGAGCGAGGACCTCTTTACCCGTCCCTGATTCGCCGCTGAGTAAGACCGACGATCGATGCGGCGCCACGCGCTCGAGGGTCTGGGTGATCCGCTTCATCGCAGGCGACGCGTTGGCGACATGCTCAAAGCTCGAGCTTTTCTCGACCACCGCACGAAGCCTCAAGTTCTCGGCGCCCAGGCGCCAGCGCTCGATCGCGATCATCAGCCGCAGCTTGACCTCATCTGGCTGAAACGGCTTGTTGAGGTAATCGACTGCGCCGGCTTCCAGCGCCTCCATCGCCACGTCGATGTCGCCATAGGCCGACATCACGACCACCACAGCGTCCGGGTGCGCCTGGAGCAGCTTACGGGTGAAGGCTAAACCGTCGAGCCGAGGCATGCGGATATCGGTCAACACGGCGTCGTGGCGATCGGTCTGATAGCGCTCGAGCGCCTCGACACCGTCGCTGGCGCAGTCCACCTCGATGCCCTGGCTCTCAAGCGCCAGGACCAAGAGATGACGAAGGCTGTCCTCATCATCGACGACCAAAACACGCTGCAGCGCGCTCACACCACTCATGACGCCTCCGACCGCACCAACGCGATGCTGACCTCAAAGCGGGCGCCGCCGAGACGGCTCACGCCCACACTGAGGCTCGCATCCCAGGACTGCACGATTCCTTGACATACGGACAAGCCCAAACCCGTCCCCTTCCCCACGTCTTTGGTGGTCACAAAGGGCTCAAACAAGGTGCTCTCAACGCTCGTCGAGACGCCGGGGCCCGAGTCATCAACGGCGACGATGACGCGGTCATCCACCCGGCTGGCGCTCACGATCACCTGCGACCCTTCTTGATTCTGACACGCCTCAGCGGCGTTCAGGCACAAATTGACTAAGACCTGGCGGAGGCCGCCCTCATCGCACAAGACCTGAGGGAGTCGCTCGTCGACTTCCATCTCGATCGCCACGGCGCGAAAGGACTTGTCCGCCCGCACGAGCGCCACCGTCGGCTCGATGACTCGGCGCACATCCACCGCAGTCAACGTCGGGCGAGCCGGTCGTGCATAGGTCAGCAAGCCACCGATGATTCCACGGATCCGCTCGAGTTCGGACTCGAGGCGCTCGAGGACCTCGGTCTGCTGATCGTCCGGGATGCGCCCCGAGCGCAGAAGCTGAACAAAGCCGAGGAGCGCCGACAGCGGATTGCCGACCTCATGAGCGATCCCTGCGGCGAGGCGCCCCACACCGGCTAGATGTTCGGCGCGCTGCGCCACGCGCTGAGCTTTCAGCAGGTCATCGTGCGCCGATTGCAAGGCTGTATGCCGCTCACCGAGCTCAAGGCGCGCCTGCTCCGAACGCAGCCGCATGCGGTCGATCGCTTTGTGCAGCGCGGCGAGCTCGGAGCCTGCCTCACCCAGCGGGGGGAGCTCGGCGGCGTCGGTCTTAACCCGCTCCACCGCCTCGATCAGGCGCGCAACGGGCTTGCCGACGCTGCGACTGAGCAACCACCAGCTGATCAAGCTGACGAGGACCACGCTCCCGAGGATCAAGCTCAAGAGGAGCTCCGTGAGCGAGCCGACCGCCTCGCGACCTGGTTCGTTCGCCATCCTCAGCACGAGCGTCCCGCCGCCGCCGATCGCAACGTGCGCGGACAGCGGCTCCTCACCGACGGGGTTCTTGAGCTGCCAAGCCACCTGCCCCGAGACGCTGCGGACCGTTAACTCGACGTTGCGCCCTGCGAACACCTCGTCACCCAGAAAGCTCTCGAGAATCAGACGGTTGTCGGGATGAGCCAGGCTACGCCCGGAGGCGCGCATCCGGCTGATCTGCGCCGCCAGCGAGCTGGCGAGCTGTTCGGTCATCTCGGCGCCGTTGTTGTCGAGCAGCTGGCGCGCCGCGAGCAGGGTCGCAAACCCGACCACGATCATGCTCAAACTCACTGCGGCGATCAGATCCACAGCGATCCGTGTACGGACCGTCCAGCGCACTCGAACTCTCCCCGTCGCAGCTTACGCTAGCTGGTCCGGTTCCGCCCTTTTTTTGTTGTCGATTCCCCTAGAACGAGAACCCAAGCCCGTAGGCGATGAGACCGCCGCCGACGCTCACCGAGGCGGAGCCATCGTCGGACGCCGCCGACTCTGAGCCGGCGTGCATGTAGTTGATCTCAGGCATGAGCGTCATGCCGCCGAGCTTGACACGCCCGCTGACGCCCAGGAGCGGGTAGCCGCTTGCGGTCGATGAACCCCCGCCCGATGCGCTGATCAACATAAAGCCGCCCTTGACCGTCACCTTGTTCTCGCCCAGCGGCAGATCGGCGAGCAGGGTCAGCGGAGCATAAAGGACGCTCCCCGAGCTGTCGCCTGCGCCTGCGCTAAAATACTTAGCACCCAGGTAAGCGGAGACCGCGGGCTGACCGCTGCCCGGCGCACCGACGAACTGATAGGCAAGCCCGAGCTCAGGGAACAACCCGAGGTCGGTCTTGACCTGAAAGTCCATGTTGTTGCCTAGGCCGGCGCGGTAGGAGAACGCCGCCCAGGGCAAAACGCCCTGGCCTGCCGTGCTGTCAGACTCGCCCTACGCCTCGGCGGACGCAGCGATCAGGATGCCGTTCAAACCCACGTGGGTGACCACTTCAGAGGTCCCGCTCCGCAAAACCTCGGCGCCGCGCATCGTGTGGACACTGGGACATCCCAGCAAGGTCATAGAGATGACCGCGATCATCAGCTGTGCACGCTTCACAAAACCTCCTCGGTCGCTTGCTCTAGCGACTTACTCTCGTCCTAGGGGATCAGGCTCCACGCTACAAGGTGCGCGCTCAGTATACAGGTTCATGCGCTGATTGCGCGCAAAGCCCGCTAGGCGGATGCCAGCTCGCTGGCAGGTGCGCACCGCCAGGTCGCTCGGCGCGCCGACGGCGACCAGCGCGCGCAAGCCGGCGCTCCAGGCTTTGGCCGCGATCTCAAAACCGACACGGCTGGTTACTGCGAGGATGGCCGCTCGCTCGAGCTCATCGCGCCGGAGCAGGGCGCCGATCACTTTATCCACGGCGTTGTGACGCCCGATGTCCTCGGCCAGCTCGAGGACCTCGCCTCGCTCGTCCATCAAGGCAGCGCCGTGCAGGGCGCCCGTGACCTGAAACACACGCTGCAAGGGCCGCAGCCGCTCCGTCGCCTTGAGCAGCACCTCCTCAGCCAGCGGCAACCCTTGAGCGACCGGCGGAAACTGACGCTCCAGGTCTTCGATCGCTTGGGTCCCGCAGACACCACACGACGACGAGGCGAAGACGCTCCGATGCGCTGGCTTCTTGATGGCGCTGCGCAGCTGAATACGGACCAGACTCTCCGGCGGATCGGCGTCCGGACAATGCGCTAACCGCGCTACATCGCTGGCCACGCGGATCACCCCTTCGCTCAAGAGTAAGCCCAGCGCGAGGTCGAGGTCCTGACCGGGCGTCCGCATCGTGGTCAACCAAGGGTCTTGACCCAGCGCAAGCGCAAGCGGCGCCTCGACGACCACCGGGTCCATCCGCTCCTCGCGGCGCTCAGGGAACACCCGCAAGCAAGGAACGCGCGTCGCCTGCTCCGGCCCAAACCGTGCGGCAGAGTTTTGTCCCGAAAGCTTGTTCAGCTTTTGACGAATTGCATCCAGATCAATTGCCATCGCACGCTATCGCTTCCAGACTAATTTCCACGGCTGCTTGCGCAGCTCATGGAGCAGCTCCTTGAAGTCTTCGAGGGGCTCGGGGTCATGAATCAAAGCGCCGACGAGACCCTCTCGCCGATCGATCGCAGCGAGGACTTGCTTTGCGCTCTTGGTCAAGCCGTTCAGGTCCCCGACCACACCGAGCGCCTTCGCGTAAAATGCACGGACATGACCCCGCTCATCCGAGAGCAAGGCGTTGATCGAGAGCAGCGCGGTGTTGATCCCGGCGGCGGCTTTATCGACCTCTTGAGCCGCCGAGTCGACGCTCGTGAGCGCCGTGCCCAAGCCGTTTGCGACCTGGCTGATATCGGTCGCCATACGCGGCACATCGGTGGTGATCGAATCGCTCGCTGCCCGCAAGCCACGAATCGCAGCGGCGAGATCGGCGCCGTCGCCCACGCCCTGAGCGATCCCCTCCCCCGCCGCGCTCAGACCGGTGATCAGCTGATCCACTGACTCGCCATTGCGCGCCAGGATGCGGTCGAGGTTCCCGATCAATCGACCGGTGTTGGCGAACAGATCTCGGAGCGCGTCCGGGTCATCCTCCATCACGTCGGTGATCCCGTCGACGAGCCGCTGAACCGAGGCGAGGACTAAGTCGGTACGCGGCTGATCCTCACCGTCGATCGAGTGACTCGTCGAGAGCGGGTCATCACCGGGCGGCCCCGGGATCACGTCGACGTAGTGTTCGCCGAGCACGCCGCGCGTGGTCACCACGAAGCGCGTTTTACGTCCGATCAGGTGCACCGCCTCCGGCTGGATCACGACTCGCACCTCGAGAAGATGGGTGGGGTCGTCGCTGCGCTCGGACTCATCGAGCAGGCGTACCTCGCTGACGCGGCCGATGGTTTGACCCGCCATACGCACACGGGCGCCCGGGTGCAGAGGACCTGCGTAGGAGAACCGGACGCGGTACACTTCACCGTGCTCAGGCAGCCAGTCTGCGAGATAGGCGAGCAAGCCAAAGAACAAGAGCATGCTCACTAAGGCTAAGATGACCACCCGCAGGCGTGTCGCTAATGTACCCATTTATAAGGGTCCTTCCGCCCGGCCAGCTTGAAACTGCTGCCAGATCTCATCCTCGTGATTCAACAACTCGCTCGGGGTCCCTCGGACCCTGATGCCGCCATCGTACAAGAGGATCGCCCGGTCGGCGACTTTCTTCATGCTCTCGAGGTCGTGGCTGATCACTAAGGCGCTCACCCCCTCCGAGCGGACCGCATCCGTGATCGCTTCATCGACCACCATCGCCTGGATCGGGTCGAGCCCGGTCGTCGGCTCATCGAGGATCAAGGTCTGCGCGCCCACCGCCAGCGCCCGAGCGAGGGCCACCGCCTTAGCGATCCCTGGTCCCAACCCAGCTGCGCGCTGTTTGCTCAGGTGCCGCAGGTTGAGGTCGCTGAGTAAGCTGGTGGCGCGTTGATCCGCGTCTCTCGTACTCATGCCCAGCGCGTGCCGAGCGGCGAGCGCAACGTTCTCATGAACCGTCCGCTCCTCGAGCAAAGCCGGCGTCTGAACAACCAACGCCGTGCGGCGCCGCAGCGCCAGCCAAGCCGGGTCACCAAGCGCCGGGATCCGCTCCCCGCTCAGCCAAATTTGACCCTGGTCGGGCGCCAAGAAACCGAGCGCACACTGGCTGAGCACCGACTTACCGGTCCCTGAGGGTCCAAGCACATACAATATCTCTTGCGGCTCGAGCTGAAGGTCCACGCCTTTGAGCACCTGATGATCGCCAAAGCCCTTGTGCAAATTCTCGATACAAATGGGCGCCGCCATCAGCCGATCCTCCCGTCTCGCAGCATCACAAAGACCATCGAGACCAAAAGATCGATAAAGAGCACCGCGATGGTCCCTTGGACCACGGCGGTGGCGGAGGCCTGCCCGACTGCGCCCGAGCCGCCGCGTGCAGCCAGCCCGACGCGCGCGGCGATAAACGGGATCACCGCACCAAAAAGGACCGCCTTGATCAGCGCGCACAGCAGGTCGAGGCTGTCCAGGTGCCGAAAGAAGAGGAACTCCTCTTGCGGGACGTTGAACCAGACGGCGACGGCGAGCGTTCCGGCGAACAGGAAACTCGCCACACCGACAGGCACCAGCAAAACGCAGCCGACCACTCCAGCCCAGACGCGTGGAATCACGAGGTCTCGCTGCGCTCGACCTCCAAAGACTTGATAGGCCGTTGTCGCTTGACTGACCGTCAGGTTGGCGATCTCGGCGGCGATCCCACTGCCGACGCGCATGGTCAACATCAGGGCGGTAATCACGGGACCCAGCTCGGTGACCGTTAAACGCATGTACTCCGGCCCAAGCACCTCCACCGTGCCGATGATGTTCTTGGCCTGAATGGCGCCCTCTCGCGCAAAGGCCACCCCCGCCAGGCTCAACGTCACGACGATCAGCGGCAAGCTCGAGACCGCTAAGTGGTCGAGATGAACCCACCCCTGCCCGACCAACCATGGGGGCTTGACGCCCGTGCGGCGCGCGGTGGTCATCAGAACACCCACGTGCAGGCGAAGTTCGCCGTCACGATCCCGACCGCAGAGGCGACCGCAGCGTTGTTGACGGACAGCCCCACCGCGGTCGAACCGCCTTCCGCTTGCAGCCCTTCATAGGTGCTCAGCAACCCGACGATCAGAGCAAAGAGGCCGGCCTTGGCTTGACCGATAAAGAGATACGAGAGGCTCGCCCCGTCGTGCAGCGAGTAGAGGAAGGGGACGAGCTTGAGCCCTGTGGCGGTCGTGACGCCGAGCACCGCCGTGATCAATGAAGCGATCGCGGCGACGCTGAACAACGCGATCCCTGCAATCGCTGCGGCGTAGACGCGCGGCGCAACGACGATCGGGACGGGGTCGAGCCCAAGCGCTTCGAGCCCTCGGATCTGGTCGCGCACCTTCATGTCGGCGAGCTCCGCCGCGTTCATCGCGCCCACGCGCCCAGCAAGCAGGAGCCCGGTCAGCAAGGGGCCGACCTCGCGCAGCGTCGCGTACCCGACCGCCCAGCCTGCGAGCTCGCCTGCGCTGTAATTGGTGACGTAGGTCGACGCATGTACGGCGACGATCCCCCCCACCGCGCAGCCCGCTGCGATGACGATCAGGATGCTCTGATAACCGAAGTGCTCGAGCTGATAGATGGTCTCTCGCAGGTCCGGTCGGACGCCGGCTAGCTGTCGGACCATTCGGTAAGCCGGTGCCAACCAGCGCACCGGGATCAGAAAGCTCTTGAGCACACTCACCATGGTCGATGCCCCTCGCAGAAGTCGAGGACGTCACCAGCGAGGACAGCCGGGAGCGGCCCGCGCGCCAACCCTCCGGAGATCAAAATGACCCCTTCGACGTAGGGCAGCGCCGAGCGCACATCGTGGGTCGTCACGACACCAGTGGCCTGACGAGCCTCGAGCAAGCGTGCGATCAATCGAAGAGAACGTGATGCGGTTACCGGGTCCAACCCGGCGGTCGGCCCATCAAACACGAGAAAGCGCGGGTCGTGAATGAGCGAACGCGCCAGCTGAAGCCGAGTCAACATGCCGCCGCTGAGCTCACCAGGGCGCTTCGAGGCGGCGTCTGCGATGCCGAGCTCCTCGAGCAGCGCCAGGGCGCGCGCGTCGCCCTCCTCTTGATCGATTCCTCGCAAGTCGAGCGGCAAGCGCACGTTCTCGAGCACCGACCGGTCAGGAATGCTGGCGTGCGTATCAAAGACCATCCCCACCTCATCGCGGTGCGCTGCGTCGACACGATGATCGCTGCCATAGAGCCGTCGACCGTGCACCGCCACCACGCCGGCGTCCGGCGGCTGAAGACCTGCCAAGCAGCGCAAAAGCAGCGACTTACCAGAATTTGTCGGACCGAACATGGCGTAAAGACTCCCCTCTGGGAGCGCCATGTTGAGGTTCCGAAGCGGACCAAGGTGCAAGGACTGGAGCTCGATCATCGGTCGAGCTCCTCGAGCCGCGCCTTGGCGAAGCGCACGCAGGCTCGGTCGTCCAGTCGTTCGCAGACGCGCACGAGCTCATCGGCTGCGCCACGCAGCCCGGCGAATTCGGCGTGACCAAAACTCGACCAGACGCCCCGGCGCGGCTCAATGGCGCGCCGCAGCCAGCCCCTGCGGTCTGCATCGCCGCTCGCTTGGCGCGCCAGCGCCAACATCGCGCGCCGACCCCGTACCCCGTTCGGATCGGCCGCGACCGCTCGCTTGAGCGCTTGGCGCTGCGGCTCGCCCTTGAGTCGCTCGGCCACTCCGAGCGCGCAGGCTGCTGTCAAAAGGTCGCTGCGCTGTGCGGCTTGAGCAAGTACTGGATCCTCTGGATCAGCGGTTGCTCGGCTGCAATAGCGCTCGGTCAACTCTAAGCTGTGCGGCTCGTCTAGGCTGAGCTCAAGACTCGCCAACCAGGCAGGCCGCGGATTCTCACCGGCTGCCTCAAGGCACAGATACCCTCGCCGAGCGGCGCGCAGGCGCCATGACTTTGGCTCTGCGCTTGCGCTGTAGCGAGCGGTCCACACCGAGCAGTCGACGTCAGTGCTCGCCTCCCCCGCCCAAGCGGGCCGAGCGCGGGGAATCGGCGTCGCCACACAGGCGCTCAGAGCCATCCCCAGCATGATCACGCGTCGACCCACCATAGGTGGACATGGTGGTCGCCTTCGCGGCGCGACGCAAAATCTCTCGTCTACGGCCGGCCGCTCAGTCGGTCTGATCCACCCGACGAAAGGCCGAGACGCGCAGCCGCGCGTCCTGGTTCGGCTCGTGAAAATCGTCGCCGCTCGTGGCTCGCCAGAAGGGGACGAACTCAACGCCTTGCGCGCTGGCTGTTTCGATCACCTGCGCCTCCCACTGCGCTTGATCCACCCCGCGACGATTGAGCAGCGCCAGCAACCAGCCACCCGGCTCAAGCAGCGGCGCAGCCGCGCTGACCAACAGATGCCAAGCCTGCGGATCTTTGCGTCGTTTTCCAGGCAATCTCGGCGGCGGATCGAGGATGATCCCCCCCGCCAAGCGCCGTCGTTTTCGGAGCCATCGCAGCACATCCGCCTTCATCAGGTCGCGGTCATCGATGCGCTGCCCGTTGAGCGCATGATTCCGTCGAGCCCGCTCCAGCTGCGCGGCCTGCAAGTCGACTTGGATACACCCCTGCGCGCCGCCTGCACGCGCCGCCACGCCAAGCGAGCCGGTGTAGGCGAAGGTGTTGAGGACGAGCAGCCCTTGGCTGTGGTCCAGCAGCCACCGTCGCACCGGGCGTGCATCTAAGAACAAGCCCAGATTCTGAGCCGCCAGCGGCTCGAGCGCAAAGGTCAAACCCTGCTCTTCAACCAACCACTCAGGGTCTCGCAAGACGCCGCTGAGTACAGCGCCTCCTGATCGACCGAGAGCTCTCCCCTTGTGGATCACCGCCACGGGTGAGAAGCGCTCGTTCAGCCACCTCGTGACCGTGGCGAGATCATAGCGACCCGGTTGCATCTCCCACACCACAGCGAGCCCGTTCGCCCAATCCAAGTTCATCCCAGGCAGCTGATCACCAAACCCGTGCACCAAACGATACACGTTGGTCGCCTCGCGCTGAGGTAAATCGATCCGGCGATCGGCGGCGGCTTCGAGGCGCTGCCAGAGCGTTTCTGGGTTGATGTGTTGCGCGTCTAAGACCATGAGCAGGCCATGATGGATTTACGCGCTCATGCCAAGATCAACTTGCACCTGCACAGCGTGCAACGTCGCCAGGACGGCTACCACGAGCTCGACACCGTCTTCTGCCACCTCGACCTGCACGATGACGTCCATGTTACCTTGCGGCAGGGCGTCATCGAGTTGGAGAGCCAGACCGGGCTGTCCGTGACCGAGGACCTCGCAGGGCGCGCCGCGACGAGCCTGCAAGCCGAGCTCAGCGACGCAGCCCTCGGCTGCGCGCTGCGCATCATCAAACGCATCCCGGCAGGAGGCGGGCTCGGCGGCGGCTCGGCAGATGCTGCGGCGGTCTTACGTGGGCTCGCTGAGCTGTGGTCCGCGCCGCCTGCTACGGTCGCCTCCCTCGCTGCACAACTTGGCGCCGATGTCCCCTTCTTGCTCAAGGGTGGACTGGCGAGAGCAGGCGGTGTCGGCGATGAGCTGACGCCGCTTGCAACGCCCTTGCATCCCGCCCAGGTGACCCTGCTTTTTCCTGGCGTTCCCGTCTCGACCCCCGAGGCGTACCGCTGGCTCGATGAAGACGGACTCGACCGAGACCACCAGGGCGCCAGACACCTTGAGCGACTGCTCGCCGAGCTGCAGACCGGCTCGCCCAATTTTATTAAACATGTTTATAACAGTTTTGATGCGCCCGTGTGCCGGCGAGTGCCCGAGGTGCGCGCCGCCTTCCAAGCCGCCCAATCGCTCGGACTGCGCCCGCTTTTGTGCGGCTCAGGCTCGACCGTCGCGGCTTTTGGACGCCTCCCGGGCGGAGCCAAGGAGGCGCTGAGCCCGTTTCAGCCCATCACGGCGAGCCTTGCTGGCTTTGCCGGGTCTTACGCCTAGTTGCGCTCAAGCCCGAACGGTCAGGCGTCGAGCGCCTCGGGCAGCTCCTGCACCGGTGGGCGCTCCGAGCTGTACAGCCGCTTGATCCAGCCGAGCACCCCGCCGATGTCCTCAAGGACCAAATAGGCGCAAGGGACCAAGAACAGGATCACGCCCGTGGCGAAGAGCACGCCGAACGCTAAGCTCACCGCCATCGGGATCAAGAACTTAGCCTGCATCGAGGTCTCGAGCAGCATCGGCAGCAGGCCAAAGAAGGTGGTCATCGAGGTCAGGAAGATCGGACGGAACCGGCGGATAGCCGCCTCCACCACCGCCCGCTCCACGTTCTCCTCCTCCCGCCGGTAGCGGTTGATAAAGTCAACGAGGACCAAGGAGTCGTTCACCACCACGCCCATCAGCGCCAAGATCCCCATCATCGAGATAAAGGTCAGCGGCATCCCGAGCACAAAGTGTCCGAGCGCAGCCCCGACGACGCCGAAGGGGATCGCCGACATCACCGCCAAGGGCTGGAAATAACTCCGAAACGGAATCGCCAGTAGGATATAGATCACCAACAGCGCGATGGCGCCCGCCTTACCCAGCGCCTTGAAGCTCTCTTCACGCTCAGCTCGCTCGCCCTGAAAGCTGTAGGTCAGCCCCGGGAAGTCCGCCATCATCGCCGGTAAAATGGTCTTCTTCAGGTCGGCGTTCACCTCGTCGGCGGTGACGATGCTCGCCTGTACCCGCGCCGAGACCGACAAGACGCGCTTGCTGTCTTTGCGACTGATCGCTGAATACGCGTTCCCCTCCGAGATGATCGCCGCCTCACGTAAGGGCATCTCGCCGCCACGCGGCGTCCTCACCAACAGCTCGTCGAGATCCGACATATTCGCTCGCTGCTCTTTCGGAAGCTTGACCATCACTCGGACCTCGTCGCGGTCCTTTTGTTGCCGGACCGCTTCGGTCCCATAGATCGCCGAGCGTACTTGGCGCGCCAGATCAGCCTGAGCCAAGCCGGCGGCGCGGGCGCGCTCGGTGAGCTTTAAGTCCATTTGCTGCTTGCCGCTCGAGCGACCGTCCTCAATGTCGGTCACCCCTTGAATGCCCTCAAGCTCCTGCCGCAGACGATCCGCTGCGAGCTCAAGCTGCTCGGTGTCTGCGTGCGAAAACTGCACCATCACCGGCGCGCCAAAATTCGGCCCTAAATTGGAGCGAAAGCTCACGTTGACGACCCCAGGGAGCTTACCCACCGCCTCACGCCAGCGGCGCTCAAAATCGATGGTCGAGAACCCGCGGATGCTCTCCTCTTCAAAGGAGATCCGGATCGAGGCTTTGTGCGACACCCCGGCGCCGCCGAGCCCAAAATCACCCGGACCGCCGCCTGACTGGCGGTTACCTAGCAAGGCGTAGATCCCACGCGCCGTCGACCGCCCCTGCTCAGCGTCGTATTCAGCGATCAGCTCTTGAGCCTTCTGAACAACTGTCGCCATCACGGCGCGCGTCTCCTCGGCGGGGACGCCCTCGGTCATCGAGATGTTGGCGTTGACGCGGTCGCTCTCAATCGGTGGGAAGAAGCGGAACTGGATGATCCCGCCGCGCACCATCCCGGCTGTCAGCATGGCTGATAACATCAAGAAGGCAATCGTTGTGTAGCGATACGAGACCGCCACCGCCACCGCACGCCGAAACGGTCCTTGCAGAAAGACCTGCAGCGCGGCGTCTACACGCCCTTGGACCCAGTGAAAGGGCTTGACCCAGCGCGCCTCTTTGACCGGGTGGTTGAGGTGAGCCGGCAAGATCAGCAAGGACTCGACGAGGCTACAGAACAGCACGCTGACGACCACCACGGGGACCGCCCACATGAACTTGCCCATCATCCCCCCCACGACAGCGAGCGGGCTGAACGCTGCGACCGTGGTCAGGATCGAGAAGATGACCGGGTGACCCACCTCGCGGGCGCCCTCGATCGCGGCGACCTCATAGCTGTCACCCATCTGTCTACGCGCATAGATGTTCTCACCCACGACGATAGCGTCATCAACGACGAGCCCGAGCACGAGGATGAATCCAAACAGCGAGATCATATTGACCGAGGCGCCCATGGAGGGGACCAGCAAAAAGGCGCCGGCGAAGCTGATCGGGATACCGATCGTGACCCAGAACGCGAGCCGAATCTCGAGGAAGAGCGCCAAGACGATGATCACCAGTAAAAGCCCGCTGGCGGCGTTGCGTGTGAGCAGATCCATTCGCCCCGAGAGCATCTCGGAGCGGTCCATCCAGGTGGCGACCTTTACCGAGGGTGGCAGCTCAGCGAGCTTCTTCTCGGTGAACGCCTTGACCGCCTGAGCCACGCCCTTAGGCGTCTGCTTTCCGGTCCGGCTGACCGTGAGCATCACCGCGGGCAAACCGTTGAAGGTCGCCTCGGTGAAGGTCTCCGTAAAGTCGTCGCGCAAGGTGGCGACGTCGCGCAGCTGTACGCGCGTGCCGTCCGGCCGCGACAGCACCGTGAGCGCACCGTACTCCTCAGCCGAGAAGCGCTGCTCCTTCGTGCGCACGAGGATCTCCCCGGAGCCCGTCTTAAGGCTCCCGGCGGGTAGGTCGATCGACGCGGCACGGATCGCCTGGGCGAGCTGAGACATGGTCATGCCGTAGCGGCGCAGGTCCTCTCGGCGCACCTCGATCACCGTCTCGTACCCGCGCACGCCCGAGAGCGCGACCTTCGAGACGTCGTCGAGCGCCAGCAGCTCGTCACGCATGGTCACGGCGCTCTCACGCAAGGTGCGCTCGTCGAGGTCGCCGTAGATCACCATCGAGATGACCTGGGTCTGTGAGGCGGGCAGACTCACGATCGGGCGCTCAACGTCCGCCGGGAACGTCCGGATCCGATCGATCGCCGACTTGATCTCTTGCAGCACCTTGTCGGAGTCGGCTCCCGATTGCAGCTCGAACCACCCCGTCGCAACGCTCTCGCCTGCGCTGCAATGGATCCTCTTAACCCCGTCGACGCCGCGCACCGCCTCTTCGAAGCGCAAGCAGATCGCCTGCTCGGTCTCCTCGGGGCTCGCCCCGGGATACACCGCCGACGCGGTGATGATATCGAGCGTCACCTCCGGGAAGATCTCTTGCTTGATGCCGCTGCCGATAAAAGCCCCTGCGATGAGCATAAAACCCATCAGCAGATTGGCGACGACCGTGTTGCGTGCCATCCACGCGATCGGGCCTGAGGCGATCTTCTTGGGGTCGGTCATGGCTTGATCCCTTGCGCGCTGGCTTGCTCAGCGGGTGTCCCATCGGCGAGATCGGTCCGCTTGACCTTAGTCCCCGCTAGCGGGTTGCGCATGCGTGAAATGACCAGCTCATCACCCTCTGAGAGCCCTGAAGCCACGAACGCAAACCCTGGGCTGCGATGCACGATCTCGACCTGACGAGCCGCCAGTCGGTCCTCTGCGTCGACCACGAAGACCCGACCGTTGTTGAAGGCTCGGTCCGGCACCATAAAGACCTGCTTGAACGGGACCCCTGCGATCTGGACGCTGACAAAGCTCCCGAGAAAGAGCTGCTTCCCTTCGGCGAGCGGCTTGTCGATCCGGATCGCCAGTCGAGCCAATCGCCCCAGCGGCTCGAGCTCCGCCTCCAACCGATCGATCCGAGCCCGCCAGCGCTGTTGGTCGCTGCGGTCGGTCTTCACCCAGACCTCGCGCTCGGTCATGTCGCCGCCCGCCTGGATCAGCGCCAACTTGTCTTCGCCGATTGAGACCATCACTTCATACATCTCCGTACCGGCGACTGCGACCAACATCCGCCCCGGTCCGACGTTGTCGCCGACCTCCACCTGCCGCTGCCGCACAACGCAATCATACGGTGCCCGCAAGGCGGTTCGATCGACCGCCAACTGGGCGAGTCGTTGCCCCGCCTGAGCGCTCGAGAGCGCTGCCTCGGCGGCGCGCAGCTGCGGTTCGTACTGAGCTAACGGGTGGGCTTCTTGCGCATTCCCCACCCCGCTGCCCGCATATTCGGCCTGCGCCACACGCTGGCGCTGCTGCATCATCTCAAACTCCATCTGGGCGCGCTGCACCTGCGCTTGCGCCTGCACCAACCGCGCCCGGTAGTCGCGATCGTCGATGCGCAGCAGCGTCTCACCCTTGGCGAACCGCCCACCCGTTTTCAGCTTGGTGCTCAAGCTCACGACGCGCCCCGCAACCTGTGCGCTCAGCGCCGTGTTCTGAACGGGTTGCACCGTCCCCTCAGCGAGCACTGAAAACGGTGCGTCGCGACGCGCGATCTTGTCGGTTTGAACCGCCACTGTTCGCTCGGTCGTAGGTTTCTTCTTAGGCGCCCGATCTCGCCCACCCAAAGCCCCGGCGCCGACAGCGCCGACGACAAGCAAAAGGACCGGGAGACCGATTTTAAGCAACAACTTCATGATCCGTTTTCTCCAAGCGATCCGGCGGCTGCGCGCAGCAACCGGATGCGTTGACTCCAGACCTGTCGACGAGCGCGAATCAGCGCCTGGTCGACTCGGAGTAGGGCGAGCTGAGTTTGTAACAAGACACGATATTCGGTGAGCCCTGCGCGGTAGCGATCCGTCGCCGCTTCAAGCGACGCACTGACGGCTTTTCGCTGATCCATCAGGCGCTTGAGGTAGGTGCGCTGGGCGCGCTCGCCCGAGTGGCTCGAGACCACCTCATCAAAGGCGGTCAGGACCGCTTTACGGTAGCGTTCGAGCGCCGCTTCGCGCGCGGCGCGTGCCGCCTCGATCTGCCCCGATACAGCGCCTCCTTGGACGATCGGCTGCAACAGCTGAACCGACAGCTGCCATGCGAGATTATCAGCGGGGTCCTCCGCCACCGTGTCAAAGGCGTTGCCGAGCGATTCGGACACGGTCTCCGCGGCGACCGTGTTCCCCATCACGGTCGTCTCCGCTTTGCTGCGCCCAAGAAACAAGAAGCCGGCGGCGCCGTTAAACCGAAGGCTCGGGAGGCGGCTAGCGAGCGCTGCGGCGAGCCGATGATCCGAGGCATGAAGCTTCTCAAACGCGCTGGCGACGTCTGGGCGGCGATGCACAAAGGCGGCCGAAAGCTCACCACCCCAGACAGCCGGCAGGTTGGGCAGCGCCTCGCCTCTCGGCAGCCGCACGTCCCGGGCGGTGCCCCCAGTCAGGTAGGCGAGCCGGCGCCCGGCTGCAGCGATCTGCTCGTTGAGCAGCGGGCGCTGCGCGACCGTCGTTGCGAGGAGCTCATCTTGTTGCCGCAGCTCCAAGACGTTCGATAGACCCGCTTGATAACGCTCGACGACAAAGGCGCGCTGTCGCCTCAGCAGAGCCTCATTCTTCGCCAAGAGCGCGAGCTGTTCACGCCCTTCGAGCACGGTCAAAACCATCTCGAGGACCTGCCCGGTGCTCATGAGCCGCATCGCCTGAAGATCGAGCGCCGCAGCTCGTGCGTCACGCTGCGCCGCCCCAGCGCCTGCGCGCACCCTCCCGAACAGGTCTGCCTCATACGCGAGGTTGAGCTGTGTCTGGATCGTCGCTTGGACTTCCGTGTCTGGATCTTGATCGACCCCCGCAACGGGCAGCACGAACGGTGTGTAGGGCTGCCCTGCATAAGAGGTGGCAAAACTCAGCGAGGGGAACCGGGCAGCGCCCGAGACCTTCGCCATCGCCTCAGCCTGTCGAAGAACTGCCTCAAAGGCGCGCAGGTCCGGGCTGTTGGTCAGCGTATCAGCCACCATCTGCTCAAGCGCCTCATCCGGCAGCACCGCCCACCACGTGGCGCCGCCGAGCTCCTTATCGATCACCTGCGGAACCGGTAGATCAGGCGCCGCGGCCTGGCGCACTGTCAGCGGGTGCAAGGCGCACCCGGCGGTCCATGCCGTCCATGCCAACACAGCCAGCGCTCGCTTTGTGTTCATCGCCCCACCTTGTTCGCTTTCCATTTATTGAGCAGCACGCATGTCGCTGCGTGATGCGCACGGGCAGCACCGGCGGATGCACCCCCATCAACAGCCTGATCACGACGGGGGCGTATCAACGTGCTCATGCGCCCCCCATCCCTTGCCATGTGGCGTCAACCAGCTTGCGCGCCTCGTCTTTACTCATGCGCTCGCCGCGCGCCAGGCGAACCAACATGGCGCCAAAGACCATATCCATCACCAATTCAAGCGGCGTCTCTTTTGGGAGCTCGCCGCGTGCCACCGCCCGCTCAAGCACACTGCGCACGCGCAGCCGCCGAGGGCTGACGATCCGCTTATGCATCGCCTGCGCCAACTCGGGATGCCGGGCGCGTGCCATCATCATCGTGCCGAACATGCACCGCGTCTCATCGTTGAGCCCGAAGGACAAAATCATCTGCGCCAGCTCGTGGAGATCCCCCAGCCCGCTGCCGGTATCCGGTGCGGGTAAGCTGTAGAGGTTCTGGTCGAGGGAGCCGAGCACCAGCTCAAGCTTGTTGGGGTAACGACGGTAAATGGTCGCCTTCGACACCCCGGCCGATTTCGCCACCTTCTCGACCGACAGCGCATCATAACCATACTGACCCATGAGCCGCAGCGTGCTGCTCAGGATCATCTCGTCCCGCTGCGTGTCGAGCGGTCGACCTCGCCGTTCTTCTGACATCAATTCGACCAATCCGACTGGGTGCTAGCCGAAGCCACAACGAAACGCAACCGTATCGTATCGAAATAATGTAGCGTTTTGTTGCAGACGAGGATCTGTCACTCTAGCGCTTGAACGTGACCAACTTGACCTGGGCGCAGCGCTTCAGAAAAATCGTCAGCGCCGCCGCATCGAGCGCAATGCCCTCGCTAAGGATAGCCTCCGTTGTTCGCTGGCCGTTGCATAATCGCAGCACAACCTTCTCCGCTTCGCTCAGCTCAAACCGCCGCGGCAAGCGCCCGGGGTGTGCGAGCGGCCGCACCGTGGCCAGCTTCGCCGGGAGCTCGCCCTTTGCAGAACGCTCCGAGCGATCAGCCGCTGAGGCGGCGCGCTGCCCAGGCCCTAATTCGCTCAAAACGTCTTTTGGTCGATGCGCTGGCTCGTCCGAAGAGGAAGCGTCCTCGTCGAGGTGCACCACCATCGTCGCATCCGCCGGCGACTCTGCCAGAGTCGCTACGCTTTGCTCAGCGTCTTCTACGGCGAAGCCATCTTCTCGCCCCGGTCGGTTAACCGCTCCGAGCGAAGCAGCGGTCTCGCGGGACGGACCCAAACCGACCTCTATGATTTCGTCGGCGTCGAGGCTCACGTCGTCGAGGTGCACCATCATGGTGCGCTCCGGTGACTCCTCCGTCACCACCTCGAGCTCCCCATCTCGGGAGCTGTCCAAACGAATCGATGGCTCCAGCTCGATGCTCTCGGCGGCGTGATCCTCTACGGGGCGCTCGTTGGCTTGTGGAGAGACCGCATCGATCAACCCTACCGCCGAGACCGACAAGGTCGCGCTGTGGTGCTCATCAGCGCCCACCGAGGCAACCTGTACGGTCTGATCGTCGGTACGCTCAGTCGCCCCAAAATCAAGGTCGCCCAGGTCGAGGACGAGCTCGTCCTCTTCTTCAAACGATGGCAAGCTCAACTCCATCGCAGACTCTTGAAGCGGTTCCAAAGGCGGCGACAACGACTCGGTCTTCGGCGTTGAAGCGCTGACCTCACCGGGGCGCTCCGCAGGCGCCTTCGCCTCCGCTTGCTCGGTGCGCTCGCTGGGCTGTTGGGGAGCGATCTCTGGTTGCACAGGTGCGTCCGTCACCGGCTCGATCCAGCCGACGAACTGACGCCAGTTAGGCATCGCCTCGACACCCGGCATAACCGATAAAGGACGCTCTTGCGCTGCGGGCTTCGCCGCCTCACGCGCCTTCCACGCCGCCATCGGGTCATAGTTCGGATCGACCCACCCGCAGCCAGCGACAGGCGGAAGCTCTTCGCGCTCTGCCTTCACCTCGCGCTCGTAGGGCTCGCCGATTTCAACGGCCATTTAGCTGCGCTTCCCGGCGCTCGGGCGTGGTTTCGCGCCTGGCTGCTGCGCAAGCCGGGCGTCGTCAGGGCCCTTGACCGTCGCCATGCGCTTGCGGAAATCCATCTTGTCGAGCGCCTTCTCGATGGCAGCCTCCACCGTGATCCGACCCGCCTCGACGTGATCGTAGAGGGCTTGGTCCATGGAGATCATCCCAAGTCGCTTCCCGGACGAGATGTAGCTACCGAGCTGGTGCGACTTCCCCTCGCGGATCAAATTAGGCAGCGCCGGCCCGGTAAACATGACCTCAACCGCGGCGCAGCGCCCCCCGCCCACTCGCTTGAGCAGCTGCTGCGCCACGACGCACTGCAGGCATTCAGCGAGCACCGAGCGGACCGCCTCTTGTTCATCGGTTGGGAACACGTTGATGATTCGGTCGACGGTCTTGGCGGCTGAGTTGGTGTGCAAGGTCCCAAACACCAACAAGCCGGAAGACGCTGCGTTGAGCGCCAGGCTGATCGTCTCGAGGTCACGCATCTCACCCACGAGCACGAGGTCGGGGTCCTCTCGCACGGCGGCACGCAGCGCGTCGGCGAAGTTGTGTGCGTGCTGACCAATCTCACGCTGTGAGATGACCGACTTCTTATGCTGATGGACGAACTCGACCGGGTCCTCGATGGTGACGATGTGCATCGCCTTGGTTGAGTTCATCCGGTCGATGATCGCCGCCAGACTGGTTGACTTGCCAGAACCCGTCGGTCCCGTCACCAGGACCAGACCGGATCGCATCTCAACGATACGGTTAAGGACGGACGGAAGCGCGAGCTGCTCCATCGTGAGGATGGTCGTGGGGATGGTACGAAACACGGCGCCAAAGCCGTGCTCTTGCATGAACAGGTTGACGCGAAAGCGCGCCAAGCCGGGCACCTCGTAAGCGAAATCGAGATCCCCTGAGGCGAGGAAGCGCTGCCAATAGCGCTCGTGCGGCACAATGGGCTGCATCATCGCGACGTAGTCTTCGTTGCTGATCACTCGATAGCGCAGCGGGTCGATCTCGCCGTTGAGACGGAACATCGGCGGTCGGCTCACGCTGAAGTGCAAATCGGAGGCTCCGCGCTCGACCATCAGCTGCAAGAAGCGGTCGATTCGGTTTCGGCGGACGATGGTCATCAGGAACCTCCCTCTTTGGCGTCGCTCTGCCCAGCGCCGGCGCGCTGAATCTCAGCGAGGAAATCGGCGCCCACCATGTTCTCAAACAACGACTTCTCCTTGGCGCGAATGTAGGCGTCTTCCGGGCTCAACAGGCGCTTTTGCACCAGCTCTTGCATCGCCATATCGGCGGTGCGGTTGCCTTGCGTCTTGCCCATCTGCATGGCGGCGCCGAGCTGAAACGTTTTGTCGTCACGGATCATGTTTCGCACCGATGAGGTCGCCAGCAGGATCTCAAAGCACGCCACCTGACCTTGACCGTCCATACGGGGCAAGAGGCGCTGTGAGACCACGATCTGTAAGCTCTCACTCAACGCCAAGCGCACCTGCTGCTGCTCGTTAGGCGGGAAGGAATCGATGATCCGGTCCACCGTCTGCGGCGCCGAGGTCGTGTTGAGCGTTCCGATCACCAAGTGACCCGTCTCGGAGGCTTCGAGCGCCATCCGGATGACCTCAGGGTCTCGCATATCGCCGACGACGATCACGTCCGGGTCTTCACGCAAGGCGCCGCGCAACGCGTTGGCGAAGCTCTGGGTGTGCTTCCCCACCTCGCGCTGGTTCACCAAGGACTGTTTGTTCATATGCACAAACTCGACGGGCTCTTCGAGGCTCAGGATGTGCGCACGCTTTTCTTCGTTGAGCAGGTTGACCAGCGCCGCCAGCGTCGTCGACTTGCCCGAGCTCGCCGGGCCGGCGACGATGATCATCCCTTGGTGAAAGTCTTTCATCTGCGCCACGTGGTCGGGCAAGCCGATATCCGAGAAGGTCGGCACCACGCCCGGGATGACACGGAAAATACCGCCGTAACCCCGACGCTGTAAGAAGATATTGGCGCGGTAACGACCGACCTCTGGGACGGCGTAGCAGAAGTCGAGCTGCAGGTCCTTCTCGAGGGTCTCTTGCTGACGCGGCGTGAGGATCGAGTAGAGCAAGTCTTTGACCTCTTCCTCCTCCATGCCCCCACCCGGCGCCCGCTCGAGGGCTCCGCCCACACGCATCAGCGCCGGTAAGCCCACCGCAATATGGAGATCGGACCCCCCGCGGCGCCTCACCTCGATCAAGAGCCGGTCCAATCGGTTGGTGGTCTGTTCGCCGCCCTTCTGGCGTGCGAGCGTCTCGAGCTCGCTGCGGTCGGTGGCTCGACCCTGCCGCGCCGCGATGGAACGTACCACCTCGACGCATCGATCACGCACGATCTGAGCGTCGTCATGCTTGAGTCGATCGGTCAGCGCCTTGAGCACGCGCGGGTCCTCAAACCCGGACAGCGCATCGATCGCGGCGAGTCGCACCGGGACCGCCTCGTGCTTGAGAAAGCGCGCCAAGGGGCGGATCGCCTGGTCGTCTCCGAGCGCGCCGAGCGCCTCGATCACCGCCCACTGACAGTCCTGATCATCGAGCATCTCGATCAGGCGCGTCACGCACTGTTTGTCGCCGCTTCGTCCGAGCGTCTCGACGGCGGTCAGCCGGGTCCACCAGTCCTCGTCATCGAGCAGCGACATAATGGGCTGGACGCAGCGTGGGTCCTCAAAACTGGCACCGACCAAGAGCGCCATGAGGCGGACCTCTCGGTCGCTGTCCATCATCAGGTTGATGATCGGGTCCACCAACGCATCGCCAAAGACCTTGAGGCTGTCGAGGGCGCGGTCGCGCATCCAGCCGACGGCGCCCTTCGTAGCCACCAAGTAGGAGCGCACGACCTCTTGCGTGTCCGGGACCTTCGTGAGCAGGTCGACAGCGGTCGAGCGCACAGCGTGCCGGCCGTCGCCTAAGAGCTCCATCAGCGCCCGCGTCATCGCCGCGTCGCCTTCCTTGACGCGCTTCTCAATATGCGCTGCGACCTGTTTTCGGATCGTCGGGACGTTATCTCCGAGCCCCTGCACGAGGATCCCGTCAAAGACCTCGCCGTCCAGACTCGCCGCCAGCTCGTAGCCGGCTTTTCGCAGGTCATCGGCGTGATGATCCACCATCGCCCGGATCGCCTCGGCGCCCAAGCCAATCGAGCGCAGCATCGACGGGTCCTCGCGCAGCCGCGCGATCGCAGCGACACGCACCTCGCCTGTCGCATCGGCGGCTAATCGGCTCAGCGCCCCTTTCACCTTATCAAAAGGCGCATGGCGGATGAGGTAACCCAGCAAGCTGCGCGCCCGGCGATTGTCGTCCGAACGCAACCACTCGAGCACCGCCGTCACCACCTCCTGGTCGAGCTCACAGACCGACTGGATCAGGTTCTTCTGCTCACCCTCGGACTTATCGCGAAACTCGGCGATCAAAGTTTTGCTGAGATCACCGCCGCTGCGCTTGAGCACCTGAAGTCCCATGCGCCGCAGCTCGGGGCGCTTCGAGGCGAGCGCCCACGCCACGTCCTTGGCGCGCACCGACTCATCGCTCAGCACCTCTCGCACCAGGCGCTGCTGGTCCGCCGGGCTTAGCTTTGGGTCCGTTTTGAGCTGAGCCAGCGGCGAAGCAGGCGCCGATTTTTTGCTACTGAAGATCGCCATGCTGTGGCCTCCTCGCCCGGTACCATATGCGGCCGAAGGCCATTTGGCGAGACGGGGCAGGCTCAACCGGCGTTCGGTGACGACTGCGGTTGGCGCCGGCGGTCGGCTCGCCTGCTGCTGCCTTGGGCTTGGTCGAATTCCAGACAAAGCGACTGGACTTCATGACGCCCGCAGGCTTGAGTGCCGACGTTAGCGCACCCAGGAGAGATCATGGAGACGCAGCGCATCATCGACGACAGCAGAGCCTTCTCTATTTTCACCTGGAGCGCAGGTCGGGACGTGCACCCGCTCGCGCTCGAGTCAGCGAGCGGGTCGTGGCTCCACCTCAGCGACGGTCGCAGGCTGCTGGACTTTAATAGCCAGTCGATGAACGCCAACCTCGGCCACAGCCATCCGCATCTCGTGGCGAAACTTCAAGCACAGCTCGGGAGCCTGCCGCACGCAGCGCCCGCCTTCGCGACCGAGCTGCGCGCCAAGGTCTCCAAAGCGTTGAGCGCAACCTTCCCGGAAGCCATCGACAAGATATTGTACTGCCTTGGCGGGGCTGAGGCGAATGAGAACGCCTTTCGCGCGGCGCGCTTGTTCACCGGAAAACAAAAGATCCTGAGCACCTATCGGAGCTATCACGGGGGCACGGCGGGGGCGATCGCCGCCACCGGCGACCCTCGGCGCTGGCCGAACGAACCCGGACCACCGGGCTTTGTGCACGTCCTCGGTCTCGAGCCGTACCGCTACAGTTTTGGCGACGAGACGGCGCGCACGGCTGCGCATCTGCGTTACCTCGAAGAGGTCATCCGCGGTGAGGGGGCGCAGACCATCGCGGCGATGATTATCGAGCCAGTGGTCGGCACCAACGGGGTCTTGGCGCCACCCAAAGGGTACCTCGCGGAGCTCAAGGCGCTGCTCGATCGCTATGAAATTCTGCTGATCTGCGATGAGGTGATGAGCGGGTTTGGCCGCTGTGGCACGTTCTGGGGCTTTGAACGCCACGGCGTCACCCCAGATCTCGTGACCATGGCGAAGGGCATGACCTGCGGCTACGTACCCGGGGGCGCGGTCGCCTTCCACCAACGCCTGAGCGCCTTCTTTGAGGAGCACCCCTTCGTCGGCGGGCTGACCTGCAACAGCCACCCGATGATCCTCGCGGCGGTTGAGGGGGTCCTCGAGGTCTTCGAGCGTGAGCAGGTGATGGACCAGGTTGCGGCGCGCAGTCTCGAGCTGGCGCAAGGGTTCGAGCAGCTCAAGCTAAACCATCCGAGCGTACAAGCTGCGCGCACCATCGGGTTGATGGGTATGCTCGACCTACAGGACGCGGACGGCCAGCTGCTCGCCAACCTCGGCGGCAACCCGGCGCCGCTCAAGTACCTCAAGGCCGACCTGATCGACGAGGGGGTCTACGCGTTCATGCGCTGGTCGCATCTGTGCGCCTTTCCGCCCCTGAACATCAGCCGCGATGACCTCGCTTTTGCGCTGAGCGCGCTGGACTCAGCGCTCTCCAAGCTCGACCGACGGCTCGGATTTTAGTCTGCGCGCACGAGCATAAACGACGCGCCCAGGTCTTTCCCCCGAACGAACGCTCGGCCCACCGAGACCCGGGACGAGACCCGGCGCATGAAGTCTTGCATGCCGCCATAGACCAGCCGAGCGATGCCACGCTCGTTGCTCTTAGGGCTCGGCCAACCCTCGATCTCGCCGCTCGGAACCGTCCGGTAGTCGATGAACAAGGCATCGTGCCCCTCGGTACCGCGCTCATGAACGACAAAAGAGCCAGGTCCGGTAAGCCAAGCAAGCGCTTGATGGTTGTAGCCCCAGAGCTGCTCTGGGTTCTCGGGTGAGCGCACGAAGCGCTTCTCGAAGTGGCGGCTCACCGGCAACGTGTTGATGCCGAGGTGATGGACCGGCTGACCGGCTCCTCGCGCCGCCGGTACGAGGTACTCGAGGTCGATCGTCGCGTGCGGCTCAAAAATCGCCCAACAGCGGTGTACCTGCTTGATCGATAGCGAGCGTACGGCGCCCACCTGCTCCTTGAGCGAGCGCGTATCCAAGTATTCGCCGATCGCCTCAACACTTGGGCTATCGGCGGCTAAAAGTTCAGACAGACTCATGCGTCATGCTCCAGAATTCCGTCGGCGACAACGCGCGCCATCGCCATGATCGTATGCTGTGGGTTAACCCCGAGATTAGTCGGTAAAAGCGCAGCATCTGCGATGTACAAACCCTCGACCTCATGCGCTTTACCCCGACCGTCGCAGAAGGCACGCCCTGCGTCACGGCCCATCGTGGCGCCACCGAAGAGGTGGGAGATGATCACCGTGTAGGCTTTCGGGTGGGTCGAGGCGGTGTCAAACAGGTGCAGCTGATCCGGCTTGAGCCGATACGGCAGCCCCTGAATACCTGGCAAAACGTGCGTTGCGCCCATGGCGAAGTGAAGCTCTGCCGTTTTTTTTAAGCCGGCTCGTAGCCGGTGCATATCCTCTTGGTCCATGATGTAGTTAACCGCCGGACGATCGCCCCATCCGTTGCGTACGGTCCCCGCCGAATTGGCGCGGCACGCGGCGACCCAGACGCCCATGCGCGGGAGCTCCTCAATACGCTCCATCAAGGCCGAACCCCCGCCTTTAAGCCGGACCGCCGAGAGCTCAAGCGGCAGATTCAAGGTCTCGAGTTTGTAGCCCGGGGTGCTGCGGAATTCGACGCTTGCCCAGCCCTGTGTGGCGCCAAAGTCCATCCCGACCGGCTCCGGATACACACCGGGAACGGCGCAACCGGGGTGCGCTCGAAACCCCTGCCCGAGCGGTCGCATCTTCAGCCCGCTGCGCTGCAAAATGCAGGGCGTGTGCGTGCTCGACGCCGCAACCACGACCCCCTGCCGCGCCCGGACCTCAAACCGAGCGCCCTTCGCTCGTGTCTGCGGGTGCCGGAAACGCCCCTCGACCCCCACCGCTCGTCCGCGCTCGATCACTAACCGCTTGACGGGCGCGCAGCTCAACAGGGCGCCGCCACGCTCGAGCACTTCGGGGACCCACTGCAGGTTCGTGCTCTGCTTCTTGCCATGACGACACCCTTGAAGGCATCCGGCGCTGCCGAGGCAGTCCTTGACCGAGCGCCGCATCAGGTGCCCCTCGATACCCAGCTTCTCGGCAGCTTGCGCCGCCAACTCAGAGCTTCTCCCGAGACGGCCAGGGCGCGTCGTCTCGACAAACAGCTCCTCTTCGATCCGATCTTGGTGCGCCCAGACCTGCTCAGCGAGCGCATCACCCCCGACGCCGTGCTCTCGCTCCCACTGCGCAAAAATATCGCCCGGCGTGCGCACCACGATCGCTGAGTTGATCACGGTCGACCCTCCCACGCAGGCTGCCTGGATGATCGGCCAAATGGCCCGGCCGCGCGTCACCGTGGTGCCCCAATGATCAAAAAGATCACGGAAGCTTCCGTACACGCTCGATGGGTAGTCGCCCGGGTCACGCCACGGGCCGGCTTCCACCATGACGACCTTAGCGCCGCCACGCGCAAGCTGCGATGCCGCGGCAGCGCCCCCAGCGCCCGTCCCGATGACGACATAGTCGGCGTCCCACACGACTGGCTGCTGCGCCTCATAAGCTTGGTGCGTCATGACATCCCTCGCCACGTCCCCGGATCTTCGGGATAAGGTTTCATGCCATAAGCCGCTCGCACCTCTGGATCTTGCCCCCAAGCCATCCCAGCGACCTGTTTGAGGACCAGCGAGATCTGCCGCACCAGGTAGAACGATGTGCTGGTGAGGCGGTCGGTGTGCGCGTGCCTCAGCCGCGCCGGCAACCACACCGCAGGCAGTGGCACAAAGACGGTAAAGAGTGGTGAGACGAGCCAAATCAGCACGGCGAGGTTGAGGACCATCCGCATCTCAAAAGGTGCGTCTCGGCGCAGCTCGGCCACCACGACCGGGCCTCGCGTCGATGCGGCGATCCCCGGGACCTTCTCGTTCCCCGGTATGACCGCGTCGAGCGCCTTGAGCGTTAACCACCCCATCATGAGAGCAACTCCTTTCGGACGCGCTCGAGGCCAGCGCGCTCAAATGCCGTCAGAGCCTCTGCGATCATCGACAAGACCTCGTCTCGAGAGGCTGGCTCATGGACAGCCAGCCGAACGGCTTCGAGCAGCGCCTGATTGGCTTGGTGGTGTTGTTCAAGCGGCCCCATGAAGGCACGGACCACCTCGGGGCGAGCGGCGAAACATCGGCGCACGCTCTCGTTCAGCAGCGGAACGACTCGGTTCGCAGCGATCTCGATAAACAGCCGCTCGATGCTTCGCTCCTGCGCCTCATACTCATCGGGTTGGTCCAGGCACTGAGCCTGATGCGTCACCAGAGCCTCCAACCTCGCCACGTGGTCCGAGCTCATGACCCTGAGCGCCTCGTCGAGGATGTGCAGGACAACGACGCGGCGCAGACCCACCAACTGCCTGACCACCAGCATCGCCTCTTCGGGCGCCAGGTCCTCGCTCGCAAGGACCCACGAGAGCCAGTCGAGCGGCGCCCGGTCTAAGTCGGCGCAGACCCGTGTTCCGGACCCGTGCCGCGCCTCGAGGAGCCCTTCCGCCTGCAGCTGCGCAATCCCCGCTCGGAGCGACCCACGCGAGACACCAAGCTGCTCCGCAAGTCGACGCTCTGCCGGCAGGGTCTCCCCGGGCGCTAGAGCGCCTCCGGCGATCTGTGCGCGCAGGCGCTCGGCGACTTGATCACTGACTGTCTGCATCATGACGGCACGATCGTCCCAATTGGTTCAACCAAATGGTTGGACCAATTACTCAAAGAATGCAAGGGCGCAGGTCGAGCGGCGGTTCCTGTCTGGCTAAAGGGCGCCTTGCACGCCCAAGGTGACGCTGATGACGTGGCCAGTGGCGGTCCAGCTACCGACCGGATCCGACAACCCCGCCGCCTTCTCGGCGCGCCGGGAGGCGAGGTGACTCCATTGAATCGAGGGTCCCACCGTCAGCGGCTGCGTGAACACACCGAAGGGTTCGAGGCGTCGGGTCACAACGCTCAACCCAAAGACGTGCCGGTCATGATCGATCAGGTTGGTGTGATGAACCTGGTCGGGAATCGGTGACGGGACGAAGCTGTAGCCGGCGCTCGCTTCCCACGCAGTGCTCAACCAGGCGCTACCACCGAGACCGACGCTCAACGTATCACGAAAACCCGGACTCTGACGCGGCTGAGCGTTCGGGTCTGGGACATCAAGGGCGTTACCTAACCCCAGGGACTCAGCGTCCTGGCCCCGGATATCGATCGCCAGATCCACCGACGGGTCTTCGACAACTGACCACTGCTTCCACTGAGCCGCTAGCTCGACGCTCCAGCGACTCGAGCGCCACTCCAGGCCAGCACCAACAACGGTCGGTAACACATGCGTCGACCCCGACAGATCGAGGTGCATCCCCGCATCCAACTCGGCGGTCGTGAGCCCCGCTGGGGTGGCAAACCTCATCACCAGCGGCGAGCGATAAACCAGCCCAAAATGAAGCTGCTCATGAGCGAGTCGGAGCCCCACCATCGGACCGTACTGCCCGGTGAACTTGAAGTCGATCTCTCGCTCGTTCCAGGTGTTGGTCGTCAGGTCGATCTGCGCCGTAATCGCACCCTGAAAGCCGCTGTTGTTGTGAACGCCCAACGCCAGATCAAATCCGTCAAAAAACCGGACGGCGAGCGCCATCTGAGCGATAAAAATATCCGGATAGGAGTCGTACATATACCAGTGCGGCCGGCGCGTATCGAGGCTGCGAGCGCGCACCAAAAGACCGTTTGGGACCTCGAGCAGGGCGCCGAGACTCGCACGGCCGGCCAGCCGCCCCGACAAAGGCACGGCGAAACCTGCGGCGGTGTTCTGGAAGGTCTCAGGTAAAGCCGGAGCCAGCGGCGCTCCCGGGCGATCCAGCGCCACGTCGACGCCCGGCGCGTTGATCTGATGGGTCACCGCAAACTCGATGCGCGAGATATCCATCAACCCCGCGGGGTTGGAAAAAGTCGCAAAAAGGTCGCGTGCGCCGGCGATGTTGGCGACGCCGCGCGCCGGCCCTCGAAGGCCTACCCCGTAGAGCTCGAGCGGGCTCGCCTGAGCCGAGCCGCCCAACAAGGTCAGGAAGACTAGCGCGACTCGCATGGACCCTCCTGGCGAAACCAAGCGAGCCAGGCGTCAAGGGCTGCGCTCAGCTCGGGCGCGTCGAGCGTCTCGACGAGCAGCTTCATCACCGAGCCGGTCAGGATCGGCTCGACGGCGGCGTTGAGCGCTAAGCGCATCCCGTCCTCCTCCGCCAAGCTCTGCGCGACGTGGTGTAAGGGCTGATTGAGCGTCACCAACGCAGACGCGTCCGAAGAGTTCGCCGGCAACAAGGAAGCGAGCTCGAGCTCCTCGCGGATCACGACGTCATAGACCAACCCCGAGACCGCGTAGGTCGGGTCGTGGCGCTCGGTGCAGGTCACCACCTGCCTCCAGGTTGCGCGGCGTTGGGGGTCCGAGAAGTGCTCGTCCACCACCGACAAAATCCGGTCCAGTCGCGCCAAGGACGACTCGGGCAAGCGCTCCTCGAACAGCTGCCGAAGCTGCCCCTGCGTCTGCGCCACATCAAAGGCAGGCTGAGCGCTTGCGTTCATGATCTGTGCCACCAACAACCCAAAGGCTTTCCGCCCCTCCTCGCCCTCGAGCGTCAAGCTCGATAAAGCCTCGCTCAAGGCAGGATCCGCTGCGAGCTCACCGAGCTGCTCGGCGAGGCACACCAAGGTCGAACCACAGCTCATCTGATAGCCCGTTGCGTCGGCGATCGCCTGCGCGAGCGGGCGGCCCTCGCCGCAGTCGCTGAGCATCTTTCGCACAGGGTTCACCACCGCGAGGCGCTCACGATCGCTGACGAGAAAGGTCGCCAGCTCACCCAGAGCGCTCGTGTCCAAGGGCTCCCCCTGCAGCCACTCGAGGATCGGATCGATCAGCTCACTCGCCGGGTGCAAATCCACGAGCGCAAGCGCCGCCCGAAACGCCGGACTCAAGCGGTCCCCCCCAAGGAATAACTCGACCTCCTGCGGGTCCTCCATCAGGGCTGCGAGTTCCGGATCGATACGCCCGGTGAGCAACATCGGATCGAGCAACAAGCCGAGCGGCTGAAGTGATCGCTCGTCGAGCACGCGCTGGGTCGCCTCGAGCGCACGCTGCCACTCTGCGCAGACGGGCTGCGGTGTAGGCGCCGGCGCCTGGGACTCCCCGAGCGCACAAGCCGCCAAAAGCAGCGTGAAACCACCTCTTCGCATCGCTGCGCCTGCCCCCCCTATGGGTCATATGCGGAAGCGCTGAGCGAATCCAGTCTGGACCTCACCCCCCGTGAGCCCCTACTCACGCCCCATGAACGATCCCGCAAGTCAGCGCGCACGCGCCCTGTGGCTCAGCGCCCCCGTCGTCGTGGCGATCGGGCGCCTGATCGACTGGTGGCGACTTGGGCGCGCCGATGAGTGGGCTTACTACCTCGGTGAGCCGATCCCGATCTTTTGGGCGCTGGTCCTCGCCTTATGCGGCCTCGCAGCGACCGTCCCCGTCCGGCGCGGCTGGCTGCGCGCCGGCGTGTTCTTGTGGCTCGCCGTTTGTTACGGTGTGCTGCCGACCCAGGCGGGGTCCATGACCGCCCACCCTGACTACTTCCTCCAAGACGCGGTGGACCAAATCAACGACACCATCCATCGCGCCCGGAGCCAAAACAGCCTCCCCTCGCATGCGGTCGAGCTTCGGCGACTGCTCACCCTCGATCAGCGCATTCATTATCGACGCGGTCAAGAACACCACGTCTCGCTCGAGGTGGAGGTCCACCCCAAGGCAAGCGGTCCCGTCCTCAAGCCAGCCAACCGGCCGGGCGTGATCCATGTGGCGCGCAACCCGGCGGACGGCCGCATCTGGGTCACCGCGACCGGTCTGAACTTCGCTCGCTTCGGCGCGCCGGTATTGCTTCAAGATGACGCAGCCGGTACCGCGCTGGTGCTGGAACACGGTGCGCTCGAGCGACGCCCAAACACCCCGCCGCAGGAGGCTCCTTGAACCGCTTCGAATCGTTCCAGGCGTTCTATCCCTATTACCTGAGCGAACACCGCAACGGGGCGTGCAGGCTGCTGCATTTCATCGGCACCACCGGAGTCCTTGGCGCGTTCGTCCTCGCTCTTGTGACCGGTCAGCTTGCGCTGATTTTGATCTGTCCGGTGATCGGCTACGGGAGCGCCTGGGTTGGTCACTTCATCTTTGAGAAGAACCGCCCTGCTACCTTCCAATACCCCCTGTGGAGCTTACGCGGGGACTTCGTGATGTACGCCGACATCCTGTTCGGAGAGGTCCCGCTCTTCGGCGACTTACCCGAGCGATTCTACGAGGGGCATGAGCTCAGCCAGCGCCGCCAGATGACGAAGCCTTGATCTCGGCAGACGCCAGCTCCTGAGCTCGCTCGAGCAGTCGCTCGAGCGTGTTGCGATCAGGGTCCTCCAGAACCCAGTCCAGCAGCGCCGACAAGACCGGACCCAGCCAGGGGCCGGGGGCGCGCCCGAGCGCCTGACAAAGGGCTGTGCCGTCAACCGCCAGATCTTTACGCGCCAACACCGCGCCGCGTGCGAGCTCGGCTCGTAAGCGCTGCTCGATCTCCACCACCCCCTCGATCAGCTGCGGAACGTCGGGGGTCCCCTTGGCGGTGATGTCGGCTCGTTTGAGCGCGAGAAACGCGTCAAGGCGGTCGGTCCCGACCTTGCGCAGCAGGCGCCGAATCGCGGCGTCGCCCCACTCGGGGCTAGGATGCAGCATATGGGTCGCCACGAGCGCGCGCACCGCTTCACGTCGAGCCTTTGAGAAGCGTAAGCGGGCAGCGACCTGCTCAGCGAGCTCAACACTGATCTGTTCATGACCAAAAAACCGGAACTCGCCGGCTCGTTCAGGGTGTGGCTCGGCGCTCGGTGGCTTGCCGAGGTCGTGGAGCAGCGCAGCCCAGCGGATGTCGGTCATACCAGCAGGTACGGCGTCCACGCAGGCGAGGGTATGGTCCCAGCAGTCGTACGCGTGAAACTGATTTTGAGCCTGACCGACAAGCGGCAACAGCTCGGGCAGCGCGTGCTCAAGGAGGCTCGTTCGCAGCGCGAGATTCAAACCAACGCTCGGCTGCTGCGCACGCTCAAGCAGCAGCGAAAGTTCACGCTCGATCCGCTCCCACGCCACCTGGCGCAAGCCCGCCGCTTGAGCCCTCATCGCCTCCTCCAGGCCCGGCGCAGGCATCAGATAATGCGTGGCGGCAAATCGCACGGCGCGCAGCAAGCGAAGGGCATCCTCTGCGAAGCGCTCATCGGCCCGTCCCACGCACCGGAGCGTCTGCGTCTGAAGATCGGCCATCCCGTCAAAGGGGTCGACGTACTCGCCTGTCAGGGGGTCCCAAGCGATGGCGTTGACGGTGAAGTCTCGGCGTTTGAGATCCTCTTCGAGCTCGGTGACGAAGCGGACCGAATCCGGCCGCCGCTGGTCGGTGTAACTCGACTCATGCCGAAAGGTCGTCACCTCAACCGGCGCCTCGTCGATCACGACCGTGACCGTTCCATGCTGCAGGCCTGTGGGATAGACGCGCTCGAACAGCGCCATCACCTCCTCAGGCCGAGCCGAGGTCGCGATGTCGAGATCGCCGGAAGGTCGATCCAACAACCGATCTCGGACCCAACCTCCTGCGACCACGGCGCGATGACCCGCGCCCTGAAAGCGCTCGCACATCGCCTGCGCGAGGGCTTCACTCATTTGGGAAAGAGTTGCTCAGCGCGCTTCTTGAACTGATTCAGCATGGCAGGGAAGGTCAGCTCAACGATGCGTCGCGTGATCGCCTTGGGGACAAAGACGCCGACGCCAACGTCGACGCCGTAGCTCGCCTCAATACGACCGTCGCCGAGATCCTTGATGTCCCAGCCACCGTTGTTGTGCTTAAACCACTTGCTCGAATGAAGCGTCCACTTCAGCTCAGAGTGTGGTCTCCCCACCAAATTCAACGTGTACTGAATCGACTTCACCACGCGGATCGTGAACAGGACCCGAGCCGAGTCCCCGTCTCGGGAGAGCACCTCAATCGCCTCGACGTCGTTACAGAACTCAGGGTAAGCCTCAAAATCGGCGACGACCGAATAGAACTGCTCAGGGGTGACGTTGATGATCACGCTTCGATTCGCAACAGCCATAACTACTCCATGGGGCGACGGGTAAAATCGTGGATCGTCTCGATGCGACGGATCGTGCCTGTTCTGCTGCGCAAAACCAAGCTGTGCGACGTCGCGCCTCCGCCGAAGAAGTCGACCCCGGGCAACATCGGCCCGCCCGTCACGCCGGTCGCGCAGAACATGACATCCCCCGAGGCGATCTCCTCACAACTCCAGATCCGCGTCAGGTCCTCCTCCGAGAAACCCATGACCCGGGCGCGCTCGATCTCCTCGTCGTTACGCCACGCCATACGCCCTTGAAAATCGCCACCAAGGCAGCGCATGGCCACAGCCGCGAGGACCCCCTCAGGGGCACCCCCGGTCGACATAAACACGTCGACGCCGCTGTCCTCTTTGCACGTCGCGAGCGCAAAGTTGACGTCGCCGTCGCTGAACAAGCGAACCATCGCCCCCGCCGCTCGGATCTCATCGATCATCGCCTGGTGGCGCGGGCGCTCGAGCACCGCAACCGTCAAATCCTCGACCTGGCACCCCTTCGCGTTGGCTACCGCCTTGAGGTTCTCTGTAGGGCTTTTTTCAAGGCTGATGCAGCCCTTACCCGAAGGACCGACTGCGATCTTTTGCATGTAGGAGTCCGGGGCGTTCATCAGGCACCCTTTGTTCCCGATCGCGATCACAGCGAGCGCGCCTGGCTTTCCGAAAGCGCACAGGTTCGTGCCCTCGAGGGGATCTAAAGCGATCGCCACTTCAGGGTCACCCGGCGCAGCGCGCCCGACTCGCTCGCCGATAAAGAGCATGGGCGCCTCGTCGCGCTCACCCTCACCGATCACCACCTCGCCGGCGATGGCGATCCCGTCAAAGGCGCGTCGCATGGCGTCAACCGCCGCTTGATCAGCGGCTTCTTTATTCCCTTTACCCGTCCAGCGAGCGCACGCCACGGCGGCGCGCTCGGTCACGCGGACAAGCTCGAGCGCAAGGTTTCTATCCATCAGGCGAGCCCTCCTTGAGCGCCCTGGCAATAAGCCTGGAGCGCCCGGTACAATTCGTTCGGCCATGGTTTGGGTTTGGCGGTCTCGCGGTCAAGGACTGCGTGGGTCGTCGACCCGGTCGTCAGCAGCTCATCGCCCCGCAGCACGCGGTAAGCAAACGAGATCGAGGCGCGCCCAAGACGCTCCGACCAGCACTCGACCTCGAGCAGGTCATCATAGCACGCGCTGCGCCGATAGCGGCAGCGCACGTCGGTGACCGGAAGCATCATGCCCTGCTCCTCAAAACGCCCGTAGGGCATCCCCGAGGCGCGGATCCACTCGTTGCGCCCGATCTCAAAAAGGCGCAGGTAGTTGGCGTAATACATCACGCCCATCTGATCGGTGTCGCCGTAGATCACCCGGTACGTCGAGGTGATCCGATCGACCGCCGGCGAGCTCATTCAGGGATGCGAACCAAATCACGAAAGGCTTGATAGCGCTCAGCGATCTGCCCCTTATCGAGGGCTTTCAGGCGGTCCAGGCTAAAGTCCTCGACGGCGAAGCTTGCGGTCACGGAACCAGCGACCGCCGCACGCCGGATACCCTCTGCGTCCACGCGCCCGCTCGCAGCGAGGAAGCCCATGAAACCGCCAGCGAAGGAGTCGCCTGCGCCGGTCGGATCAACCACTCGCTCAAGCGGCATCGCCGGGACGGCGAAGATGCCGTCTTCCGAGAACATCAGGGCGCCGAATTCACCGCGCTTGATCACGACCGTGCTCGGACCCATCTCTTTGATTTTTTGCGCCGCTTTCACGACGTTGTCTTCGCCGCTTAGAAGCTCCGCCTCTTTGTCGTTGATGAACAGGAGATCGACCCGAGCAACGACCGCCTCGAGCGCCGCTCGCTTGCCGGGGATGATGTCCTCGATCCAAAAGTTCATCGTGTCCAGCGCCACCAACCGCGGGGCGCGGATCTGATCGAGCACCTGCCCCTGCAGGACGGGGTCGATGTTGGCGAGGAACACATAATCGCTGCGCTCAAACCCTGCCGGCAGCTCGGGCTGAAACTGTTCAAAGACGTTGAGCTGCGTATCGAGCGTCGTCGCCTCGTTGAGGTCGTCATAGCGACCCTCCCAGCGAAAGGTCTGGCCCGGCTGACGCTGAAGCCCGGCGGTGTCGACACCGCGCGCTTCAAGCTCTTCCACGTGCCGCTCGGGAAAATCCTCACCCACGACCGCCACGAGGCGCACGGGCGTGAAGAAGGAAGCCGCCGTCGAGAAGAAGGTCGCCGAGCCGCCGAGTACCCCCTCACGCCGGCCGGCGTGGGTCTCGACGGTGTCGAAAGCCACCGAACCAACCACCAATAAACTCATGATTCAACTCCCCTGGTAGGGTGTAAGCGGAGCGTACTACCGCTCGTTGAGGGGGATGAAGGCGCGGTGGTTCGGCCCCGTGTAGATCTGGCGCGGTCGACCGATGGGTTGCCCTTGCTCACGCATCTCTTTCCAGTGGGCGATCCAACCTGGGAGGCGTCCCATGGCGAACATCACGGTCATCATGTCGGTCGGGATACCGAGCGCTCGGTAGATGATCCCCGAGTAGAAGTCGACGTTCGGGTAGAGCCGCCGCTCCACGAAGTACGGATCCGCCAGCGCCACCTCTTCGAGCTCTTTCGCGATCTCGAGCAGCGGGTCATGGATCCCGAGCTTGTCGAGCACGAGGTCTGCCTTCGACTTGAGGATCCGAGCTCGAGGGTCGAAATTCCGGTACACCCGGTGACCGAAACCCATGAGCCGGAACGGATCGTTCTTGTCTTTTGCCTTCTCGACCGCCTTCTTGACGTCTCCGCCGGCGCGCCGGACCTCCTCGAGCATCACCAGCACCGCCTGATTGGCGCCACCATGACGAGCGCCCCACAGCGCGCTGATCCCTGCAGAGACGCAGGCGTACAACGGCGCATGCCCGGACCCCACCAAGCGCACCGCCGACGTCGAGCAGTTCTGCTCGTGATCGGCGTGCAAAATGAGTAAGGTGTCGAGGGCGTTGCAGATGTCGTCATCAGCCAGCCACTCTTCCGTCGGAAACGAAAACATCATCCGCAGGAAGTTCGCCGGATAGCGCAGCGAGTTGTCAGGGTAGATGAAGGGCTGCCCTTGGCTCTTTTTGTACGCAAAAGCCGCCGCCGTCGGCAGCTTGGCGAGCAAGCGGTAGATGTCCAACTCCACCGCCTTGGGATCTTCCGTGTCGCCGTCTTGGTAGAAGGTCGACAGCGCCGCCATCGCCGCCGACAGGATCCCCATGGGGTGTGCGTCTTTCGGGAAGGCGTCGAAGAACCGCTTGAGGTCCTCGTGGAGCAGCGTGTGGCGGTTGAGCTCGCGCCGGTAGCTATCGAGCTGGGTTGCGTTCGGCAGCTCACCGCGCAGCAAGAGGTAGCAGACCTCGAGGAAGCTGCAACGCTCAGCGAGATCCTCGATGGCGTAGCCGCGGTACCGCAGGATCCCGTTCGCGCCGTCAAGGAACGTCACGGCCGACTGGGTCGACGCGGTGTGTTTGAAGGCGACGTCGAGACTGACCATGCCGGTCTTATCCCGGAGCTTCGCCGCTCCCAAATCCAGTCCGATTTCGCCCTCGGTACCGATGACCACTGGGATGTCCACCGAGTGGTCCTTGTACGTTAGTTTCGCGTGCTCGCTCATGACTCTCCAGATCCACCTAAACGCTGTTTGAGATGGTGTTAGGCTAAGGCTCCGATGACGTCTACCCCGGACCCCCATACTCGGCGAGTTTTTGGCGTTTTTCGTCGGAACACAGGCAATCGGGCCGCTGCCGAACCGTCAGTGAGCGCCACTGCCCGCGCGCCAAGTCGGCGTGAAGCAAACGCCCGTAGGGAACCTCTTGGCGATTCATCAACGTCAACAGCGCCCACTGCACCATCATCCCAGCGATCGTCATGACTGCGCCGGGCAGCACGCCGTCCGCCGAACAGGACGCTGCTTGCTCCGGCTCGCGCTCAAATAAACAGCGGTAACATGGCTTGCCGCCGGGAGCTTGTGCGAAGAGCTGACCCGAATGACCGGTGACCGCGCCCGTGATGAGCCCTAAGCCAAGCGCAGCGCAGGCGTCCGCGACGGCGAAGCGCGTGGCGAAGTTGTCAGAACCGTCAACGACGAGGTCCGCTTCGCTGACGAGCGACGAGAAGTTCGACCGGTCGATCCGCGCCTGCCTGACCAGCAACTCCGTGTCGGCTCGCGCACGCACTGCGCCCGCAAGCGCTTCAGCTTTGGGCGCGCCGAGGTCCGCCTCAACGAAGGCGAGCTGTCGATGAAGGTTGCTCAGCTCGACGCGATCGTCATCGATGAGCACCAGCCGACCGACGCCAGCGCCAGCGAGCGCAAGGGCGACGGCCGAGCCGAGACCGCCGCATCCCACCAAGGCGACGGTTGAGTTCAGCAGGGCCTCCTGGCCACGCCCACCGACCGTGGGGAGAATGATCTGCCGACTGTAGCGCTCAAGCTGGCTCGGTGTCAGCGCCATGGCAGGCTCACCGAGCCGTGGCGTAAAATGGTCGCCGTCTCTCTTGAGACATCGACCAACGTGCTCGGCGGCTCATCGCCCGTCTCGCCGGCTAGGTACCCAGCGATGAGCCCACCAAAGGCTTCAAGCTCATCCGGTCGCCGCGCCGGCGGTTGTCCCGAACGGTTCAAGCTGGTCGCTGTCAGGGGACCGCCATAATCTGCCGCAAGCGCCCTTGTCTGAGACCTCGCCGGCACCCGCACGGCGACGCCACCAACGGTCGAGACGACCATCGCTGGGAGCCCAGGCGCCGCCGCGAACACCAAGGTCAGCTCCGCCGGCCACAGCGCAGCGCAGCGCTCAGCGATCGGCGTCCAGCGATGGACCAACGGGTCCACCTGGCTCCGGTCGGCGGCGATCAAACCCACCGGCGCATCACGCCCGGGTTTGAGCTGCGCCATGGCGACCTCCGCCTCCGGGTGAAACGGGTCGAGCGCAAACCCGTAGCCGCAGTCGGTCGGAAAGGCCACCGCCCGCCCCTGAGCCAGCAGGCGGCAGGCGGCCGCTACGTCGAGCTCGGCGAGCGTCACGGACAGCTGTTCGCCGACCAACTCAGCGGGCTCGGCGCTGCGTTGCAGAAGGTGTCTGCGTCGAGCCGTTCGCGATTTTTCGACTCGCCGGTCACCGAGACCAGCCGCGGCGTCTGCGAGAGCGTCCGGGCGGCGTCATCGATCAACGCCATCGTCAGGTCCGAGTTGGACAAACCAAAGCTGAACAGCTTGCTAGAGTCCGTACGCATCAAGTTCGCCTCGCTCAGACCCGGAAAGCTCGCTAGGGCGAAGCCATTTCCGACAAGTAGGAGATAACCGCCCGCTGCGATACGGGTCCCCTCGGGAAGGTCGATGCGCGAGGTGCTCCCAACCCGCTGCACGTGCCACCCTCCGAGGTCGATCGGCTCTTGGCCAAAGTTGTGCAGCTCGACGAATTCGCCCGAGTTGTCCGGGTCGCGCCCCGAGGCAGCGAGCACCTCCGTGATCGAGACGTCCGGCAGATCGATCGTGGTCACCCGTAGGTCCTCGCTCTCAAACGAGTTGAGCGCCAGGTCCTTGGAACGCAAGAAGAAGGTGAGCTCTTGACCGATGCTCAGCCCGGTCAGGCGAACCTCATGTTGGCAGGGGTTGCCGACGCATGCCGCCCCCCAAAAGCTTTGGTCCGAGTCACCCATCACGACCACCTCAGTACTGCTCGACTCGTCCGTCTGCCAGCGCACCAAGACCTCCGTCTCGCCCGCCACCAGCTCGGGTTGACCGATCAGCTGTGGCGCCTGGTTATCCGGCCCCGCACTGGTCCGAAAAGCGAGCCGATTTTGCTCCATCAGGTTGCCCTCTTGGTCGCGCATGTTCTGGACGACGATGGCGTAGTCGCTCGTCGGGCACAGGTAATCGCTGTCGTCCGCTTCGAGGCAGCGCCCTCGGTGGCTCGGCGCCGAAGCAAGCGTCGGTAAGGTGACCGACAGGACCTTGCCGCTGAGCGTTGCGTCGAGGTCCACCGAGGCGAGGTTGTCCCCAAGCACCAGCCGTACATCCCCCGCCGAGACCGACTGCATGGTACGGTCAAACTCGAGCCGCAGCGCCCGCCGATTGGTCGGCACATTACCGTTCGGAAACTCCGTGGTGAAACCAGGCAAATCCGCGCCGATGACCGACGGAGGACCGGCTGCGCTGCGGTATACCGTGATCACGTGCGGTAAGCCCTCACCCTGCTCTTGCTCGGGCGTCGGCGGCGACCCGAGGCGATTCCCGGCAGCGTCGCGGATCACGCTTGAGAGCACGACCATGTACTCGGTGTTCGCCCGCAGGGTCTCCATGGGCTGCAACAGCACCGTGCGCTCATCGTCGAGTAAGGTCACTCGACTCGGGACACAGCGCGCAAAGTAGCTGGCTGCATCGAGCCCGTCGTCACCGGCGTTAAGGTCGGTGATCATCGCCTGGCTCAGGTTCGACTCTGGCTGACCGGCCTCGTCGAGTTCGGGGCGTCCGTCATCATCGAGCTTGTAGCGTGTCATCAACAAGACCGTACCCGACTGACCGCCAAGCGCTGGCTCGATCGTCTGCCGCGCGAGCGGCTCGCTAAAGACGATCCGAATGGAAGGGTCGAGCGGTAAGAGGGTCCCGGTCGACGGCTCAACGGACGCCAACTCCGGACCGACCAGATCGATCGGCGGGAGGTCGGTGTCGATACAGGCTGCCAGCAACGCAACCGCAGGGATCAGCCGCTTCACCGGACGATCTGCTTCGAGAACCAGCCGCCCGTGAGACCGTCCAGATAGGCGGTCAGCTCGGCGATGCGCAGCTCTTGCTTGACGCGCTCCTTGGCGCTGATGTCCTCGGCGAGCAACAAGTCGACCTGCGCTCGCCGGCGCGAGAAGTAGATCTTCGTCACCTCCGAGACCAGGCTGTCCCGCTGACGCGAGGCGTTGACCACCGCACGCCTCAGGGCGATCTCGGAGCGGTTGAAGACCGCCTCGTTGAGATCCCAGGTTGCGCGCAGCTCGTAGCCCACTTTCTCATCGGCGCCGACCACCTGCCGCGGCTCGCTCGTCGACGAGGTGAAGGTGCGCGTGTCGTCGGAGTCGGTGTCGTAGTCAACGGCTACGCGCACCTCGGGGAGAAGGCTCGAGAGCCTGGCTCGCTGACGCCATGAGGCAACCTTGGCTGGCTCGGCGTGCGCATAGGTCATGGCGCGCCGCTGGACGGAGCGCACGTTCGGCTCATGGTCAAAGCGTGCGAGGATCTCCTGAGCTGCCCCTTGCGGGTCGTCGGCGAGAGACGGCGCAGCGAAGGCGATGACGAATAGAAAAGTGATGGATCTCACGGGATCTCCTGGTTGAGCAAGCCCTCGACGAGAGCTCTTTTGGTCTGGACTCGAATCAAACGATGAACGGCGGATTTGAGGGTCCGCGGCGGATGCAGGATGAGGCGGCGCTCCGCCGCGAGATAGCCGGCGAGCGAGCGAGCAGCTCGCTTGCTCACCCGCCGCCGCTCGCGAACGGTCGAGAGCCGAAGAGACTCAAGACTCGTGCGCTGGCGCGCCACGCGCGCCGGTGCGGGTCGCCACGTCAGCTGGACGAGGGCTCGCCAGCCTGCGTCGACGAGGTCATTGCGCCATTCGCGCTCGGCGTCGACGAGGTCCGGGTCTAAATCTTCCGGGTCGACATCGAGCGTATCGGCGAGCGCTTCCAGGTCGCGCACACCCACGCCGCGCCGCGCGTTGCGATCAAACAAGAAGGTCACCTGAGGCAACCAGGTCGCCCAGGCTGGGTCCTCGGTAGGCAGCTCAAGCCCGCGCTGCGCCAGCGCCCGCTGCGTCCGATCGGAGAAGGCGACTGCGCGCCGTGCGCTCAGGACGCTACCCAGCCTCGCCAGCATCTGATCCTCGGCGAGTCGCTCGGGTAAGACGACGCCCGTGCTTGTCGCGAGCCAGAGCCCACCGTAATCCAAGACGCCGCGCAGGTCGCCGTCCGTCGGACGGATCGGCACCCAGCGTAAGGTCTCGCCAGCTTGGCGCCAGAGCTCCTCGGTCGTGACGATAAAGTCGTCGTCGCCGATCCGCATCACGGCGCCCGCGACTTGTTTGCCGCTTGGTCGCACCTGTCCTTGCTCATCGAGCGATGAGACCTTGCCCGAACGAACCACAACCAGCCGATCGTCCAATGAACCGAAGGCTTCGGCGATCACACCCGAGCGCCGAATCGGACGCTCGGCGAGCTCGTAGATACCACCGCCCGTCGCGGCATAGGCGACCCCTTGCCGCACCGCGAGGCCTGTCAGCAGACCGGGCAGTGGGCCGCTGATTCGAGTCCACTCACCGGGCCGGATCAGGCGATAAAATCCGCGCTCGGTGGCGGCGACCAAGAGCCCTGGGCCGACGACGAGGTCGTAGCAGGCGCTCCCGAGATGACCCAGGCGACGCACCGTCGCGCCGGCACGCATCACGCCGTCGACCGTGCACGCCCAGAACCAGCCGCGCGAGCTAACCGCCGAGAGCACCGTGCGATAACTTGGCGCGTTCGCTTCCTGCGTGCCCTCAAAGCGCAGCTTGGGTTTGGGGCGGTCGTAGCCAAGTAGGTCGGCTGCCGCTCTCAGCGCCGCCGTCTCACCGTAGCTTGGAACCAACTCCTCGACGACCTCATCAAAGGCCCTAAGCTTCTCAAGTTGCTCTTCATTTTCTGGCGCTTCGATCGCCTCACGGTTGACCCCGCGCAGGCTCCAAGCGTGCCAAAGCTTCCAATCTGTGCCACTCCACTGATAGAGCCCATCGGCGGTCGTGGCGATCACCAGCCCTTGATGCAGCGTGATCGTATCGGTCGGCGAGCTCTCAGGGCCAGCAGCAGCCGCGTGCCGACTCAATGCGACCACGAGGATAAACCATGTACTCAAGTTGGCGACACGCATGGGCAGACACTGCAACGATTGTCCGACGCCGGCAAGTAAGCGGCTTGTGGATTGGGATGTTGTTGTGGGGCTGTTCGCCGCTTGAGGCGACGCTGAGCCCTGCGGCGGTTCCCGACACCGGCTCGAATCGAATCGAGATCAGCCTGGGTCCTGGCCAGGACCTACGCGCTTACACCACCGCAAGCATCGGTGAACTCGAGCTGCTCATTCGCCACCAAACAAGCGGCTCATTCGTGGAGTTGCCGGCGCTGAGCGAGGGGGTTTACCCGCTGGCGCTGGACGGCCAATCGACCGGGGCCACGCTGACAGTGTATCCCGCCGAGCTCATCGTCGAGTTCGTCGACGTTGGCCAGGGTGACGCAGTGATCATCCGAGCGCCGAGCGGAGAGGCGTACTTGGTCGATACCGGCCCGAGCGGTAGCGCCGAGGTGCTGCGACAGCGCCTTCGCCACCATCAGATCGAGCGGCTCGAACAGGTGATCCTCACCCACACCGACGCCGACCACATCGGCGGACTCGCCGAGCTGCTCGAGGGACCCGACGGTCTCATCGGGAGCGCAGACGACGTCATCGTGGGGGCGCTCGTCGAGGACGGCAGCTTGAGCGAGCGCACCACGCAGACGGCGCGCACGCTCCACGCGCTGACGATCGATCGGTTGCCACGCCGCGTTGCGCAAGCAGGTGACGCCATCACGCTGCCAGGCGGTTTCCGCCTCACGACGGTGAGCGCCGGCGGCGCCACCGTCACGCAGCCTGCGAGCCAGGAGGCGCAAGCGCACGCCAACGCTCGCTCGGTGACGCTGACCGTCTGCTTAGACGGCTGGTGCGGGTGGCTTGGCGGGGACCTGACCGGTGGCGGACTCAACACGCCAGACGTTGAGCGACTCGTGACCCGGGAGCTGGGCGCCATGGCCTTCGTCAAGGTGCCTCATCATGGCTCACGCTCGTCCTCGAGCGCTGGACTGGTCGAGACCCTTAGCCCGCGCCTCGCAGTGATGAGCCTCGGCACCAACAACGACCACTGTCACCCCACGCCCGAGGTGGTGCAGCGCTGGTCGCGTACCGCGACCGTCCTGAGCACCGGCTCGGGGCAGGTGAGCCCCGGTCGCTGCGATGAAACGAGCTGGCCAGCGACGAGCCGCGCGGGGTGCGGAAGCATGACCCTGAGCAAGGGGAGTCGCCCCACTGCGACGATCTCATGTGGCGCTGAGCTGATCACATTCTAGGCATGGCTGCGGGCACCTACAGACAAACGCTCGCGGGTTGGATAAGGTGTCTCGAGCGGAGTACAGATGCGAGCGGTTTCACTGGCGAGCTTGATGGGGCTGATGGCGTGTGGCGTCGACGTCGCAACGCCGAGCCTGCTCGCTGATGCAGCGACGGGGCTGGAGGGGGCGACGCCCGGTGACACCGGCGCCAGCACCCCGCCCGTTGCGAGCGACGCGTCAGCGCTCCCATCCGATCGGCCCGATGGCGGCGCGTGGCGTGCAGAGGCGGGCCCTGTAAACGGCCGAGCCGACGCAGCGAGCCCGCCGCGCGAAGACGATCACGCCAACAGGATGGGCCTCGGGACAAACGTTCCGCTCAACTCGCAAACAGCCGGCGTTATCAATTACGAGGAGGACATCGACTTCTTCGTGTTCCGGACCGCTGGGCGCGGCGAGTATCGGATCGCCACCGAAGGACGCGTCGACACCTTCTGCGCACTCTACACGGCGGACGGGCGCCCCCTCTACTCCAACGACAACAGCGGCTCGCGTCAAAACTGTGAAATTCTTGAGCGCCTCAACGCGCAGACCGAGCACGCGGTGAGCGTTCGTCACTTCGACCCCGACTCACGAGGTGGACGCTACCAACTGGTCATCGAAGGCCCCTTGAGCGACCGAGAGCCGATCTGCGGGAACACCCTGATCGAAGAGGGCGAGCAGTGTGATGATGGGAACCGACGAAACGGCGACGGCTGCGACGCAGACTGTCAGCGCGAGCAAGCCACGGTGACGCTCCCACGCGGCTGTCAGGCGGTCGAGACGCGGCCGCGCCGGACCGCCCTGTGTTGGCAGCCGCGTGCGCGTCAAGCAGCTGCCGATCACTGCGAAACCGCCGGGATGACCCTGGTGACCATCGATGATGAACGCGACAACGCCATCTTGTTTCAAGCCTCGAACCGCACCAGCCCTTGGATCGGACTGAGTGATCAACGCGAGGAAGACCTCTGGGTCTGGGACAGCCGTACCAGCGGCTACGTCAACTGGAACCGGGGGGAGCCCAATGACTGGAACGGGAATGAAGACTGCGTGCAGATGACGACGAGCGGTCGCTGGAACGACGTCAACTGCGGCAGCCGCCTCATGTTCTTCTGTGAGGACCCGCGCTAGCGATCAGGCTTCGCCGAGCCGCCCAAAAAGGCGGTCGAGGAGCAACGCGACGAAGAAGCTCAGCAGCATGAGCGCAGCGATGCCACCGAGGAACACCACCCACAACATGGAGGTCCTCCGAAACGGCACCTCGGACGCCTCTTCGTACGCGCTGATCTCGCCGCCGCTCATCTCACCGCGGAAGTAGCGAAGATCGGTGCCTGCGTCGCAACGAGCGATCATCTCTTGACCCGAGGCAAAGTTCCTCAAAGTGATTGAGACCAGCTCGCTCTCGGCGCCCACAAAGACGCCATCATCTGCGCCCTCGACGACCTTACACCCCATGGCTTGGGCAGATCCGGCTCGAAACACCAGGTCGACCGCTCGGGTGACCTTACCGCCTGCGTTGCGCACACGGACCGAGTCCTGGCCTTGCACCTCGTAGACGATCGCTGCAGGCCCGACGAGCTCATCGCTCTGGCAGGCTGTCGTCACCAGCAGCGCTGCGACGGTCCAGACCCTCACGCAACGACCTTGCGGCGGCGACGAAGCGCGAGGAGCGGCACCAGCCAAAGCAAAGCGCTCAGATCGGTTGCGCCGCAGCCACACCCTTGACCCGCATCGATGAGCGCCATGTCACCGCCGGCCAAGTCCGCTGGCTCGAGCGAATCGATCTGATCAAAGGCGAGGATTTGCCGCGCAACACGCCCGGAGCCGTCTTCAGCGCGCAGCGTGACTCGGGCAGCGTCAGCCGGCCACGGCGCCTCCAGCGCGCCGAACCCTTCAGCGATCACCTCACCATCGGCGCTGAGCTCGATGCGCAGCTGATCGGCGCTCCAGACGCGGTCCCAGGCGGAGACGGTCAGGAGCTCACCCGAGCGCTGCACGCTCAAGTTCGGCGGCTCCGTGTCAATCACGACGTCGAGCACCGCCGGCGTCCGATCGGTTGTGGCTGGGTTGCCCGCCACGCGCCCGCGCAGTTCGATGCGGTGATGCCCTTGAAGACTCAGCACATGGCTCCGCAGCGAGACAACCTGCCCGTCATCGGCGGGCTGCGCCGTTCGCCACAAGCCATCATCGACCCGCCAGCTGACCTCATAGCCCGTTCTTCCCGCGCCGGTCAGCCCGAGCTTGACCTTCACCTCCGGAACGTAGACCGCGCCCGGATGCGTCACCCGGTAGGCTTCGGTGTGACCGTCGACGACCTCTACGAGCTCAGCACGCGTCCCGACCTCAAGGGTGTTCGGCTGACCATTGTTGATCCCCAGCGATGCGAAGAGACCCAAGAAATCGAACCGGTCGAGACCGTCCTCGCCCGGTTCAGGCCGCGGGCGAATACCGCCGATCGAGTCGACCGCTAGATTGAAAATACCAAGCTCAGGCAGCGCAAACGCGCTGTCGAGGTTCCCCAACAACAGCGGCAGCGCCAGCTCAAGGAGGGCCGGGATCGCCTCAGCGATCTCCTCTTCCGACTCCAGCAAGATCTTGGCGTCTTGGACCTCAACTCCAGCGATCCAGGACCCGGGGTCGCTCATGGCGAGCACCAGGTTGTTGTCACCATCAAGCGTCAGCCCCAACCCAACCCTCAAGTCAGCCAGGATGGTCGCCACCTGAACGAAGCGCTCCTGAATCATGAGCTCAAAGTTGATCGCTAAGTCGTCCACCTTGATGTGCATGAGCGGCTCGACCATGACCCGCTCACCGTCTTGAATCTCGTAGCGTCCAGCGCCGATCTCGAGCGACGGCACAGCCCTCGGCACCAAGCTCAGACGCATCGGCGCGGGCGACGGCTGGTGCCCGGCGATCAGCTCATTGATCGAGGGCATCAGCAGGCTCAAGGTCCCCGATGAGATCAGCTCGGAGAGCTCAGCGCCCACCTTGATGCAGAGCGCGCCCCCTTGATGGAACCCCAACAAGGCTTGCTCCATATACTGCTGCGCCAAGCCAAAGCCGACATGAAACGGGATCTGAACGCGATTGCCCTCGCCGTCCAGGCAGTACCCTTCGCTGCACGTGTTCCCATCGCCGCACTCGTTGTCGCGGCCTTCGCAGCGCCGATCTGCCGAGTCGTTGAACTGAACCGGGCTGATCTCAGGGATCGCTGTCTCAAGCGCTGGGACACAGGCTGACGGCTCTTCAGCGCGCGCACCGCCCATCAAGCCGACCTCCACGCCGCCGCCACGCGTACCCGTCGTACCCCCCGCAACCAAACCGATATCAACCTCACCCGCCAGCAGACCGTCGGGTCCCTGCCCCTCGAGCGCTTGGCTCAGGTCGAGCCGCCCTTCGACCCCGAGCGCGATCGGCACCTTCGCGCCACCCGGGAAACGACAATACCCTTCGGAGCACTCGGTGTTATCGGGGCATCCGTTGTCACAGTTCTGGAACAAGTTTTCGTCGACGGCGTCTCGGATGGCGTCGCTTAGCGAGTCGTTGATCGTCCCGCGCAGCAGCCCGATGATGACGCCACGCAGCCAGTTCAAACCGCCACAGAGCCTCACGTCGTTGCTGTCGATCGAGAACTCAGGGTCACCGACCTCGATCGCCATGCGGCGAAGGGGGTTGTCCGCCCGCAGCGTCAGCGGCACTCCGACGCGCTTGTTGTTCGCTCGAACCGTCATGTCACAACGGATAAACGACCACCTAACCTTGATCGGGTCGGAGCTGATGTCCATCCGCGCCTCGACGTTGATTCGGTCGGGTTCAACCGGGTTCATCTCGACGTTGCGCATGTCGATGTACACGTTGCAGTCGCGCCGACCTGCACCCTGACAGATGCGGGCGCCGCTGCTGTTCGTCGGGGGGACCCGAAACCCGATCGTCGAGATCGGCTCGCCATTGCGCACGCAGCGACCGTCCGAGCAGCTTGCGTCACGGGGGCACGGGGTCTCACCGTCCGGGCAGGTCATGCCCACAAAGCTGCCCAAGATCGGGTTGATGTTGCTCTCGATGAAATCGAGCCCGGCGCCCGTCAAGCGCACCTGCCCCGCGCTGTTGGCGAGCTCGTCGACTGGAAACCCGCCCTCAAGCGGCTCGAGGCACGCGCAGCCACCACAGCCACCGCCGCCGCCACAAGCCATGACGGTGAGCACGAGAAGGGACAAAAGCAGATGCCGAGGTTTCACCAGTAGCGCCTCCTGCCGCAAGGTAGCCTGCGCTGACCCGCAGGGTCAATGTGGTGAGCATGCCAGACGGGCGCAAAAAAGCACGACGAGAGGCGCCAGGCCTCTCGTCGCTGTCTCGGACATCAGCCGATGCGATCAGCCTTTGCCGTCCGCCTTATCCTGCCAGACCTTGGCCTTACGCTTGTCGCCCTTAGCACGCCAGAAGCGGGCATAGAGCCGGTAGACGCGGCGCGTCGTGTGGACATCGTAGCCTTGACCCGCATAGAGGTTGCCCGCCTTTTGAATAGCGGCTTCCGCCTCGGACCAGCTCTTGTGGGCGATGTACAAGTTGGCGAGTGCTTCTTGGGTGTCGGGCCGCGCCATCTGCTTGGGCTCGTTACCCAACCAGTTCTCGTACACCTTCTGGGCTGCGCCTTTGTCCCCCTTGAGGATCATGGCGTTCGCCTTCATGAGGTTCAGCGTGCGGCGAGCGCTCCCCGGGGTGTTCGAAGACAGCGCCTTCTCCACCAAGCCGCTTTTCTCATTCAGGATCTCATCAGCGAGGCGAGCCTTGGTCTTCTTGTCCTTGCTTGCGGCACCACGTCCCAACGCAATCTGCATCTTCCAGACGAAGCGATCGTAATCGTCGGAGACCATCTGGTTGCGGTCCTTACCCGCCAGCTTCTTGCCGTCGCGGCGGTACTTGGCGTCTTCATAGATGCGCAGCAGCTTGTCGGCCAAGTCGTAGGCCTGAGCGTTGATCGCTGCGTCAAGCGCCCCTGCGGCGCGAGCCGAGTGCAGCGGGTCCGTTTTGGTCAGCGCTTTGACGAGGTGCTTCTCCGCCCCCGCAAGGTCCTTCTCGGCGAGCGCTAGACGGCCGCGAAGGTAACCGACCTTGGCTTGCTCAGCAGCGACCACGAGCGGTGATTTCAGCTTGGCGATCGCCTTGTCCACTTTAGCCAGCGCCTTGCGTGCGTCGTCGAACTTGCCGTTGCGGTAGGCGGCCTCTGCGTAGGTGTTCGCCACGATTGCCTGCCCCACGGCGCTGAGCTCTCCGCCGACTTTCTTGAAGTCTTTCTCAGCCTTCTTGAGGCGCTTTTCGACCTCGTTGAACTTGGGCAGCGTCCCCTTGGGGTCCTTGCCGTACTGCAAGCCGTAGTACATCTGCAGCGCTAGATAACGCAGCCGCTTCTTCTTGGCAGGGCCGCTGGTCAAGGTGCTCAGCGCCTTCATCGAACCCGTCAGGTTGTCGGCGCGGTAGCTCGCCTCGGCGAGCGCGGTGGCGAACCAAACATTGTTCGCCGCCGCTTCTGCAGCCTTACGGATCTGCTCGGCCCCCGCTCCCGCCTCGCCGCGCATGGTCTGCGCAAGCCCAAAGACAAAGAAGAGGTCCCCGGAGTTACCGCCCTTTTCGAAGATCGCCTTGAGATCAGCGATCACCTTGTCCGGCTTGTTGTCCGCCAAGTCGAGCAGCGCCTGGGCAGCGAATCGCTCGCCCTTTTCAAAACCATTCGCTTCCGCCACTTCGAGCGCCGCCAGCGCACGGGTTCGGGCTTCGGCGTCGCCATCATGCAGGAGGCTCTGCGCTTCAAGCAACGCCAGCTTGGAGGTGGCGATGGCGTCGTCGCTGACCTCGACGAGGGCGTCGTTGAACGCCTTGCGTGCGCGGTTGACGGCGCCAAAGCTACCGTCGTTATCGAGCACCTCGATCGCCTCTTTGATCTTCGCTTGGGCGGCTTCAAACCGCTGCAAGTCGGCGTACTGCATGTACACCAAGCCGCCACCGAGCCCGGCAACCAAAATGACAGAGCCGAGGAAGGTACCGGCGCCCACGTTGGACTCCTTGCGGCTTCCCCACGCCTCTTCTTCTTCGGCAAAGGTTTGTTCTTCGTCGAGGATCGGGTCTTCGTTGCTCATGGCAGATCCTTATCGTTTTCAGGGGGCTCGTCGTCGCCCCGTGGTGTCGGTCCTTAGCGAGGCCGGCAAACAAGGTCAACGACCTGAAGACCGTCATCTGCCTTATCGGTTGCGGCGAGCACGCCGCTGGCTAAAGTGTTGGAGAGCAAGAAAGATTGAGCAGGCGGGAAAAACTGTGGACGTCAAACGGTTTGTCACTAACAGTGGCGCCGTCGGAGGAACATCGCTTTGAGCCCCAAGTCGCAGAGCAAAGAGTTGGTGTGCAGCTTCTGCGGAGCACCGCAGAGTGAGGTCAAGCGCCTGATCGCAGGACCGGGCGTCTACATCTGCGACCGGTGCATCCACGACTGCCTCGGGATCATCGAGGACAGCGCCCGCGTCGAGCTCGTGCCCCCCTCACCGCGCGCCATCAAGGGGCACCTCGACCAGTACGTCATCGGGCAAGACCGCGCCAAAGTGGCGCTCGCCGTGGGCGTGTACAACCACTACAAGCGGATCACCCAGGACCGCAACGCCGAGACCGAGATCGAGAAATCGAACATCATGATGGTCGGTCCAACGGGCACGGGAAAAACGCTCCTCGTCCGATCGCTGGCGCGCTTTCTCGACGTCCCCTACACCGTCGCCGATGCGACGACCCTCACAGAGGCTGGCTACGTCGGCGAAGACGTCGAGTCGATCATCTCCAACCTGCTCAACGCAGCAGAAGGCGACGCCAGCATGGCAGAGCGCGGGATCGTCTACATCGACGAGATCGACAAGATCGCCCGCCGAGGCGGGAGCCAAGGTGAGTCACGCGACGTCTCGGGCGAAGGGGTCCAGCAGGGATTGCTCAAGCTGATCGAGGGCACACGCGTCCAGGTCACCAACCGCGGCAGGAACGGTGCCGCCACCGAGAGCACAACGGTCGATACCACCAATATCCTGTTCATCGTGGGCGGCTCCTTCACCGGGATCGAGCAGATCATCAGCGCTCGCCTCGGTAAGCGCGTCATCGGTTTTCGCTCGGACGCCGAGTCGCAAGAGCGAGCGTCTGACTCACTGACGGCGCTGCTCCGGCAGACCCAGGTAGCGGACGTCATCAAGTTTGGGCTGATCCCCGAATTTGCAGGCAGGATCCCCATCCTGTGCACGCTCGACGAGCTGAGCGAGGATGATCTGATCCACATCCTCACCGAGCCCAAGAATGCGTTGGTCCGGCAGTACAAGAAGCTGTTCAAGGCGAAAGGGGTTATGCTGGACTTCGAGCATGAGGCGCTCAAGCGCATCGCCTCGGTGGCGGTCGAACGCAAAGGCGGCGCTCGCAGCTTGCGCAGCATCGTCGAGTCGGCGCTCCTCGATATCGAGTACGAGGTGCCTTACCAGGCTGACATCGAGCGCTGCGTGATCACCGCCGGCGTCATCGACGGCGAAGGCGCACCCCAGCTCCAATACAAAGAGCGAAAGACGGCCTAGCGGTCAGGCCTCACGCTAGACGTGCATCCCGCCGTTGACGCCGAGCACTTGCCCGGTGATGTAGCCCGCGCCCGCGCTCGCTAAGAAAACGACCGTCTGAGCGATCTCATCCGGGCTCGCCATGCGCCCCATGGGCACCTCGCCGAGGATGGCTTCACGACGCGCCTCCGGCAGGGCGCGCGTCATGTCTGTATCGACAAAGCCAGGCGCCACGCAGTTGACCGTGATCCCGCGGCTTGCGAGCTCTTTCGCGCTGCTGCGCGTCAAGCCTTCAAGCCCGGCTTTGGCCGCGCAGTAAGCTGGCTGACCCGCGCTCCCGGCTGCGGCGACCACCGACCCGATGTTGATGATGCGACCTTGACGCGCCTTGAGCATCGGCCGCGCGACCGCCTTGGTGGTTAGGAAGGCGCCTCGCAGGTTGGTGGCGAGCACCTTCTCCCAGTCATCCAGCTTGAAGCGCATCAACAGACCGTCGATGGAGATCCCCGCGTTGTTGACCAACACGTCGATGCGGCCATGCTCGGCTAAGATCGACTTTATGGCGGCGGTGACCGCCTCTTCATCGCCGACATCAAAGCGCAGCGTCTGCCCCGTCCCGCCGGTCGCCTCCACCGCAGCTAAGGTCTCTTGCGCAGCGGCTTCGTTGCCTGCGTAGTTAATGATGACGTGGTGACCCGACTGCGCCAGCGCACAGGCGATGGCGCGCCCAATTCCCCGGCTCGCGCCGGTGACCAATGCGATGCTCATGCGTTCGCCTCCAGATAAGCGGTGATCTGCTCTGCCGTCCCCAAACTCGTCGTCGGCAGCGTCTTGTCGATTCGTCGAACCATCCCGGCGAGCGCTCGCCCGGGTCCGAGCTCGAGCAGCTCCGTCGCCCCTTCGCCTTTGAGCGCCTCGACGCACTCGACCCAACGCACCGGCGCGCAGACTTGCTCAACCAAGAGCGGGGTGATCTCTGCCGCCGCGCGATGCGTCTGCGCGTCGACGTTTGCGACCACAGGGACGGCGGGTGCGCTGACGGTCACGTCAGCGAGGACGTCGCTCAGGCGCGGCTGAACCGGCGCCATCAGCGGGCAGTGAAATGGCGCCGATACAGGCAGCGGAAGCACCCTGCGAGCGCCCGCCTCTTTGAGGGCGGGCATGGCTGCGTGGACGGCGGCGTGATGCCCTGCGATGACGGTCTGCGTCGGGTCGTTGAAATTCGCAGCGCAGACCAGCGCACCTTCGGCGCTCAAGCGCTCACAGACCTCGCGCACGCTCGATGCGTCGAGTCCGATCACCGCCGCCATGGCACCGAGACCCTCCGGCACCGCTTCCTGCATAAAAGTCCCACGCGCACGCACCGCCCGGAGCGCGTCCGTCAGGCTCAGCGCGCCAGCGGCGACCAGCGCGCTGTACTCACCGAGGCTGTGTCCAGCGACCGCCAGCGGCTCGGCGCAACCAGCCGCGCGCAGGACGCGCACCACCGCAACCGAGTGGGCGACGATCGCCGGCTGCGTGTTCGCGGTCAGCGTCAGGGTCTCCATCGGCCCATCGGCCATGAGCTCGCTGAGCTTGAAACCGAGCGCCTCATCGGCTTCGGCGAGGGTCTCTCGCGCCTCAGCGAAACGCTCAGCTAAATCCTGCGCCATGCCGACAACCTGAGCACCTTGCCCAGGGAAAATCCATGCGGTGGTCATCGTCTTTACTCCCCCTACAGCGTGCAGGTCCCGCCCGACCAGACGATCCCGCCGCCGAGCGCTAGAAACAGAAGCTTGTCACCGGATTTGAGGCGCCCCTCTCGGCGCGCCTCATCGAGGGCAATCGGCAGACTCGCAGCCGAGGTGTTACCGTAACGATCGAGGTTCACGAAGAGCTTATCACTCGGCATCCCACAACGCTTGAGGCAGGCATCCAAGATGCGCAAGTTCGCCTGATGCGCGATCACGTGATCGACGTCCTCAGCAGACCAGCCAGCGGAGTCGAGAGCCTCTTGCGCCACCGACGCCAAGTTGCGGGTGGCGTGCTTGAAGATGACGTTGCCGGTCATGTGGACCTTGTTTTGCTTTTGCGCCAACAGCTCAGCGGTCAATTCCGTTCGGCTGCCCCCTGCAGGGATGCACAGCTCCTCGGCGAGCGAGCCGTCGGAGTGCAGGTGAATCGGCCCCAGCCCCTGCGGATCATCGGCTGAGGTGGCTCCAATGATCGCTGCGCCGGCGCCATCACCGAACAAGATGCAGGTGCCGCGATCCTCCCAGTTCACGATCGTCGTCAGCGCCTCTGCGCCGATCACCAACGCCTTCTTGATCATCCCTGTGCGCACAGCGTTGTCCGCCATCGCAAGCGCGTGCATGAAGCCGGAACACGCAGCCGACAGATCAAAAGCGCAGCACTTCAAGCCGAGCGCTTGAGCCACCAAAACCGCTGTCGATGGGAAGGGCATGTCGCTGGTGACGGTACCGATCACGACCATCTCGATCTCAGAGGCGTCGATGCCCGCATCAGCGATCGCACGCCGCGAAGCCTCGAGCGCAAGGTCCGAACACGCCTGACCATCACCCACCTGGCGGCGCTCGCGGATACCCGTTCGTGTGGTGATCCATTCGTCATTCGTGTCGACCAACTTCTCGAGGTCGTGATTCGTAATGACACGCTCAGGCAGGTAGGACCCTGTCCCTAAAATTCGACTTCGGTACATGTGAACGCTCCCGCGAGGTGTCCTCGGTCGAACGTGAGCGGCGTCGGCTGTCAACTGCGCGTTGATTACGCAGTCAATTGGCTCAGAGCGGACTCAATTTGCACGGTAAGATCTTGCGCTGCACAGCGCGACGCCACGCGCAAAGCCGAGCGGACGGCGAGCGCATCCGAGGACCCGTGCGCAATGATGGCGGGGGCGTTGAGACCGAGCAACGGAGCGCCCCCGTATTGGCTCGGATCGAGCGTCCCCTTGAGCGCATCAAACGCGCCCTTGGCGAGCATGGCGCCTGCCATCGCCAGCAGCGAGCCTTCAATCTCTACCTTGAGCTGTCCGACAATAAAGCGAGCGGTTCCCTCGAGGGTCTTGAGCGCCACATTCCCGGTAAAGCCATCCGTGACGATCACGTCGAGCGCGTCCGTAAAGAGGTCCCGCCCCTCGCAGTAGCCCACAAAGTTCACCGAGGTCTCTTGAATCCGCTCGTAAGCCTCCTTGGTCAGCTCCGTGCCTTTACCCTCCTCCTCACCATTGGAGAGCACCGCGATGCGCGGTGACGTCAACCCAAACGCAGCCTTGGCATAGCAATCCGCCATGAGCGCAAACTGAGTCAGCATCTCGCCGGTGCAGGTGGTGTTGGCGCCCCCATCGAGCAAGAGCCGCGGGCCGCCTTTCCCCGGCATGGTCAAGCAGATCGCCGGGCGCGTCACGCCCTTGATCCTGCCAAGGTATCGGAGCGCAAGCGCCATAGTGGCGCCGCTGTTTCCCGCCGAGACGCCCGCTACGGCGTCCCCCTCTTTGACCGCTCGAAAGCAGCGCGCCATCGACGACTCGCTCTGGCGCATGGCGGCGCTGGGTTTGGCGTTCATCGCCACCAGATCAGGGCAATGCACGACGCGCAAACGGTCCCTTGGATAGTCGACGCCCTTGAGGAGCGGCTCAAGCGACTCACGACGCCCAAAAAGCACGACAGCGCGCCCATCGAGACGCACTGCATCGAGCGCACCTGCGACCATGGGGCCGGGTGCATGGTCACCACCCATCGCATCCAGCGCAATGAACGGTGTGTTGGTCTTCACGTCCAGACCAAGAGCGCCGCCTTACTCGGCGGCAGCCTCGACCTCTTGGTCTGCGTCAGCCTGAGCGTCCACACCGAGGATCTGCTCCCCTTTGTAGAAACCGCAGGCGCGGCAGACGTGATGCGGCAGGACGGGCTCGCCACAGTTCGAGCAGACGGTCGATCCGACGGCCTTGAGCGCATCGTGGGAGCGGCGCATACGCGCACGGGAAGCCGATTTGCGACGGTAAGGTACAGGCATGTCACTCACCTCCGGGTAAGTTATCGCGTAACGCAGCGAGTCCAGCCCAGCGGGGATCCACTGTCTCCTTCTGGCTCGAAGCGGCGGCTTCCCTACACACCTCATCGGGGCAACGCAAGGCCAGAGGTACGCCCAGCCGCCATTCATCCCTTAACCAGGGCCGCAGATCGACCTCGTCGCCGACGAGGACCTCCTCCTCCATCTGCTCGGCGTAAAGCAGACACCCGGGCAAGCCATCTTCGTCGCTCAGGTCATCGGCGCCGACCTTGAGGTCTCCTTCTCGAACAAACGTCGCCGCCACCGCCACCTCGAGCGGCTCCTTCACGGCTCCGCCGCAGACCGCGCAGTGTCCTTCGACCGAACAAGCGATCACTCCGTCGATGCGAAGCCCTGCGCCTCGCCGCTCATAGGTCACGCTTAGCTGCGCAGAATCGCTCGGCTCGAGGCCGAGCGAGGTGGACCATGAGCGGACCACCTCAGCGTCAATCGTCGCTGAACGCTGCCCGCGCGCCTCAAGCTGTCGCAAGTCCAGCTTCATCCCTACCTCCAGAAATCCCGTGTCAACAGGACGAGCACGGTCAGGAGCTCAAGCCGCCCCAGGATCATCAGGCTTGAGAGCATCATCTTACCCACGTCGGAGACGGCGTTGTAATGACCCGCCGGCCCAAACTGTCCTAGGCTCGGTCCCACATTCGCCAACATGCTCAGCGACGCCGACAAGCTCTCGATCGGCGTAAACCCCTCAGCCGCCAGCCAGAGCGAACCCAACAAGGCGAGGATAAAGAACAGAACCAAGAAGCTAGCGACCCCATCGACGACGGAGTAGTCCACGCGCTGATCGCCGAGTCGAACCGGTCGTACCCCGCGTGGGTGGATCAGGCGGTAAAACTCACGAACGGCCAGCTGCACGCCCAGCGCCAGCCGGATGACCTTGACCCCGCCCGATGTCGAGCCAGCGCAACCGCCAAGAGTCGAGAACGCCAAGATACACAAAGCCAGCACCGGTAAAGAGGGGATCCACAGCCCATAATCGACGTTGGCGTAGCCGGTCGTGGTGGCCAGGCTCGCCACCGTAAAGAGGCTCTGCCGAAAGGCCGTCCATCCGGTCGCCGTCCCCGACCACCACAGGGCGCCGAACATCACCGCCGTCATCGCCAAAACAATCACACCAAATAGGCGAAACTCGGGGTCGCCGAGATGAACCAGACGGCGATCGTGGAGGGAGCGATGATGAAGCGCAAAGTTGGCGCCGCAGAAGAGCATAAATGCGATGATGACGTACTCCGCAAAAGCGGAACCGAGGCCACCAACCGATGCCGCAAGCGGCGAAAACCCAGCCGTGGCAACCGTTGACAGCGCATGGGTCACGCTCAGGAAGAGTCCGCTACCGGAGAGCAAAAGCAAAACGGTCACCAGAGCGGTTGCGACCCCATAAACGCCCCAAAGCACGCGCGCCGTCTCGCCGACGCGTGGCACGAGCTTCGCCGCCGTAGGACCTGGCACCTCCGCTCGAAACAGTTGCATCCCGCCGATCCCAAGGAGAGGCAGCAGCGCCACCGCAAGGACGATGATCCCCATCCCGCCGAGCCACTGCGTCACGTTTCGCCAGAACAAGAGACCGTGCGGCAAATCGCGCGGGTACTTTCGGTACGTCTTCGTCCACAACCCCTGCTCGAGGATCGTTGCGCCGGTTGTCGTAAAGCCGCTGGCTGACTCAAAGACGCAGTTGGCGAGGCTGCAGAACTCAGCCCCCTGATCACCCGCTCCCTCGAGCTCACAGCGCCCATGAACCGCACGCCCCATAGGCGCTGGATAACTCGCTACGACGCCTCGATCCTTCATCCCGAGGGTCACGCGGTGCCCGAAGAAATAAAAGGGCATCGCCCCGATCAAAATCGAGATGAACCAAGCGGCTGTGACCAGTAAAAAACCATCGCGCCGGCTGATCTCACCACGCACCGATCGGCCGTAGCGAAAACACCACCATCCGGTCGGTGCGATCAGCATCAGCGTGGCGGCGAACGCCCCTCGGTCGAGCTCACCGTGCGCGAATGCGATCACGAGCGAGGGCAACATCGCCGCAGACAACAGCAACAAAAACCCACCAAGAAGTCGTGTCAACAACCGCTGTCGCCTTTGATCCGGTGTGAGCTCAGACCCTCTCGGCATAGGCCACCCTCTTGCTAGAGAAACTCAAAGCCGACGGCGACGAGCTTCTGCACATCGGCGATCCGCCGCTGGGGCGCGCAGATGACGACGCGATCGCCTGGTTCAATCTGCAGACTCCCCGTCGCCACCAACAGCTGATCGTACCGGAGCACGGCGCCGATCACTACATCACGCGGCAGCTGCAACTTAGCGATCGGCACGCTCACCAGCGGCGAGGTCTCGCGAGCGCGCACCTCGAGCACCTCGCCTTCTGTCGCGCCGAAGGGCTGCGCAGCCAGTACATCGCCACGACGCGCATAACGAAGGATCGAACCCACCGCTGCGTGCCGGACGGAGACGGCCGCGTCGACGCCGATGCTCTCGGTGAGCGCCGTGTAATGCGATGTGTTCTCACGGACGTACACCGCTTTGGCGCCCAGCTTCTTCGCCAGGAGCGCCGTCAAAATGTTCACCTCATCATCGATGGTGCAGGCGATAAAGCAATCCGCGTGACCGATCCGCTCTTCCACCAAGAAATCTTGATCGGTGCAGTCTCCGTTAAGGACGTCAGCCTTAGGGAGCTGCTCAGCCAGCGTATGACAGCGACGCAAATTGCCCTCGGCGAGCCGCACGTGCAGCCCTTTATCGATGAGGATCTGCGCCAGCTCCTCACCCAGCCGACCACCCCCCGCGATGAAGACGTTGCGCACACGCCGAGCGTGATGACCGCACAGAGACGGCAACCCGTTGGCGGCGTCTTTGGTCCCGAGCGCAAAGATCAGGTCCCCGGAGCCGATGGTGGTGTTCCCTTTGGGTGGGACAAAGTAACCCTCACGCTCGATCCCGACGACCGTCAGATCATCCAGCGCTCCATTCTGCCGAAGCCCCGCCAGGTCCTTGTCCACCAGCGCCGAGTTGGCGCGCACACGACTCGCCACCATCCGCACCGAACAATCGATAAACTCTTTGACCTCCACCGCGCCAGGCAGAATCGCCAGTTCGGCGAGCTCACGCGCAGCGGACTGGCGCGGGCTGATCCACCCGTCAAGGCGGACGCCTCCTTGCTCGAGCAGCTCGCGGTGCGTGTGGAAGTCGCGGTCGCGCACACGCGCGACCAGCGTGCAGCCCGGAGCCAGACTCCCACCCACCAGACAGGCTAAAAGGTTCACCTCGTCTTCATCGGTCACAGCGACCAGGAGGTCGGTGTCCTCAATCCCTGCCCGCTTGAGCAGCTCAGGGCTCGCGGCGTTGCCGGTCAGATGGCTCACGTCGAGATGCTCGACGACCTGATCGAGGCGCTGACGGTCTCGGTCCACTAAGGTCACGTCGCTGAGCTCGGTCACCATCCGCTGAGCGAGGGTCTCACCCACCTGACCTGCCCCTAAAATTAACACCTTCACAGCCCCGCCTCCACCGACTGCTCATAATGTCGCAGGGCGATCCGGCACATCCGCTGCACCAGCAGCGCCGCCACAGGCCGGGACTGCACACCGTCGTCCGCCCAGGCGATGGCGGTGACAATCCGTCCGCTCATCGGCACTAAGACCACCAGCGGGGGGCGCCCCAGCAGGTCCTCGTAAGCCTCCCCGCAGGGCGTAAAGATGTCCAACGTGCCCCGCTCGACCGCATCCGTCAGCCGCCCCGTCGCGCCGATCAAAGCGCCCTGCGGGCCGAGCCAGCTGCCCTGGCCATCCCAGTGGAGCATGATCGCCGAGGGGAACAAGGCTCGGCAGGCGACGACGCACTGATCGATCACCTCGGCAGCCGTTCCCGCCTTGACGAGCTCAGCGCTGAGCCGATCGAGGATGTCCATAGTTTGAACCATGTCGGGCGCCTTGTGCTCAAACTCGAGCACCTCGCGCCGGGACGCTTCGGTTTGATCCTCTAGCGTTTTGGCCAGCGCCGACGCGCTCAACCAGCGCAGCTGAGCTCGCCCTCCTTTGAGCCGCTCTCGGCGGATGATGACGCCGTCGACTGCGCTGATCATCGCCAACTCCTCGGCGAGCTCCTGATCGTGCAGCCGCTCGTTGGAGGCGCCGGCAAGAGGTCCCACGCGCCCATCGACAACCGGCAACGACCACCGGTCGTCGCCAACGCTCAGCACGAGCTGATGCGACCCGCCGCAGATCGCCAGCGCCAACAACTCCTGAACCAACTGGCGATGAGCGCTCATAAACCCACCAGCCGCTCACCCGCAGCCCGAAGCCACTGAGGCGCTGCGGAGCGCCACCCCTTGGGGGCGAGGTCGGGGTCGAGCCAGACGCGCCGGCCACCGCCGAGCGAGCGCACCTGCGCAAGGCTCGCCGAGAAGGTCTCGGGGTCTAAGTCTTGGCCAAAGCCGAGCAGGACCACGACCGGCCAAGGGTGCTCGGGCAGGAGCAACAGCAGACGCTCACCGCTTTGACCGGTGAACCGCTCGGCGGCGACGCGCTGAGCGATCCGGCCGCCTAACCGCCAATCGAGCGCAGCCGCAAGCGTCGGCAGACGCCCAAGAAGGCGCGCGGTCGGGACGACCATAGTGAAGCCCTCGACGGAGTCGACCGTCCGCAGCGCCAAGCCGCCCGCCTCAGCAGGCCACGGCGTCGTCACGCTCACCGCGGCGCTCAACCAGTGAGCCCTTCAGCTAGGCGCCCGAGCGTGCCGCGCACAAACTGTGCGCTTCGATCGGAACCGTAGCGCTCAGCCAACAAACCGGCTTCCGTAAGGACCACTTTGAGCGGCGCGGTTCCCTCGACCAGCTCAAAAGCGCTCATGAGCAGCAGGTTTCGGTCGACGACGTCCTGTCGATCTTGTCGCCACTGCGGGTTCGCCTGCTCGAGCCGCTCGGCGAGCGCCTCTCGCTGGCTGCTGACCCCATCCAAAAGGCGGCGCAGATACCCCGAGTCGAGCGGCGGCGTACCAAAGTGGTCCATGACGTGCTGATACGCTTCGTCTTCATCCGTGCCGAGATCCATTTGATAAAGGATCTGCAACGCGGCGGCACGCGCCCGACTGCGCAGTTTGGGCTTCACAGCCCAGCGGCTCCCAGCCGAGCGTTCAAGTCAGCCATCTCGAGCGCCGCAGCAGCCGCCTCCCAGCCTTTGTTGGACGCACCCTCACCGGCTCGCTCAACGGCTTGATCGACCGTGTCGCAGGTGAGGATCCCAAAGGCCACCGGAAGCCCGGTCTGCATGGAGACCTCAGCGGTCCCCTTGGCCGCTTCGGCGGCGACGTAGTCAAAGTGCGGCGTGCCACCACGGATCACCGCCCCGATGGCAATGATCGCGTCGAACCGGCCGGAGCGCGCCATGCGCAAGGCTACGGGCGGAAGCTCAAAGGTCCCCGGCACACGCACCACGGTCAGGTCTTCGTCTCGCACACCGTGCTCTTTCAAACCTGCGACAGCGCCCTCAAGGAGCGGCTCGGTGACGAAGTGATTAAACCGCGCCACCACCAAACCAAAACGTCGACCTTCGCCGCTTGGCGATCCTTCAATCGTGTTCACAACACACCCCTCTCACGGTCCGAGTCGATGACTCAGTGCGTTACCTGGCTCACCTCAGAGACGCTCTGCGGCTGCCGTGGATCTATAATTCGAACAACGTCGATGCCGAACCCCGAGACACCACGCACCGGCAGCTGCCGCCGCGAGACCAGCTCGATCTGGCTCAGACCGAGGTCGCGCAACACCTGCGCGCCGATACCGATGGTGTGCAGGTTCTCCGAAGTTGGCGGTTGCTCACCCGTTGCCATGGCGTCCAACAGCGGCACCTGCACCGGTCGAGCCAGGTACAAGACCACCCCGCTGCCCTTCTCCAAAATCGAGCGAAAGCCCAGGTCAAGGTCGGCTGTCGCGCCCGGGACACCGCCGCCAAAAGTGTCCGTCCAAGGGCGCGCAGCGTGCACGCGTACTCTCGCCAGCTCGTCGTCGTGCGGGTCGCCGAGCACAAAGGCAACCATCTCAAGGCTCCCCACCTTCGAGGCGTAGGAGATCGCACGAAACCGCCCCCAACGCGTCTCGACATCACGCTCGCTGGCGCGCTCGATCAAGCTCTCGTTTTGCAGGCGGTAATGCACGAGGTCCGCCACCTGGACGATCGGCATGTTGTGGCGCTCGGCGAAGGACTCGAGCTGCGGCATGCGCGCCATGGTCCCGTCTTCGTTCATGATCTCAACGATCACGGCGGCGGGGATCAACCCAGCGAGTCGAGCCAGATCGACGCTGCCTTCTGTTTGCCCGGTCCGAACCAGAACGCCACCAGGCTCGGCGCGCAAGGGGAAGATATGACCCGGTTTGACCAAGTCCTCCGGACCACACTCGGGGTTACAGCAGACCGAGACGGTCCGCGCCCGATCCGCGGCGCTGATCCCGGTCGTGACGCCCGTGGCTGCTTCGACCGACACCGTAAAATTCGTGCCAAAGACCGAGCCGTTCTGCTCCGCGACCATCATCGGCAGCTCGAGCTGCTGGCAACGCTCTGCGGTCAAGGTCACGCAGATCAAGCCGCGCGCCTCTTTCGCCATCAGGTTGATCGCCTCGGGGGTGACGAACTGAGCGGCCATGCACAAGTCGCCCTCGTTCTCACGGTCCTCGTCATCGACCATGATCACGATCTGCCCACTCCGCATGGCATCGATCGCCGCCTCGACGCGCGCAATCCGTTCGTCCATCACTAGGACCCCCCTCGACGCTCCAGCGCCCTGGTCTTCTCTAACCAGTGCCCCGCGTAGCGGGCCAAGGGGTCGACTTCAACATGAACCGAGTCACCTGCGGACAGGTCCGACAACTCCGTGACCTTGAGGGTCTCAGGGATCAACTCGACCGTGAAGCCCTCGTCATCATCGGCGGCGATCGTCAGGCTGATGCCGTCGACGCACACCGAGCCTTTTTCTGGCAGCAGCGGGACCAGATTCATCGGCGCTCGAAAGCGGATCCGGCGCCCTCCAGGGACCTCGGTGACCGCCACGACCGAAGCCAACCCATCGACGTGCCCAGTGACCATATGCCCGTCGAGGCGGTCCCCGAGCCGAAGCGCCTGCTCGACATGAACACGTCGCCCCACGGTCAACTGACCCAGCAGCGTCCGCCCGAGCGTCTCGCTGCCCGCCTCGAACTCCATGCGCGTCGCGCTCAAGCCGATGACCGTTAGACAGCAGCCGTTGACGGCGATCGAGTCGCCCATGCGCAGGTCATCCCAACCCTCAGGGCGCGCCAGACTGAGCAGCAGACTCCCGGACCGGCCCGTCACCTCGTGACGCTCGATCAGCGCACGCGCCCGCACCAAACCCGTAAACATCGCTCAGAGAGCCTCGCTGGCTACTTCTGCGCCACTTGCGCTGGCTTCGGCGCCTCGTCGATCAAGAAGCGCTCCCAGCGGCTCGGGTCTTCAGCGCCAAAGTAACTCCACGCGCCATAAATCGCCGACACGCCTGCCAGACCGAGCGAGACATAGGAGCCCGTAAGCATCATATTCTGATCATCCAGCGCTTGCGTGTAGCTACTCTTAGCGGTCTCAAGATTGGGCGCCGCTGGGTTCAGTTTCAGCGACCCGCTCGACATACTCGCTGACCAAGCCACATCAAAGTCCGTGTTTTGGACGTCCAGGCACGGCCCGTCGCATTGCGTCTGCATAATCGATTTGCCGTTCTCAAAATGATTCTGCGCCTCAAGCTGCATGTAACCCGCTGCGGCGCCCAGCGCCACGGCGAGGCCGCCGCTCACCATCCCCATCGTCCTGCGACCATTGGCTTGCGCTATTCGCGCCCGCAAGAAGTCCTGTGAGGGCAGCATCTCGACGGTAATTCGCTGCTCGGATTCGGCGGTCACGTCGATGTCCTTAGCCCAGGTCACGAAGCCCTCTTTCTTGCCCTCGATCCGGTGCGTACCCCCTGCGATCTGGGTCTTGAACAAGCGCCCGGTCGCCGTCGTCACGAGATCACCATCGACGTAAATCGAGGTGCCGATCTCGTCGCAGCCGATAAGGACCGTACCGCCCTGCGTCGCGAGGATCGAGTTGAACAGCTTCTTGGCCATTCCCGGGACGTCGTTCTCAATGGCGCCGAGCGCCATCTCGCGCGCATCACGAGCGATCGCTTTCGCTTCATACACATCAAGCAGGGTCATCGTGATGCGAAGACCGCCGCCTGATTTACTCGCTTTACCGTTGATCATGTAGCGAGCGTCCAAGGCGCCACCGAGCTCTGCCAGACACGAGCTCGAGTCGCAGCTCAGCGCATCCTTGAGCTGCTGCTGGTCCAACATCGCCTGCACGTCATCGCCGCTGATCACGTCGAAGAGCTTAAGCTTATCGACCCCGAGCACGGTGGCATCCGACAAGCGCCCGCGCACCGCGTCATCGAGCTCGGTCACGGCAAAGCCCATCACCGCCACGCTGTCTCGCTCCGAGTCGCCGCCTTTGGCTTGAGCCGATGCATCGGTTTTCGCCGCCGCAGCGGCTGCTTGTCGCACAGCTGAGAGCATACGAGTCGCCTGCGCCGCCGCGTCACCGGCTTTGCCGGAGAACTTGTCCACCTCGGTACCATCGGCTTTTACCAGCACCATCACCAGCTTCTGGCTGCGCCCTCTGCCGATGATCAAGCTCGCCAGCGCGTGCTGCGCGCCGAAGGCCTGCGCTAACTTTCCAAAGCAAGGCGACTCGCCTTTACAGCCGATCGCTTTGGCGCCGAGCTTCTTGTCTTTGGCTGCCGCAGCGGACACCGACACCAAATCGGCGTCCGTGCCCAGCGCTCGCTCAAGCGCTTTCTCGACCGCACCCGCGGCCTTCCAGTCGGCTTTTTTGCCTAGGGCGATCGGAGGCAACACCACGGCGATCGAGGCTTGGGCGACCGGGGCGCCGATGAGTGACAAGACGAAGAGGATCGATCTCATAACAGGGCTCTCACGATTTGTGGGTCAGACGGTACACAAAGGCTCTGGCGCTGCCCACCCCTGAAGACGTCAAAAAAGAAGAAACCGAGGACACCCAAGGCCCTCGGCTTCTCGCCCATCAGGCTACGCCATAGGCGCTAACGAACGCAGATATGCAGCTGGTCAAAGTCGCCGCAGGCGCGCCCCTGACGGATCGTCTCGATGCTGGGCTGACCACACCAGCTACCGTTCCACTTGCAGTTGCAGCCGCCCACCGAGATCGCAACGTCTCGGTAGTAGCCAAAGCGGCTGTTGTCGCTCGCAGTCACACAAGGGGAGACCACGTTCCACTCATTACGGCGTGGCATACGCCAGCCGGCGGGGCAGCTCCAGTTGTCACGCCCGCGCTTCCAGCCGATCCGCTGACAGCGCGTCCCGCCGCCACCGCCACCGCCGCCGCCGATCCCGTCGGCGCGATCACGAACCCAGATCTGCCACGAGGCGTTGCTACCGCCGTAGCTCGAGCCACACTTCTTGGAGCTGTCGTCTTCGCCCCAGTCGGTGCCGTCGGTCTGGTTCGAGTCCATGCCGCGGTTGTCGAAGTCGACCGTAAAGTCGCCCGTGTCACCGCAGTAATCCTCGCCCTCGAGGTAACCGTAGTCCCAGTTATCGCCGCGATTACGCGTCTGGTTGTTCAGGTTGTTCTTCCGCTGCGGCGCAGGCCGCGTGTAGCCTCTACCGTTTGACTCCTCAAAGCAGCTGTTGCTGTCAGAGCCGCTGGTGATCTCCCGGTACCACTGGATGTTGTAGTAGCTCAGGTCGACGTTGTAGCTGTTGCTGTTCTTGTCCAGCTTACAGGTGAAGCGGATGTCTGAATTTCCGGTGATGTAGTCACGCATCCCGTTCCAGATCCCGTAATGACGACCGCCCGGCACCTTGCTAGCGATGCTCGAGTAGTAGCCCTGGGACTGATCGTTGAGCGTGTAGTCGTAGGTGTTCGCCACCAAGGTCCAACCACCACCGTCCGTGGTCATGTCACAGTACACAGCCCGAGAGTCGGTGTTGGCCCCGCCGTTCGGGTCGATGAAGTACGTCCCGGTGCGCGCCGCTTGGTTGTTGGTGCGGCGCGTGTCCTTGATGTGCTTACACGAACGCCCAGGGTTGGTGGCGCTGTTCCCTAAGCCGACGTCGCCCGCCACGGCGCCGATCACGTTGACCGGCGTCGTTGCGTTGCCGCCCGATGCGCCCGTCCCCATCTGACCGTAGCTGTTGCGACCCCAGCAGCTGACCGTACCGCCGCTTCGAGCAGCGCAGCTGTGCCAGCCGGTGCCGCTCTGCGACAAGGCTACAGCGTCGTTCATGGTGCTCACCGCCACCGGCGTGCTGCGGTTCGACGTCGAGCCGTCACCGAGCTGGCCATAGGGGTTGTAGCCCCAGCACTTGACCACGCCGTCGCCATCTCGGGCGCACATGTGGAAGTAGCCGCCACCGAGCTCGGCGGCGTTGGACACGCCCGAGACCGACCGGTTGCCGTAGTTGTAGCAGCTGGTGCGACCGTCGCCCATCTGCCCATGGCAACCGTAGCCAAAGCAGCCGACGGTGCCGTTGCTGCGCCGGTAGCAATTCCCGTAGCCATATGCCTTGAGCTCCGCCGCGCCGCTCACGCTGCCGACGTTGACCGGCGTAGTGTAACGGAAGGAGCGGCTCGAGGTGTTGGTCACGTTGTGGTAATAGCCATAGCCCCAGCACTTCGCGGCGCCGTTTGAGAGGCGGGCGCAGGAGTGATTGACCCCGGCGGTCACGTTCGCAGCGCCGGTCAGACCACGCACCTGGCGAGCCGTGGTGCGGTTGCTGGTCGAGCCATCACCGATCTGACCGTAGCCATTGTAACCCCAGCACCAGACGGTGCCGTCTGACTTACGGGCGCATTTGTGGATCCGCCCCGAGGCGATCTCCGAGACGTTCGTGAGCCCGCGCACCTGCACCGGGCTGGTGCGACGGCTCGTGGTGCCGTCACCTAGGTTACCGTAGCTGTTGTACCCCCAGCACCAGACCGTGCCGTTGTTTTTCAGTGCACAAGAGCTGTAGCTGCCGGCGATGACCTGCTTGACGTCCGTCAGGTTGCGCACCTGAACCGCCGAGGTCCGCGTCGTCGTCGAGCCGTCGCCCAACTGACCGTAGCCGTTGTAGCCAGAGCAGTACGCTCGGCTCGACTTGACGAAACACGTGTGGTTCTCACCGGTGGCGATCGTCGCTGCGTTGAGACGGCAGGTGTTCGAGCAGGTGTTGTCGTTGTTGTCGTCACCGTCATCGCACTGCTCGGTGCCCTGGCGGATGCCGTCACCGCAGCGCGCCGAGCGGCACTCGTTGGTGCAGTTGTCGTCGTTGACCTGGTTGCCGTCGTCGCACTCTTCGCTGCCCGTACGCACGATGCGATCACCGCAGCGAGCGACCGTGCAGGTGTTGGTGCAGGCGTCGGTGTTGACGCGGTTGCCGTCGTCGCAAGCCTCGCGGCCGCGGTAGAGCGTGCCGTCACCGCAGACGTTGTTCTGACACTGGGTCGTGCAGGCGTCGGTGTCGGTGAAGTTGCCGTCATCGCACTGCTCGCCCTCTTCCACCCGGCTGTTACCGCAGACACGAGCGCAGGCGTCGGTGCCGTCGATGCGGGGGTTACCCGGACCCGCCCAGTAGCGGTTGTACAGGTTGATGATGCGACACTCGTTGTTGATGTAGCGCTGCAGCGCCACCTTGACGTTCCCAGCTCGGATCTCGGCGAGCCCGGCTCGGAACTCAGCGATCCCTGCCTGTGCCTCTTCGTCCTCTTCCACGCCTTCGCGGGTCACCAGCGAGTTGGTCGAGTGGTAGATCGAGATGTCGAGCATCCCGTAGACGCCGATCCCGAGCAGCCCGCGCCAGGTGTACGTGTCGACCAGCGACCCTTGCACCTCACGCAGCTTCTTCACGATCTTGACGACCTCCATGTAGCACTCGGTGAAGTCGTGATCTGACAAGCCTTGGCTCTGGAGCGAGCCCATGCACTGCGAGATCTGGTTGATGGAGGTCAGCACCGCGTCGAGCTGCGTGCGCCCCGCCGTGTTGGTGTCACGCGCCGACTTGATCTCGAGCTTGAGCCCGTAGCGGATGGTGTTGTTGAGCGCAGCGATCAGCTCGTCCCGAGGGCGGTCCTCGAGGTCTTCGTCGATCGCTGCGTCGATGGCGATCTGCGTGTCGCCGACGCGGTTCTCGGCGCTGTAGCGCGAGTCGTACATGGCGGCGAGCTTGTCATACGCTGCGGCGGCTGCCTCAGCCTTGGGCTGCCCTGAGCCCTGATCGCGCGCCGTGTTGACGGCGTTCACACCCGCCGTGCGGATCCCTGCCCAGTAGTCAGGGGTGTCGTCGTTCATACGCCCTGCGAGCGTGGTGTTGGCGTAGACCTTGACCTGCTGCAAAATGGCGGCTGCGAGGTCGGTCTCGTAGGTCTTGAGCGCCCGCGGCGCGTCGTTGCGGCGCGCCGACGACATCGACTTAATGGCGCGCACGGCGCGGCGGAAGCTCGGTCCCCAGTTCATGGCGACGTCGTTGAAGTCCTC
>JAYZBQ010000027.1:0-6243 GCA_036338695.1 Myxococcota bacterium
CCCCGGGTTGAGCGCACGAACGATCGCCTCCACCTCAAGCGCCTGCTCCTCGGTCACCAGGTCGCGCTTATTGAGTACGATGACGTCGGCGAACTCGATCTGATCGATCAACAAGTCCGTGACCGTGCGGTGATCGTCTTCCCCAAGTGACTCGCCTCGATCCTGGAGCGCTTCGGCTTCTTGATAGTCTCGCCGGAAGCTGGCGGTGTCGACCACGGTCACCATGGTGTCGAGCCGTGAGACCTGGCTCAGGCTGACCCCGTTCTCGTCTTCAAAGGTAAAGGTTTGCGCGACCGGGATCGGCTCTGAGATGCCGGTCGACTCGATCAGCAGGTAGTCAAAGCGCCCCTCCTGAGCCAGCCGCGAGACCTCCTCGAGCAGGTCGTCGCGCAAGGTGCAGCAGATGCAGCCATTCGACATCTCGACCAGCTTCTCCTCGGTGCGGCTGAGCTCAGCGCCACCCCGATCGATGAGCGCCGCGTCGATGTTGACCTCGCTCATATCGTTGACGATCACCGCCACGCGGCGCCCTTCACGGTTGTTGAGCACTTGGTTGAGCAGGGTCGTCTTGCCGGCGCCGAGGAACCCAGACAGGACGGTCACGGGAAGCCGTGGCACATCGGCGGCGAGCGGTTGGTCAGTCGTCATCAGTTCATCCCCTCCAAAGAGCTTCAACGTGCTCTCGTGTCATCAGCGCCCCTCCTTATTGATAATACAATCTCATTATCAACGAAATTCGGAGGCTAACTCATTGACCTCTTCTGGTGTCTCTCAATGAGATCCGATCGAATCCTGGCAAGCGTCCGCTTACGTATTTCACTCCAGGCGGGCGTTCATCCAACACCTTACCTGACGACAACGCGGAGCACATGGATGCGCAGATGGACCCTGATCGGGCTGGCAGCCTGCCTGAGCTGCGGCTCACCGCAGACCGATTCCATGAACGCCCCGGACACAGCGCAACCGCCTCTGGCTCACGGGCAGCCCAGCCTCCCTTCGCTCGACGCGGGCGACCTCGACGCCGGCTCGGTAGCCGACGCCCTAAGCCCCGAGGCAGGTCAACCCGCCGAGGCGGGATCGCCCGACGCCGCTGCGACCCAGCCGACGCCGCCTGAGCGCCGCGCAGCGCAGGTCCCGTACTTCTACCAGTACGACAACGCGCTGCACCCAGGGGCTTCGTGTCAAAACACGAGCGTCGCCATGGTCCTCGCGCACATCGGCTGGCGCGGTCAGCCCGACGACATCACACGAGCCTGGGGGAAAGACTATGCGCAGAGCCCCGTCAACCTCGGTCGGCTGTTCAACCAGATCGCGCAAGAGCATAACTTAGACGGTCGGCTCGAGACCCGAACCAACGGCTCACTCGAAGCCTTTCGGCGCGCCGCCGCAGCGGGCGAGGTGCTGATCGTTCATGGGTACTTCACCGGCTCCGGCCACGTGCTCGTCGTGACCGGCTTTGACGGCGAGCGCTACACCGTCAACGACCCCGCCGGTCAGTGGAGCGAACGCTTCCAAGGTGGCTACGCTGGGATGCCCGAAGACGGGCACGGCATCTCCTACTCTCGAGTCGCCTTTGAGGCGGCGGTCGCCACGTCCGACGGGACCACCTTCATGCCCCTTTGGTACCACACGCTGCGGCGGTCCACACCCTAACCCTAGCGAGTGCGCTACGCGCCCCGCTGGGGACGAAGACAGCTTGTGCGCCGCCGGGCATCGCCCTAGCCTAGAGGCGGAGGACCTCAAAGATGTCGACCGGCTTGCTCACCTTGATCGTTGTTTTGGCAGCCGTTGCAGCCCTCGCCGCCTTCTTGATGAGCATCTACAACCGCCTGGTCGTGCTGCGGAACCGAGTCGACAACGCCTACAGCCAGATCGACGTCCAGCTTCAGCGTCGCTACGACCTGATCCCCAACCTGGTGGAGGTGGCGAAGAAGTTCATGGCGCATGAGCGCGAGACCCTCGAGGCGGTCATCGCCGCCCGCAACGAGGCGCACAGCATCGCCCAAGCTGCCAAGGCGACGGGAGACGTCACGGCGCTCGCTGGCGCCGAGCAGGTTCTAGGCGCCGCCATGATGAAGCTCCACGCCGTCTCGGAGGCCTACCCTGAGATCAAAGCGGACCAGCAGATGAGCGAGCTCAACGAAGAGCTCAAAACGACGGAAAACCGCGTGGCTTTTGCGCGGCAAGCCTTCAACGACTCGGTCACCGAATACAACACCGCTCAGCAGCTCTTCCCGGCGGTCTTGTTCGCCGCCTCCTTCGGGCACAGCGCCCGCGACGAGTGGGTCGTCAACAACGAGGAAGCCAAAGAGGGCGTCAAGGTCAGCTTCGACTAACCGGGCTCGCCGCAGCCCGGCGTGCGGTCAGTCGGCGCCCTCGAACTCACGGATCACCGAGCGGAAGCTATCCGGGACCCGCACGGGCTGCTGGTCGTCGTTCATCCACACGAGCGTGAGCGCGCCCTCGGCGACCGAGGCGCGGGTGCGCTTGTTGATCAGCTTGAGGTGAAAGGTGTAGCTGGTCTTGCCGATCGCGGCGACGCGCACAAAGATGGTGAGCACGTCATTGTACCGCGCGGGGCTGGTAAAACGGACCTCATGCCCGACCACGGCGCCCGGGATCAGGTCGCGGATGGCGCCGCCAAATTGGTTCAGCCCTAAGTGCGCCAAATAATCCATGCGGCCGATGTCGAAGTAGTGGGCGTAGGTGCCAAAGAAGACGATCCCCACGGCGTCCGTCTCGCTCAGGCGCACCCGCACCTCGGTGGAGAAACCGTACGCGCTCAGCTCGTGCTTGAAGTCCTTGATGGTCATGACGCCACCCCCTTGCCGCAAGCTAGCCTGCGCGCACCCGAAAATCACCCCGGTTCGGGTAAGAGGGTGGCGACCGCTCGAGACAAGCGCGGCGGCTTGCGCTGAGGCTCGCCCGGCACGCATATTCACACCATGAGCAAGCGACTTCGAGGGTTGGTGATGCTGGCGCTCCTGTCGAGCTGCGCCACAGCCTTTCATCAGTCGCGCCAGTTCGCCGCCACCTGCGACGAGCGCTTTATCCTGTTCTCCTACTTCGCCGGGTGCGTTCGTCACCAGCTCGAACACCACGCCACCCAAGCCGAGTACGACCAGATCACCGCCAGGCTCGAGCGCCTGGGCAGCCAAGTCGACGCCGAGCTGCTCACCGACGCAGACGCCAAACGAGCCTTTATCCGCTACGTCGCCGAGCGCGCCGATCAGATCGACAGCGACCGGCTCATGACCGGCCTCGCCATCGGCGTCGTGAGCGTGGCAGTGCTCGCCACCGCCGGGGCGCTCGATAGCGCGAGCGGAGCCGCCACGGTCGCCTCGCCAACCCCAACGCCGCCACACGTGGTTCGCGGCGACGCGCTCGGCGGATGCTGCAGCGGGCGCGGCGGCATCCACGGCATCGTCGGCGATCGGATCCAATGCCGAGACGCAAGCTACAGCCTTGAATGCTCGCTCGGACCGAGCGGCATCATCCATCACCAACCCGGACCCGACCTGCGCGGCTGCTGCAGTTGGCACGCAGGCATCTGCGGCTTCATGGGCAGCTCGGTGCTCTGCTGTGACGGCGAGACGAGCCCAACCTGCGTGGCGCGCTGACGCGGGCAACGAGGGAGGGCTCCAGCGATCAAGCCGCCGCTGGGGCGAGCACTGAACGCGCCGCTCAAGGCTGGCGCAACGACAGCCCCTGCTCGTCGCCGGCTGCGTTGAGCAGGCTCAGCGCCGACGTATCCGCTTGCAGCTTTGCGAGGAAGAACGCCGTGGCGTAGCGCCGGGTCACGTCGATCCCACGCGTAACGGACAAGTAGGTGAAGCGCTCGCCCTGGCGCCCTCGGGAATGGCGCACGCCCTCGCCGCAGCCCGCCATAAAGTCCGGCACGAGCCCACAAAGATCCGAGACTGACCAGTGCCCAGCGTCCTCAACCTCGAGCAGCCAGACCGGGCTGCGCGCAGCCTCGACGTTCGCTCGGATCAGGTCGTTCCCCACCTCCGTGATGCTGTTGTCCTCTTGCGCAAGCACCATGAGCAGCGGCGCGGTGATCTGCTCTAAGTCCGTCTCCGGGAAGACAAAGCTCGCCATCGGCGCCGCAAGCCCCACCGCCGCCCGCACCCGGTCATCGATCTGCGCCAGCCGCCCGGTCGTCGCCGAGCCAAAACTGTGACCCATCGCGCCGATCCGCTCGGGGTCGACGGTCAAGCCCTCGACCGCCGGGCTGAGCGCAAAGAGCGAGCCGTCGAGCGAGGCTGTGATCAGGCGTTGCAGCGCCTGAACGCGCACCCCGAGCTGCTCTTCGTCGAGCGACTCACCGGCTCGGTCGGGCGCAAAAGGGAGCGCCCCGGCGTGATCCGGCGAGACCACGATGAACCCATGACTCGCAAGACGCTCGGCGAGCGAGAAGGACGCGTAGCGACCACAGTTGAGGCAGTGACTAAAAACCACGAGCGGGCGCGCCCCGAGCTCGGCTGCAGCCGGCGCATCTCGCACCGCACCCGTCCGCAGGCGAGGGCATCCCGCCGGCGCCGACGCCAGCAGCGACTCAAGCGTCGCCCGTGATGCGCTCGAGGCTTCAAACTCAGCGATCGGCGCGCCGGGCGGAGCCAGCGTCTCGCTGGGGTACCAGACCTCGACGGTCAGCGCGCCCTCAGGCGCTGCAGACCCGTAGATCAGCGTGGTATGAGCTGGTGTGTGGGGGCCGGAGTCTGCGGCGGAACGAGGCGGCGCGCCCTCTCTGCAGCTAAGGCTTAGCCCCATCATCACCATGATCGACAGCGAACACAGCGCATACCGTCTCGTCATGCGTCCGACCCCCCACGGCTTCCCCTAAGGTGATACGCCCCCCCCCCTCCTGGCAAGTCGTCGTGCCGCCACGCCGAGCGCACCTATCGAGTGCAGTGACCGCTTGCAAACCGTCGGACGCTCACCTCAAACCGGGATGCACGCCATCGGGTTTTGAGGGTCGGGGCGATAACCCGGGTCACAATCGCAGTGGTCACCATGAAGACGCCCATGTCCGCTGCACTCCTCTTGCGCTCCACCTCCACCACCGCCGAGCGAGCCGAGCGGGAGATCAAAAGTCCACGGGTCAAAGTCCAACACCGCACCATCGGTCACCACCGTCGTCCGACCTCGGTCGATAATCACAACCTCTTGAAAGACCAGATCGACCATCTCCCCCGAAAGACGCCCCCCGGGTTGAGCTCCGAGCTCGTCGAGGAAAATCGTCCCCTCCGCACGCGGCATGAAGGAACGCAGGCAGTCGAAGTGACCGTTGTGCGCAATACAACCGGTTCGTAGGACCAAGCACGTGCCGCACGTCGAATATCGGGTCTCATCCTCGGTCATCTCGATATCCGTGGGTGAGGTCGGCCCGCCGTAGGCTTCATAGATTGCCATCTCCAACACCTTATCGCCATCAACCGCCTCAAGGAGCCAGACCTGCGTCCCATCACGAGCGGTGCCAGTCGCCGCACGAGGGTTCCGTGGGATGAAGCTGAACGCTCCGCCTTGATCCCCGCCGCCATGGTCCGCCGGCGCCACGACGCAGGTCTGACCATCGTCAGATAACGCATAGCCGCCGTCGCAGTGGCAATGATCACCATGCATCTCACCGTGACCTCCACACGGTTGCTCCACCTCCGCCGGACCGCATCCGATCGTTGTGATGACACAGAGAAAAGCAGCGAAAAATTTGGGTCGTAGAGCGCCGTCACGCTGCGCGAGGAGGGAAAGCATCGGAGACTCCTAGGTTACCATCTCGGGTCACCTAGCGAACTCCGGCACTAATGAGAACCAATTATCAATAAGAGCGCGACTCCGCTCGTTACCGGGTCGCTCGGCACCACCCAAGTGCGAGCCAACCCCTGCGCTGCTGACCCAAGCCGGAACCCACCCTGCCCCTTTGCTGTACGAAGCGCTCGCCCCCCCTTTAGGGGTTAAGATGTTTGGTGAAGAACTGAAGCGTCGTCGCCAGGCTGATCGCTCGGTTCTTACGCTTACGGACGCCGTGCCCTTCATCAGCAAATAAGACCATCTGCACCGGGATCTTCTTCGCCTCTAGGAGTTGCGCTATTTGGACGGATTCACCCGCTGGAACACGCGGGTCATTGGCGCCATGAAACAACAAAAGAGGGTCTTTGAGTTGGTCGATATAGGTGATGGGTGACAGCTTTTTCAACGCCTCAAGGTCCTTATCGAGGTAGCCATATTCCGACTCCCTGAGCT
>JAYZBQ010000028.1:0-19591 GCA_036338695.1 Myxococcota bacterium
CGGCTGCGGCGACGGCTCGGTCTGGGAGGGCAACGAGGAGTGCGACGACGGCAACCGCGACAACTTTGACGCCTGCCTGAACGCTTGCACCGCCGCCCGCTGCGGTGACGGCGCGCAGCGCCTGGATCTGTCGGAAGGGGATGAGGGTTTTGAGGCCTGCGACGACGGCAACAGCGACTCCGATGACGCCTGCCTGACGACCTGCGAGCTGGCGCGCTGCGGCGACGGGATCCACCGCCGTGACCTCAACCCCAACCACCCAGACTTTGAAGAGTGCGATGACGGCAACGACTCCGACGATGATGAGTGCTCGACGACCTGCATCTCGCTGGGCTGCGGCAACGGCCGCCTCAACGAGGGCGAAGCCTGCGACGACGGCAACATCGAGGACGCAGACGCGTGCCGCAACGACTGCACGCTTGCCGCTTGCGGTGACGGGGTCACCCGGCGCGACCTGCAGCCGGGCGAGGCGAACTATGAAGCCTGCGACGACGGCAACGCGGTCGACACGGACGCGTGCACCAGCGGCTGCACCGTGGCGGTGTGCGGTGACGGGGTGGTGCGCCTTGACCTCGCCGAGGGCGCCGAGGGCTTTGAGGCTTGCGATGACGGCAACGCGGTGGACGAGGACGCCTGCGTGGGTTGCCAGCCGGCGCGCTGCGGCGACGGGATCGTCCGTGAGGACCTCAACGACGGCGATGACGGCTTTGAGGAATGCGACGATGGCAACAGCGACGATGGCGATGGCTGCTCCGCTCAATGCGAGAATGAGATCACCTGCCAGCGGATGGGGTGGAAGTATGGGCGCAACAACTGGAGCTGCCCGAACGGTCTGAGGATGCCCACGCGCAACGAGTGGAACCGGGTTGAGCCCTGTGTGACGCAAGCCGATCAGGCACGGTTTGGTTACTACCGAGACGTCGCCATCAGCGTCGGTGGGTGCAACTGCAAGTGGAACCGTAACTGGTGCGGTCAGCCCAGCATCGAGACGATTCGAGGTGGGCGGATGTGCGGCGATTACGACAGCCTTCACATCTGCGTTCGGTGATTCTCGAGCAGCCTGCACCTGAAGGTGCTTTGACGTGACCGTGCGGCTGGGTCAGACTGCGCTTCGGTTGACCTGACCGACGGAGTGAATCATGCGCTGGTGCCTGCCCCTGTGCCTCTTTGTTGCCGCCGCTGGCTGTTCATCGCCTGATCCGGAAAGCCAGGCACGCTGCGGCGATGCGCGCCTTGGCGCAGGGGAGGAATGTGACGACGGCAACAGCGTCGATGACGACGCCTGCACCAACGCCTGTACCCAGGCGGCGTGCGGCGACGGGATCCTGCGCACCGACCTCGCCGAGGGCGTCCTCGGCGCCGAAGGGTGTGATGACGGCAACGATTTTGACGGCGACGGCTGCTTGACCACGTGCGTGGTGGCAACCTGCGGTGATGGCGTTCTGCGCACGGACCTGAGCGTCGACGATGAGGGCTATGAAGCCTGTGATGATGGCAACGACGAGGACTGGGATGGCTGCAACACCCGCTGCGAGGCCATCGGCTGCGGTGACGGCGTGGTTCAGCCTGAGATGGGCGAGGCCTGTGACGACGGCAACGAGATCGACACCGACGCATGCACCAACCGCTGCCGACCTGCAGGGTGCGGCGACGGCTCCGTCTGGGAGGGCCAGGAGGAGTGCGACGACGGCAACCGCGACAACTTTGACGCCTGCCTCAACGCCTGCACCGTTGCGCGCTGCGGTGACGGCGCGGCGCGGATGGATCTGTCGGAGGGTGAGGCGGGTTATGAAGCCTGCGACGATGGCAACAGCGACTCCGATGATGCCTGCTTGACCGACTGCAGCGCGGCGCGCTGCGGTGACGGGGTGTACCGACGCGACCTCAACCCTTCGCATCCCGACTTTGAGGAGTGCGATGATGGCAACGACTCCGACGATGATGAGTGCTCGAGCGAGTGCGTCTCGCTGGGCTGCGGCAACGGGCGCCTCAATGACGGGGAGGCTTGTGACGACGGCAACATTGAAGACGCCGACGCCTGCCGAAACGACTGCACGCTCGCAGCCTGCGGTGATGGGGTCCTCAGGCGCGACCTGGAGCGCGGCGAGGAGGGTTTTGAGGCGTGCGATGACGGCAACGTCGTGGACACCGACACCTGCACATCGCTCTGCCTGGCAGCGACCTGCGGCGACGGGTTTGTGCGCCAAGACCTCGCTGAGGACCACGAAGACTTCGAGGTCTGTGATGACGGCAACGCGCAGGACGATGACGCCTGCTTGGGCTGTCAGCCCGCTCGGTGTGGTGACGGCGTCGTGCGCACGGATCTGCAGGACGGCGAGGACGGCTTTGAGTCGTGCGATGACGGCAACGACGTCAACGATGACGCATGCCCTGACAGCTGCCTCTCGGCGCGTTGCGGCGACGGGATCCGGCGAGCTGACCTCGATGAGAACGCCCAAGGCTATGAGGCTTGTGATGACGGCAACGAGCTGCAGACGGACGCCTGCTTGAACAACTGCGTGCTGGCGCGCTGCGGCGACGGCTTGCAGCGCCTGGATCTACAGCCCGGTCAGGACGGGTACGAAGCCTGCGATGACGGAAACCAAGTCCAGAGCGACGCCTGCCTGTCCAACTGTGCGGTCGCCGCGTGCGGTGACGGTCAGGTGCGCGCAGGGGTCGAAGCCTGCGACGACGGCAACCAGGTCGACACCGATCAATGCCGCAACAGCTGCGTCGAGGCGCGCTGCGGCGACGGTGTGGTCTACGCAGGGTTTGAGGGCTGCGATGACGGCAATCAGGTGCAAGACGACGGCTGCAACAACCTCTGCCGTTTAGGCTCATGTGGCAACGGTCAGGTCGATCAAGGCGAGCCCTGTGACGACGGCAACAACGACGACGACGACGCCTGTCGCAACGCGTGCGCAGCGGCAGCCTGCGGCGACGGCGTAACCCGGGTAGACCTGCAAGAAGGTCAGGCGGGTTACGAGAGCTGCGACGATGGCAACTTGGTGGACGGTGACGGCTGCTCGGCAGCCTGCTTGAGCGAGCGCCCGCCCCTGAATCAAGATCTTGGCGCTGAGGGCAACGGGGTGGTGCCGATTGCCTTCTGCGGCTTCGCACAAGGGCGGGCGGCGCCGGGCGCGCCGCTCGAGCGCGTCGGGATCTACAATTCGCGTCGCACGCCTCGCGAGCGGCACATGGGGCACGCCAACTGGGACAGCTTCTGCCGAGCGAACGGCTGGCGCGCCTCGAATTCAGGCTACGGTAACTGGAACCACGACTGCGCCCGCGTGATGACCTACTGGTCGGATCGCAACGTCGGTACGGGCCGCGGGCCCCACCAGTCCAACAGCTACCCGCCCAACCGTCAGGCGACGAGTCACATCTACATGACCTGCATTGGGGGTCAGGATTGAGGCTGCGACAGCTCGGGGTCCTCAGCGCGCTGAGCTGGGCAGCCCTCGGTTGTCAGCCACCGGTTGAGGCCGGCTGCGAGGGCGCCGAGTTCGTGGCGCTCGAGGGCGAAGGCGCCGTGGCGGTGCCGGCGGGCGTGCGGCGCTTTAACCGCTTCGGGATGAACGTTGAGATCTGGTACCCGGGTGTTCCAGGCAGTGAGGCGGGCAGGGAACCACACGTCTATGACCTGCGGCGCTACTTGCCGCCCGAGGAGGCGGCGAAGGTCAGCGATGCGCAGAACCCGTGGCAGCCATGCCCCTGCTATGACGGGCTCCCGCTCGACACCCGCCGGGGTCCTTACCCTGTGATCGTGTTCATCCACGGAACGGCGGGTTATGCAGCCCAGAGCGCACAGCTCACGGCGTATTGGGCGAGCCAAGGTTTTGTGGTGATCGCCATGGATCACCCGGGCATTTATCTGACCGACCTGCTGGCGCTGAACATGGCGCCTCGGCAAGCTGACGATGTACGCGAGCTGCTCGCCGACCTGCGCGCCTTTCGAGGTGGCTTCGCCGAGCTTGAGGGCGCCGTCGACCTACAGCGCATCGCGATCACGGGTCACAGCGCGGGGGGCTACGCGTCGGGCGAGCTCGGCGATGAGCAGGGGGTCCAGCTGTTGATGCCCATGGCGGCGGGCGGCACCTCGGCGGCGGGTCCCATGAGCCTTATTTTAGGGGCTGTCGACGACCAGGTCGTCCCCTACGCTGACGCTGAGTCCGGTTACGAACAGACGCCGGGTGAGAAGCTCTTGGTGGGGCTCAACAACGCAGGTCACCTTGCCTTTAGTGACCTGTGCGCCATGGGCAGCGACCAAGGCGGGTTGGTGGTCATTTTGCAAGAGACGGGGATCTCGATACCGGACGCAGCGGGTGATCTGGTCGAGCGTCTCGGCACCGACGGATGCGCTGAAGGTCAGATGAGCCCAGAGCGGGGCTGGGCGATCACGCAAGCCGTCACCGGCAGCTACCTGAGCGCTCGGCTGCAGTGCCGCGGCGAGGAGATGTCGGCTGAAGCCATCGCCGCAGCCTTCGGAGACGATGTCACCGTGCGCGCTCCGTAAACCGGATCGGCAGAGTCTTGATCCCGGCGATAAAGTTGGAGCGCAGGCGGCGCACGTCGCCGGCTTGCTCGATCGATGTCATGCGCTCAGCCATCGCCTCAAAGAGGAGGCGGATCTCAAGCCGAGCCAGACTCGAGCCGAGGCAAAAGTGCTCGCCGACGCCAAAGGCGAGGTGCTCGTTGGGGCTGCGGGTGATGTCAAAGCGGAACGGGTCTTCAAAGCGCGCTTCGTCGCGGTTGGCGCTGGTATAAAACAGGGCGATCTTGTCGTTCTCTTTCATCTCGACGCCATGGAAGTTCAGGTCCCGCGTGCAGGTGCGGCGCATGTAGATCACCGGCGTTGACCAGCGTAAAATTTCCTCCGTAGCGCTGCCAGCCAGGCTCGGGTCGTCAACGAGCCGTTGCCACTGGTCAGGGTGCTCGAGCATGGCGAGCAAACCGCTCGAGATGGCGTTGCGAGTGGTCTCGTTGCCGGCGACGCTGAGCAGCAAAAAGAAGGCGTTGAACTCGGCCTCAGTGATCGCCTCGCCGTCGACCTCGGCGTTGAGCAAGACGTGGATCAGATCATCTGCGCGGCGACCGCCGCGCCCCTCGACGAGCTCTTGGGCATACTGCCAGAGCTCCATCGCAGCGATCCGGGAGTCGTCGATCGAGGTTTGGACTTCTGGGTCGTCAAAGCCGATCAGGCGGTTCGTCCAGTCAAAGATGAGCTGAAAATCCGAGTCCGGGATGCCCACCAACCGACAGATCACCCGCAGCGGCAGCTCGGCGGCGACCTCGCGGACAAAGTCGATCTCACCGAGCGGGAGGATGCGGTCCATGATCTCGTCGATGTCGTCGCGGATGCGCGTCTCCATCAGGCGCACCATCCGCGGGGTGAAACCCCGGCTCACCAGCTTACGGAATTTGGAGTGCTGCGGTGGGTCCATGTTGAGCATCAGCTGACGGATCGGGAACAGGTCTTCGTCGGCGTAATCATCGAGCGTGGTGCCGCCGCGCCAGGACGAGAAGTCTTGAGGGTTCTTGGACATCTCGGCGATGTGATCGGCTTTGGTGATCGCCCAGAACGGTCGCCCGTTCGGCATCTCGTGGCGGAAGATCGGCTCCTGGTTGCGCAGCAGCGTGAGCTCGTCATGAAGGACGCGTTCAGCCCAGCTGTCCAGGTCGTAGAGATCGACGTCGGCAAGGTTCATAAAGGGGTCCTTTGTCGGTCATGGCTGCACGACTTAAACCGGTTCGATTTGGGATCGACAAGGGCTGAGCGGGTGATTTTGCGAACCGATTGAAACATGTTCTAATCGCTCGGCGGGAGAGCGACCATGTCCGATGAGGTTCTTTTTGAGTTAGACGGTCACGTGGCGGTGGTGACGCTGAACCGTCCTACCGCGCGTAACGCCCTCAATCTCGCTGCCCTTGCAGGGTTGGCCGACGCCTGGGAGCGGATCGAGCGAGACGCCACCGTCCGCGTCGCCATCCTCACCGGCGCCGGTGGCCACTTCTGCTCAGGCAGCGACCTCAAAGACATGCACGGCGACCACAGCGCCAACCCGGTCCACAAACGCTTCGTCCCCAAAGACCAGCTCGTCGAGGCGGCGCTGACCGCGCTGCGCGAGGGGCATGAGCGCCAGGCTCAAGAGCTCCTTGAAGAGCACCAAGGACGCGCCGATGAGGTGCCGCTGCACTGGCGCGCTTTTTTGCGCGACCGCCGGCTCGCAAAGCCGCTGATCGCAGCGGTCGAGGGCTACGCGCTCGGCGGCGGCACCGAGGTGCTCCAGGCGTGCGACCTGCGCGTCGCTGGGCGCTCGGCGCAGTTTGGGCTCACCGAGGTGAAGTGGGGGCTTTTCCCCTTGGGCGGCTCGACCGCTCGGTTGCCCAAGCAGATCCCGTACACGCGTGCCATGGAGCTGTTGCTCACAGGGGCTCGTATGAGCGCTGAGGAGGCCTACCACTGCGGCTTGATCGGGCGCGTGGTTGATGACGGCGGGGCGCTCGAGTCGGCGCGTGCTTGGGCCGATCAGATCGCCGCCAACGGTCCGTTCGCGGTCCAGAGCGTACTCGCAAGCGTGCGCGCCGCCGAGGGGCTCAGCGACGCTCAAGCGGTCGCTACCGTCGACGGTCACGGCAACCCGGTGCTCTACAGTCAAGACGCTCGCGAGGGTGCGCGTGCCTTTCGAGAGCGGCGAACTCCCGAGTTCAAGGGCGAGTGAGGCGATTTATCCCGTTGAGAACTCGGGTGCCTTCGGCTAGGCTCTCGCCTGAGGAAAACGCCCATGATGATGCTCAGTGCCGTACTTGCGCTCGCCGCACCTGCGCCGGGTGACGCGCCCGACCTTGCGATGATGGACATGAAGGCGGTCCATGGCGTCGAGGATTCGCTCGCAGCTGTTCTCAACGAGAGCTTCCTGGTGGCGCTGAAAAACAGCGGCAAGTTAGGGAACGTGGTCGGCGGTTCGGACCTGCGCGCCATGCTCGACCTCGAGCAGCAAAAGCAGGCGCTCGGTTGCGGCGACGACGGCTGCCTCGCCGAGCTCGGGGGCGCGCTGGGTGTCCCGTATCTGTTCTACACCAGCTTAGCGAAGGTCGGCTCCAAGTACGTGATGCACTACAAGGTGATGGCGGTGGAGGAGGCTAAGGTGGTCGTGCGCGGCATGAAGACGGCCGCAAGCGATGATGCGCTGCTCGAGATGCCGCAGATTTTGGTGACGGAGGCGATGGCCGGCATGTTCCAGCAAGCGCCGTCTGCTCCAGCCACCCAACCGGCGCCTCAGGCGACGGCTACGCCATCGAGCGCGCCGAGCGCTGCGGCGCCCGCTCAGCCAAGTCAGCCGATCAAGATGAGCCGCTGGCTTGGGGTCGGGCTGACGGTCGCTGGAGGCGGATTAGCCGCTGCGGGTTACAGCGGCTTTGCCAGCGCTCGTGACAGCTACGCGGCGCTCACCGAGCCGACCAGCGCCGACTACGCCAATTATGAGGCGGCGGCTGCGCCGGCGAATTCGATGTGGATTGGCGGATTGGGGCTGGCGGTGGTCGGCGCAGGATTGGCGGTGGTCGCACCATGAGGACCTTAGCGACGTGGGTATGGATCGGGAGCCTGAGCGCATGCCTTGCGCCGAGCCCTTTGGATAACCCGGTGGTCAACGCAGAGCATCAAGCCGGCGGCGCCGCCGTGTGCACGCAAGACAGCGACTGCGACCACACCATGGTGTGTTCGGCGGGCGTCTGCCTGGCGGCGGGCGGTGACCGCGCCGTATGCGGCAACGGCGTCGTCGATGAGGGCGAGGCCTGCGACGACGGCAACGCCGAGGACAACGACGCGTGCAGCAACGCCTGCGTGGTGGCGCGCTGCGGTGACGGAGTGGTGCGAACAGACCTTGCACCCGCCGACAGTGAGTACGAGCAGTGCGATGACGGCAACCAAGACGACACCGACGCGTGCACCAACGCCTGCCAGGTCGCACGCTGCGGCGACGGGATCGTCCGAGCCGACGCCGACGAGGGCGAATCTTGCGATGACGGCAACGAGATCAACACCGACGCGTGCACGAACGAATGTCAGGCTGCGCACTGCGGTGACGGGATCACCCGTGAAGACGTCGCCGAGGGCGCCGAGGGCTATGAGGCGTGCGACGACGGCAACAACGACGACGATGACGCCTGCTACGACTGTCAAAACGCACGGTGCGGCGATGGCGTGGCGCGAACGGACCTCTCGGGCGCTGATGAGGGCGCCGAGGCTTGCGATGACGGAAACGAGATCGAAACAGACGGCTGTCTGAGCAGCTGCGACCTGGCACGCTGCGGTGATGGTCACACACAAGACGGGGTCGAGGACTGCGACGACGGCGACCAGGACGACACCGACGAGTGCACCAACGCGTGTGGGGGCGCACGCTGCGGCGACGCAATCACCCGGATGGACCTTGAGGAGGGTAATGAGTTCTTTGAGGCTTGCGACGACGGCAACCAAGTGCAGACCGACGACTGCCTAAACGACTGCACCGCGGCGTCGTGCGGCGACGGCCACCTCCAAGCAGGGGTTGAAGGCTGCGACGACGGCAACGTGGACCCTGGGGACGGCTGCGACGGGCTCTGCCGCTTGGAGTCGTGCGGTAACGGGCGAGTCGATGCGGGGGAGGAATGCGATGACGGCGACCAAGACAACACCGACGCGTGCATGAACGAATGTCAGGCTGCGCGCTGCGGCGACGGTGTTGAGCGTGAAGACCTCAATGACGGGGACGAAGGCTTTGAGTCATGTGATGATGGCAACGAGATCAACACAGACGATTGCACGAATGAATGTCAGGACGCGCGCTGCGGCGATCGCTACGTTCAAGCGGGCGTTGAAGAGTGCGATGATGGAAATCAGATCGATCAAGATCAGTGTAGAGAAAATTGCCAAACAAATAGGCTGCCGACGCTCGCAGCGGTGACGATTAGTCCTTTATCGTTGACCAAAGGAGCTTCTGCTGCCTGTGCCCCGTCATTGCCTGGAGCAATCGATCGGGAGGGCGATGACATCGTTTACGGCTACCAATGGTTCATTGGTGGGGACGAGATCTCAACAAACCGGACGATTATTGTGACGCATAATCCGGGTGTATCACTGGTTTGCGCGGTCACTGCGAACGATTACGAATGTGAGCTTCGTGGTCGCTGCGGAACGCCGGTCCGATCAAATCCGGTGGTCATCGGACACAGATGCGGTGACTCGGTCGTCCAACAGGGCGTTGAAGAGTGCGACGATGGTAACGAGGACAATACCGACGCTTGCGTTAACTGCAGTAACGCTCGATGCGGCGATAGTCACGTTCATGACGGCGTGGAAGCCTGTGATGATGGCAACGACAACAACAATGACCAGTGTCGAAACGATTGCACGGCTTCTGCGGTTTGCGGCAACGGCCAAGTTGAACAGGGCGAGCAGTGCGATGACGGCGACCAGGACGACACGGACGCGTGCACCAACGCCTGTCAGGCTGCACGCTGCGGGGACGGTATTGAGCGTGAGGACCTCCAAGACGGTCAGAACGGTTTCGAGGCTTGCGATGATGGGAACAACATCGATACCGACGCCTGTTTGACGAACTGTCAGGACGCTCGGTGCGGTGATAATCGTCTTTGGCAGGGTGAAGAAGAATGCGATGATGGAAACACCGACAACGGTGATGGATGCGATCAGAATTGCGATATCGAAGAGCCGGATTCAGCGCTGATCACAGCGGGTGATTTTCATACCTGTGTGGTGCGCGACCTAAACGAAGACGGCAATGGGCACATCTGGTGTTGGGGCGAGAACACGCACAAACAGCTCGCTATCAACAACAATAATATCCAATTCCGAGCCCCGGCGGAGCGGATCACGAGTCAAGAACAGGCTTGGGAGGCGATCGGTGCTGGTGCACGCTTTACACACGCATCGCATGGTGCGGTGGTTTATAGTTGGGGGTCATCCATGATATCCAATAACGGCTTGGGCTGGGGTGTAAATGAGGGTGTCACTCAGTGGCAACGGTCCGAATTTGGTGCGATGCCTCTGACTCAGAGGTCTTGGGGTGAAGAGGACGTCGTCGAAATTGCTGGCGGTCATGCTATGTCCGCTTTTCGTACCGACTCTGCTGTCTATGTGGTGGGCTGTTCAATTTTCAGAAATGATTCCAACAATCTCGCTTGTCGGCCGGGTTTGAAGTGGTCAACTGAAGGCCAAGTGAACCGCGCGGAATCAATTCAAATCAGCGTGGATGGAAACGATCAAAACTTTGCAGCGGTCGACATGATGATTGGCGACAATTATCTGTGTGCCAAGCAAAGAGATAACGCAGTGTATTGTCTGGGGTCGAACATACCTGCCGTTGCGTTGGGTCGGTATAATTTTGACGGTGGTGCAACGTGGTGGCGAGGTGAGATCGCTAGGGTTCAGCACCCCCAAAACAACAATGATGATGATTGGTTACAGGCAACCGTTGAGGGTTTGGCAGCAGGCGCGAAAGGGCTCAATTGTGTGAACACCAACAACCAAATTCAATGCATTGGATTCCATGCCGGTCAGGTGCAGAAGATGACCATACGTCGAGGGGATGGTAATGCCCTAATCTTGAATCAACCCCTACGCGACTTAGCCGTAGCTGAGTCGGTGGGTTGTTTTGTGGATCATGGCGGTTGCGTGAAGTGCTTTGGGTCGAACCACGAAGGTCAACGCGGCAACGGTCAAAGAGAGAACTGCGGACAAAACCAGTGCCATTTTGACCGTGCGACACCCGTCGAAGCGTTTTGTCGACAGAACGATCCCCTCGGTGACGGAAACATCACCAACGTAGTTGTCGGTGCGACGCACACTTGCGCGGCGACGGCGAACGGCGAAGACGTCTGGTGCTGGGGCAAAACTGATAAGGGTCAAGCGGGTTCGCAAGCACAGGGTATTTCACACTGTCTGTGTCCCGTTCAGGTCTTGTTTTCAGACAATGAGAATGAGCCTCAACCGACTTGTCCTATGGGTTGTAGCTCCAATTAGCTTCGGTTCCTTCGCCTCAAGCCGATCAGCCCGAGCAGCCAGAGCGCGTCGAGCCCGCCCGCGCTTGAGCAGCCGCAGCCAGCGCCCGGTGTGATCGGGGCGGGACAGCTCGGGTCGGTGCCCTCGAGCGTTGCGCAGGTCACCGGCGCGCAATCGCTCGAGCAGGATGCCAGCGCAGCGTTCGTGTTTTGCTCGCCATCATCGCAGGACTCATAGCCTGCCTCACCCTCGCTCAGGTCGTCGCGCAAGACACCGTCGCCGCAGGTCGCCAGCACGCAGCCGTTTCGGCAGGCGTCTGTCTCGACCTCATTGGCGTCGTCGCAGCCCTCAAAGCCCTCTTCGCCAGCGCTTAGGTCCGTGCGGGTGAAGCCGTCGCCGCACTGAGCGGGGGTGCAGTCGGTTAGGCAGGCGTCGTCGTTCGCCTCGTTGCCATCATCGCAGCCCTCGAGGCCTGCGCGCAGATAGCCGTCGCCGCAGACAGCCGTGACACACCCTGAGACGCAGCCGTCGCTGTCCGAGCTGTTGCCGTCGTCGCACGCCTCCACGCCGGCTTGAACGTAGCCGTCACCGCAGCGCGCCGGCTGGCAGTCGGCGCAGGCGTCGGTGGTGTCCTCGTTGCCGTCATCGCAGCGCTCAAAGCCGTCATCACCATCTGGGATGTCTGTCCGCACGACGCCGTCGCCGCAGCGCGCCGGCTGGCAGACGTTGGTGCAGGCGTCGTCGTCGGCTTCGTTGCCGTCGTCGCAGCCCTCGACGCCCAAGAACACCACCCCATCCCCGCAGCGCGCAGGGGTGCACGCCCCGGTGCAGGCGTCGTTCTCCACAGCGTTGCCGTCGTCACATGCCTCGTCCTCGCCATGCACGAAGCCATCGCCGCAAGCCGCCGGGACGCAGCCCTCGACGCAGTCGTCACCGTTGTCTTGGTTGCCGTCATCGCAGGCCTCAAAACCCTCGGCGCCCTCTTCAAGGTCGGTTCGCACCACCCCGTCGCCGCAGACCGCCAGCAGGCAACCGGCTCGGCAGGCGTCGGTGTCGACGTCGTTGCCGTCGTCACAGGCCTCAAAGCCCTCCTCCTCAGGGGCTCGATCGGTGCGCCGGATCCCGTCGCCGCAGCGCGCTTGGACGCAGGAGGCGGTGCAGCCGTCGGTGTCGAGCTCGTTGCCGTCGTCACAGGCCTCAAAGCCTTCGTCGCCTGGGGCGAGGTCGCCTCGCTGGATGCCGTCGCCGCATGCGGCCTGCGCGCAGCTGCTCGTGCAGGCGTCTTCATCGACCTGGTTGCCGTCATCGCAAGCCTCAAAGCCGTCCTGACCGGCTTGTAGGTCGTCGCGGACGACGCCGTCGCCGCAGGCGGCGAGGCTGCAGTCGTTCTTGCAGCCGTCGGTGTCGACCTCGTTGCCGTCGTCGCAGGCTTCGTTGGTGTCGACGTGCTCGTTGCCGCAGGCGCGCTCAAGGCACGAGTTGGCACAGGCGTCGTCGTTGTCCCGGTTGCCGTCGTCGCAGTCTTCGTCCTCGTCGACGATCCCGTTGCCGCAGTTGGAGCTGTTCCCCCAGATCAAGGTGTCGCTCATTACGGTCGAGCCGCCTTGGCTGATCGTCGCGCCCGCCATGGCGTCGTCGTTGCAATAGAAGAACAGGGCGATCGGCTCGTCGGTCTCAAGACCGACAAAGCGGGAGTCGGAGCGAGGGGTCCAGCGCACCTGGCCGAGCAGGCGCCCTTCGGCGTTGAAGGCGACGAGGTATTGGGTGCCGTTGCGCCCGGCGGTCAGCCCGATCTGATTGACGGGGCGGTCAAAGGTACCCATCGGACAAAACCAGATGGTGTTTCCTGCGGCGACACCGCCAGCGCTCGTGTTGGGGAAATAGTTGCCCGGGTTCGGGCGGCACATCGGGCGCGCAAGGTTGCCTCGGACCAGCTGGTTTTGACCGTGATAGAGCCCGGGGCGGACCCGCTGGATGTCGCCGTTATGGAGCGTCAGACCGTCGGCAGCGTAGGTGTCGTTGCGCTGACCGTTGCCGCAGTAGCTCGTCCAGTCGGCGGTCCCGAGCGGTCGCCCGTTGAGGATGTCGTCTGCGTGATTCAGGGCGCGCACCTCGCCTTGCGCGGTCACGGTACCCGCCGCGGCGGGCAGGGCGAAGAGGGTCAAAGACAGCGCCAGAGATCGCATAGGGGCTCCTTGCTTGGAGCCCAAGCCTAACGAAAAATCGGCGCGCTTCCTAGGCGTCGAGCCCTTGCTCGAGCCGCTCATACTGCGAGTCGGTGTAGAACTGTTTGACCCACTTTCGGAAGATCCCGATGGGGCCGTCACCGTCGCAGAGCACCGGAGGCGAGATGTAGATCTTGTTCTCCCAGATCGGGATGTCTTGCTCGAGCTCGCGGATCACTGCGGCGCGAAATTTGGACGAGACCAGCTCGAGCATCGCCGGGTCATCGATCATCGAGCCGCCTAAGGTCTTGCGCAGCATAAAGTTGAAGCGCACGTGCACACGCTCGCCGTCGATGGGGGTCGATGAGGAGACCAGACAGGTCTCAGCGATCCCAAAAAACCGGGTCTGCGTGTAGCCAAAGCCGTAGAGGTCCGAGGTGATTTTGCCTTCGACCGGCATGCCCTTGTAGGTCATGGTCGCTGGGCTCTTCATGTGCAGGATATGCCCCTCGCGCTCGGCCTCGGTCGGCGGGATGTTTTGGGTGCCGTGCAGGTAGTGGAAATGCGCTGAGTCCACGGCGTTCTCCGCCATCTCCTGGTTGTGCGTACGGATGATCCAGTCCTTGCGGGTGTAGTCGGTCCACTCGGGGTGGCCGTACTCGGGCGCCTCGGGCGGGTCCCAGTGCGGCGCCTCGCCGTCGGGGTGGTACCAAGCCAGCACCAGCCCGCTGCGCTCGACCACGTGCCAAGCCCTCGTGTCCGCTCTTTTGGGCTGCCGGGTGGCGTAGGGCACGTCGGTGCAAGCGCCCGTGCAATCAAATTTCCAGGCATGGAACGGGCAGACGACCGAGTTGCCCTCCACGCGGCCGCCGTGCCCGAGGTGTGCGCCGAGGTGTGGACAATAGGCGTCGAGCAGACCTAGCTTTTGGTCCTCGCCGCGAAAGAGCACCAGGTGTTGTCCAAAATAATGAAGCGGGACGACGGCGCCGACGTCTAGGTCTTCACTGTAGGCGATCTGAAACCAACCGACGGGAAACGAGGGCATGGGGAAGCGACGCGTCATAACATCTCCGTGTGCGCCCGCCTCGGACGCCCGCTCGGCGAAGACTAGAACATGTTCTAGTTGGGGGAGGCAAGGGCGCAAGGGCGGCGCCTGGGCGCTGCTGCTCGTTTTGCTCGCCTCGGTCTCGCCGGCGGCTGCGAAGACCTCTTCTGAGGTCATTGCGGCGTCGAGCCAGCCGGTCGTGCGCGTGACCCCGGTCAAGGGGTCGTCGGCGCCCAAGTTGACCATCGAAGTGCTCGTCGATGCGCCGATCGAGAAGGTCGCTCGTGTGGTGGGCGCCTGCAGCGACTACGTTGGCGTCATCCCTCGCGTCCAGAAGGTGATCCTGCACAAGCGGGGCGTGCCGCATCACGTCTGCGAGCTCTTCCTCGACATGCCGTTTCCCTTCGCAGATGTCCGCTCGACCATCGGCTACACGGGCAGCGTGACCGCCGATGAGGTGGTGATGCGTTACCAGCAGGTCCGCGGCGACTATCGTGTGCACGACGGCATGTGGCGACTGCGGGCGCAAGGTCGCCAAACGCACATGCGCTACAGCCTGCACATCGACTTAGGGCAGCCGCTGCCTAAGTGGATCATCAATATCTTCACAAAGGACGCGCTGCGGCAGACGGTCAAAGAGGTCGCCCGCCGAGCGCAGGCGCTCTAGACCTCGAAGGGGGTCAGCATGGAGCGCATGAACTCGATCCGGCCGCGCACGCCGTCGCCATAGAGCTTCTGGACTTTGAGCGTCAGCTCGCCCGGGCGGCCGCTGCCCACGTCGCGGCGGTCAACCTGTCGCACCGGCGTGATCTCGGCGGCGGTGCCGGTCATAAAGACCTCGTCGGCCACGTACAAAGCGTCGCGCCCAAACAGGGTCTCATCGACGCTGACGCCTAAGTGGTCGAGGATCTCGATCGCAGTGCGGCGCGTGATGCCAGCGAGGATGTTGGTCACCGAGGGTGTTTTGACCACGCCGTTTTTGATCGCAAAAATGTTCTCGCCGGTGCCCTCGGCGACCAGCCCGTGCGCGTCGAGCATGATCGCCTCATCGAAGCCGTTATCGTTCGCCTCGTAGCGCGCCAGGATCGAATTCACGTAGTGACCCACGACTTTGGCGCGCTGCAGCGTGGAGCCGACGGCGTGGCGCGCAAAGCTCGAGGTGCACGCGCTGATGCCGTTCTCCATCCCCTCGGCGCCGAGGTACGCACCCCACTTCCACACGGCGATCGCCACGTGGACGGCGTTGCTGCGGGCGCCCAAGCCCATGGCGCCCGAGCCAAGGAACACGAGCGGCCGGATGTAGGCTTCGGTCATCCCGTTCCGGCTCAGCGTCTCAAGGCAAGCCTGCCGCACCTCCTCTTTGGTGTGCGGGATGGTGATGTGGCACATCTTGGCTGAGTCGTAGAGTCGATCGAGGTGCTCATCGAGTCGAAACACCGCTCCGGTGCCGTCGTCTTGCGTGTACGAGCGGATCCCCTCGAACAGCCCGAGCCCGTAGTGGAGGGTGTGGGAGAGGACATGGATGTTGGCTTCGTCAAAGGGGACAAAGGCGCCATCCATCCAGATTTCTTTCGACCGTACTGACACAAAACCTCCGAGCAGCGTCGCACCCTCCGTCAAAGGGTCGATCTCGGCAAGCCCGAAGACGCGTTATAGTCCATAATAAGGTCAGGGCTCGACCTGACGACGGAGATGAAAACGAGATGATGAGGCGCGCAGGACTGCTGATGTTGATCGCAGCGTGTTCGACTGAACCGGAGCTGGAACCCTTGGACTTTGCAGACGGCTGCCAGCCGTTGTTTGCGGGCGAGGAGTGCTTGCTCCCTTATCCCAGCGACTACTTTTTGGTCGATGATCCCAGCCAGCCGTCGGGCAAACGCGTTGCGATCTCGGGGGCGGCGGAGGTCGTGAGCGACCAGCTGCAGAACGTCGACTCGGGCGTCTTTCGGCCTCAGGATGGCTTCTCGCGCAACCCGACTATTTTGTTTTCGTTGCTCGAGGAGACGGACGGCGTGGGGCTCGTGCGGCTCGACGATGACTACGAGACCAGCCGTGACCCTTCGACCAGCGCCACCGTGCTGATCGAGGCGGGCACTGGTCGACGCATCGCCCACTTCGTCGACATCGACCCGATCCCGGCCGAAGGGACGCCGCGCGGGCTGATGATCCGCCCGCTCGAAGAGCTGCTGCCGCAGACGCGTTACGTCGTCGGCGTGCACGGCCTTGCGGGCACCCAAGGTGTGATCGCTGCGCCGGAGGGGTTTCGGCGACTGCGCGACCAGCAGAGCGGCCAAGATCCGCTGCTCGAGGCGCTGCAGGCGCGCTACGATGAGACGATTTTCGCGCCGCTCGAGCGCGCGGGGCTCGAGCGCGGCGTCTTGCAGCTCGCGTGGGATTTCACGACGGCGAGCGATGAGAGCGTCACCGGCGACATGATGCGTGTGCGGGAGCTGACGCTCGAGTGGCTGCAGACGCAGACGCCTGCGGTGCGCGTGACCGAAGTGCGTGAGTTCAACAACGAGTCACGCGGGATCTGGCGCTACGTCTACGGCAAGATCACCGGGCCCCGCTTTGTCGAGTCCAATGAGCTCGGCGCTTGGCTGCACAAGCCGCAAGGCCAGGTGGAGCAAAATGGCGAGTTTGAGTTCTCGTTTATCGTGGCGGTGCCCAATGCGCTCAAGACCCACTTTGAGCCAGGGCGTGCGATCGGTTACGGGCACGGCTTCTTCGGCTCGTACCGCGAGGTCGAGGCGGGATCGGTGGCTGGGATCGCCAACCATCTCAAGACGATCGTGATCGGGATCCCGTGGACTGGGATGACCGAGGTCGACGCGGCGGTGCTCGTGGGCGATATGGTCGACGAGCCCGGTCAGATGATCCGCTTTGGCGAGCGAGTCCACCAGGCGCAGGCGAACTGGTTGGTCACGACGCAGGTGGTCAAGAATCAACTCTTTGGGCTGCCCGAGCTGCGGCGGCCGACAGAGGAGGGCGCTGACGGCGTGGTGGTCAACGAGCAAGGTGAATCCAACGCCGGACAAGCCCTCTACGACCCGAGCTGGATTGGCTACATTGGGATCAGTCAGGGGCATATTCTTGGCGGCACGACCGCTGCCCTGAACCCCGATTTTGATCGCGTCGTGCTCAACGTCGGCGGCTGCGCCTTTACCCATATGATGAGCCGCTCCTCGAACTTTAGTTACTACCTGATGCTGATCGATACGCTGACGCTCGCAGACCCCTTTGAGCGGCAGAAGATGCTGGCGATGATGCAGCCGATTTTTGATCGCTTTGACCCCGCGACCTACGCCAAGTACGTCCTGCGCGAAAAGCTCCCAGGCAGCCCAGAAGACCGCCGGGTTCTGATGCAGACGGGCTTTGCGGACCCACAGGTGCCGGACTTCACAGCGCAGCTTCACGCCCGCTTGCTCGGGATCCCGGTGCTCGAGCCGAGCCCCGAGGTCATGTGGGGACTTGAGACCACCACGTCGCCAGCGCCTGGCAGCGCCTTCACCTACTTTAAGTATGACGTCGACGCTGCGTTTCGTCAGGTCGCCCAGCCCACCGATGAGGGCAACGAGGTGCACGAAGGCATCCGGCGGCTCGACGTCACCAAGCAACAACTCGACGCCTTCTTGCGCCCGGGTGGGGTGATCGAACACTTCTGCGAGGGGCCGTGTGATCCGGACTGAGCGCTCGGCTGTCATCGCCGCGTTGGCGATGGTTTGTGTCGGGTGCTCGTCGCCCTCCTTGCCCGGAGTGGACGCGGGGGCGGCGCCACCTGATGCGTCGCCTTTGACCGATGCGTCGCCGGGAGACGCTGGGCGGCTTGATGGTGGCTGGCTCGATGCGAGCGGCTTTGATGGGGGAGACCGCCCCGACGCAGGGGCAGACGATGACGCAGGTCAAGCGCTGGGGGCTGAGTGTGCCTCGCTTCCGCCGGGCTACGCCAAGCAGCTCTGCCTGAAGCCGTGGATTCAAGACCTGGCCCGACGGCTCGGGCCAGCCGACGCGCTCTGCCAAGCCGAGGAGCTCCTCGAGCGGGGCGAGGTGAGTGACTGTCACCTGCTCGCTCATTTTGTCGGCGAGGTGGTCTTTGAGCAGCAAGAGCAGGACGCCGCGAGGAGTTTGGTGGCGTGCCCCGCGACCTGTCTGTCGGGTTGCGGTCATCAGGTCATGCAGGAGGTGGTCGAGCAGCGCGGGCTCAACCGTATCTTTCGAGAGCAAGGCAGCGAGGCGGTCGATCAGGAGCTGCGTCAGCTCGTCCGCCTGTGCCGAGACTACGAGGACGATGACCCGGATCAGTTTGCGCTGTGCATCCATGGCATTGGGCACGGGCTCTTGAGCAGCGGATTCTTGGGGCCGGTGGAGGCAGCTGAGCTCTGTGATCAAGAGCTTGGCGTGGAGGGCTTCGCCTGCGCCTCGGGCGTCTTTATGGAGTACACCAGCCGGTACATCCGGCTCGATGAGGCGCAGCTGCTCGAGAGCTTACCGACGATCTGCGAGCTCGGCGGCAATCAGTGGGAGGACTTGTGCTGGCGAAACGTCGGTGAGTCGCTGATGTGGTTTTACGGACACCAGCTCGAACGGGTTGTGGGGCGGTGCAACCGGCTCCCCGTCAGCGATGACGCCAAGGCGTGCCGAGAGGGCGCCGAGGTGGAAGCTGGCGTCGCCGATATGCAGCGCAACACCTGCCCTTAACGAAATCGGTCGGGGCTTAGCCAGTTGACGTCGTGCGCTGGACGCTCCCCGACGACCTGCGCTGCGAGCGCCTCGCCGAGCGCCGGGACCATCTTAAAGCCATGTCCGCTCAAGCCGGCTCCGACGTACAGGTGGTGGAACCCTTCGACCGCTCCGAGCATCGGATGCTCATCGGGCGTGAGCGTGTACATGCAGGCTGTGTGGTCTCGAGGCGCTGACGTGTCGACGCTGGCGAAGCGGCGGCTCAACAAGTCGCTGACGCGCGCCCGGTCGTCGGCGTTGACTCGGCGATCGAGCGCAAGCGGCGTAGAGCAGTCTTGCCCGCCCGAGTGTTCGGCGACCTTAAAGCCGTGCTCATCAAGACTCGGGAAGCCATAAAAGACACCGTCAGGCTCCTCAAAGAGCCAGACCGGAAACCCTGCGGTTCGGCTGAGCCCCGCCGGCGCCCCAAACCAGAAGAGCGACTTTCGCTTGACCGTCAGGAGTCCGCTCAAATGCGTGGGCAAGAGCTGGCACGCCCAGGCGCCCGGGCACAGCACCAAGCGCTCTGCGAAGACATCCCCTCGATCGGTGACGACGCGCCAGCGGTCTCGCTCGTGGCTGTAGCCGTGAACGCTTACGCCGGTGCGTAAGTCGGCGCCGAGTCGCTCAGCTCGACTCGCCCACGCGCGCACGCAG
>JAYZBQ010000029.1:0-6912 GCA_036338695.1 Myxococcota bacterium
CTGTGGCGCCACCTGCGGTGATGGATTTCAGCATGAGGGCGAAGGCTGCGACGACGGCAACAACGACGCGGGCGACGGCTGCAGCCGCCTGTGTCAGGTTGAATAGGGCTTACTCCTCATTATGAGCTGCGCAGACAACGATGGGCTCGAAACCTCTCGCTGAATGCTTACCCCAGCTGACCTGCTAACAGCACCCACCTGACGGTAACTTTGACGGTAGCCGCTGCCTGACGATGTATTTAATCACCTCCTAATCAGCAGTTTATAGATCTCCTTCGATTCCCGGCGCCACTAGGTCGACCCGCCCGCCCAGAGCAAGGTGGGGGTGCTGTGAGGCGCTCTCGGATAAGGTGGTCCGGCAACGTGTTCTTACGCGGCTAAGGGGCGCAGTCCACCAGCTCGGTGTCCCAGACAAAGCGGTAACCCGGCGCCGTCACCTCGCTATGATAGCTGCCTGTCTCGACGCGAAAGTCGGGCGTGAAGACGACCGCCCTCGTGCGGCCGTACCACGGGGCGCTCGAGCTGATTTGACGCACGGGGACAGGCACTAAGCGATCGCCCTCTTGGCGTGAGACCACCACCTCCCAGGCGTCGGTGGTCGGCAAGCTCGTGCGGTAAGGAATGTCGATGGACACCGACCAAGGGATCGTCCACCACCGTGACGTGAGCAGCTCGATCGGAAAGGGACCTGGGCTGGGATAAGCGATGAACTCAGGCCCGGTCGCCACAGCGGCTTGACCCCCCATGACGTTGTAGCAGCTCGCGCTCGCTCCAGACGATGCCTCGTGGTAGCCAAAACCCACCGTGCCGAGCGTCGGCGATTGCAGCCAGCGACGATGCCCGACATCATTTTGGTTGTTGGCGCCGCCATCAAGGAAGAAACCAACGACCGATTCGGCGATCGCTCGAGGCGAGTGGCTCAGACCCAGATTACTTTCCCCTGCAGCTACATCACCCGGCTCGGTGTAGCACGCCCAACTCGGCGGCGGGTGATGATTGAGTGATCTCTGGTTTGACATCATGGCGGCGCAGGCTTGGGTCCGTGGCTGGAGCGTGTCATCAAATGCAACGTCCGGTAGTCCCGTCAGCCAGCGACCGTAGTTGGCTGCTTGAAGCGCCTCTTCGTACGCTGCCGCCGTCAAGGTTCCGGGGTCACACGATGATGCACCGGGCACAAAGGGGTTGCGCGTGTTTCGAAGCACGCGGTCGCGATACAGGTCACACACCAGCGTGGCGCTCCGGTTCTCTAGACAGTCTAGATCCCGGCAGTCGGGGACCACGCATTGCCCGTCCTCGCAGGGCAAACCACGCGCCTCACAATCCTCGCCGGCGTCCTCCACATAGCCGTCGCCTCGCTCGTTGCACAGGCGGCTCGAGCCTCCATCACAGACCCTCTCTCCGGGTGAACATGCCATGGCTTGACAGATCCCCTGGTCACAGCGCTCATGGATGCAGTCGCGGTCACGAAGGCAGCGCAAGCCATCGGCACACGGGGCGCAATCACCACCGCAGTCTTGGTCACTCTCACCGCCGTTATGCAGACCATCGTCGCAACGGGGAGCAGGCGATCCTGCATCACCTTGCGTGCGGCACACCCCTTCGTCGCACTGCCCGCTGAGGCAATCACTGGGTCGCAAACACGCACGCCCCTCCGAACACGGCGCGCAATCACCTCCGCAGTCTTCGTCACTCTCGTTCCCGTTTTGGACACCATCGGAGCATATCAGCCCCTGCGTTCCAGAATCTGACGAAGCGCCGCCCTCCGTTACGACGGGCGGACCGCAGGCGACCAAGAGCTCGAAGACCAAGAGGAGGAAGAGGGGTTTGAGGCGCATGGATCCTCCATCCGTTTGGGCGCTGGTGCACACTCGGCTGCGAGGAGCCCAATTGATCGGCAGGCGACGCAGCGGTCAATATCCAAACCAGGCGTTGTCCTTTGTGCAGTCGCCGCACGATTGCCATGGACACCACCGCCGCAATCCCTATGATGCGGTGCGCCGGATGCGGTTGAGGAGCGCGCCATGATTTTACAGGCACAAGGCTTGGTGAAGCATTATGGGGACCACGTGGCGCTTCGCGGGCTCGACCTTGCGATCGACTCAGGCGAAGTGTTTTGCCTGTTAGGCGCCAATGGGGCGGGCAAAACCACCACCATCCAGCTCTTCTTAGGGTTCATCGAGCCCACCGCGGGGCACGCAAAGATCAAAGGGCTCGAGGTGCGCACGCACCCGCTTGAGACCAAGCGGGCGCTCGCCTACATCCCCGAAAACGTCATGCTGTACCCGAACCTAACGGGCATCGAGAACCTGGAGTACTTCGCCACCTTGGCGGGGTGCGAAGCCACGGACGAGGCGACGCTGCGAGACACGCTGATCCGCGCAGGGCTCCCGAGCGATGCGATCGAGCGCCCGGTGGGTAACTACTCCAAAGGGATGCGCCAGAAGGTCGGCATCGCCATGGCGATTGCCCGCCAGGCGGAGCTCTTGCTCCTGGACGAGCCGACCTCGGGGCTGGACCCCAAGGCCTCCAACGAGTTCTCCCAATTGGTGGCGAGCCTTCGCGATGAAGGGGTGGCGGTCTTGATGGCGACGCACGACCTCTTTCGCTCGCGGGAGGTCGGGACCCGCATCGGCATCATGAAGCGTGGCGTGCTGGTCAAGGAATTCGACGCATCGGACGTGTCGCACCAAGAGCTTGAGCAGATCTACCTAGAGCAGATGACCGAGTAGGATGCGCGCGCTGATGATCCGGCAGGTGGCACGAAAAGAGGTCCGGGAGATCATCCGAGACGGGCGGATGCGCCTGCTCGGTGTGATCGTGATGATCCTGACCTTAGCGGCTCTGGCGTTTGGAGCGCAGCAAGCGGTGCGCGCACAAGAGGCGCGCACCAGCGCCATGGAGCGCTCGCAGAAGCAGTGGGAAGGTCAAGGCGAGCGGAACCCTCACTCGGCTGCCCACTACGGGACCCATGTCTTCGCTCCAACCAGCGTGGTGACCGCGATCGACCCGGGCGTCTCGCCGTACTTGGGGCGCTCGGTGGAGATCAAAGCGCATCAACGAAGCCTCGCATCTCACTCCGAGGCTCAAGACTCGGGCGGGTCGAAGCGGCTCGGCTCGTTTTCGGTCGCCAGCGTGTTCTTGTTGCTGATCCCGCTGCTCATCATTGCGCTGGGTTACGGGCTGTGGAGCCGTGAACGCGAGCGGGGGACGCTACGGCAAGTCTTAAGCACGGGGGTGCACCCTTCGCAGCTCTTTTGGGGCAAGACGCTCGCCCTGTGTTGTGTGCTTCTGATCCTGCTGATTCCAGCCGCCCTCATCATCGTGAGCGTTCTGTGGGGATTGGGTGGGGGCGATGGGGAGACCTTGGCTCGCCTCGGGCTACTCGCGCTGGGCTACGGCGTCTACTTTGGTGTGTTCGCCGGGCTCACGCTGTTCGCCTCGGCGGTGGCGCGCACCTCGAGAGGGGCTCTGGTCGCCATGGTCGGGCTGTGGGGTCTGTTCTGTCTGGTGACCCCGCGGGCAGCGACGGAGGTGTCTGGCGTGCTCCAGCCGCTCCCCAGCCAAGCCGAGCTGGGGCGCCGGGTCGCTCAGAGCCTCAAGACCGGGCTCGATGGCAAGACCGACAAGGACGTCTTCATCGAGGCGAAGGTCGCCGACACGCTCGATGCCGAAGGGATCTCAGAGGACGCGCTCGAGTTCTTTACCGACGACGCCGAGGCGCAGCGGATCAAAACCTACAAAGACGGCTTGATGCTCAAGTTCACGGCCGAGTGGGAGAACGTGATCTTTGACCACTACATCAAGGAGCTCGACGACCAGGTCGCAGCTCAAGAGTCGGTCATGAACGGGGTCGCCTTCCTCTCGCCCTACGTCGCGATGCGGACGCTGTCGGCTGCGCTCAGCGGTACGGACTTCGCCCATCACCGACATTTTACGGACTACGCAGAGACCTGGAGACAGGGCTTTGTTGACTCGCTCAACAAGGCCTTCGCCGACAAGGCGGGCGCCCAAGGGTGGAGCTACCGCGCCGGCCCTGAGCTCTGGAAGAATGCGCCAGCTTTTGCCTATCAACCGCCTAAGCCGAGCTATGGGTTGGACGTGCATCGCCTGAGCGCTCTGGCGCTGCTCGTGTGGCTGCTCGTCGCCTTTGGGCTGGCGCGCTGGGCTGCCGGCAGAGTGAAGGTGGTCTAAGGATGTGGCGCACGGTTCTCGGGCTTGAGTGGCGGATCCTGCGGCGAGATAAAGCCGCGCTGGGCATCTTGCTCCTCTTCGCCGCCTTTGTCGTCGCAGCCGCCATCGCAGGCGGCAGGCAGGCCGACAGCGTGCGCGCCGGGCTTGCGCGCTCGCAAGCCGCAGAGTCGGTTCGTTTTCAAGGGCATCTCAAGGAGCTCAGGCGCCTTGAGGCGACTCAAGAACCCCTGACGGGGCTCGACCCTCGAGATCCGATCTGGATGGGGCAAGAGGGCGCCGCCACGATCGCTGTTCTGCCGCCAGCTCCCTTGGCGCCGATCGCCGTGGGGCAGCGCGACCTGGAGCCGCAGGCTGTGCGCCTTACGACGGAGGATCACTTGAGCTCCGAGCGTGAGAGCGAGACCGCCATGAGCGGTCCGACCCGCCTGATGACAGGCGCCTTTGACCTCGGGTTTCTCTTCGTCTTCCTCTTCCCCTTGGTCGTGATCGCTTTGTCCTACGAGCTCCTCAGCGGTGAGCGCGAACGCGGAACCCTCGCCATGCTGTTGTCGCAACCGGTCAGCCAGCGGGCGCTGGTGCTCGGCAAAGCGGGGGCGCGTGCCGTCGCGCTGTGCGGCGTCACGCTCGTCTTTGCGCTCCTCGGGTTGTTGGTGGCGGGCGCGGACATGAGCGGGCACGGCGCTTGGTTGCATGGGGCGCTCTTCGCCGCCGTTCTGGTCGCCTGGGCGCTGTTTTGGTTTGCGGCTGCGGTCCTGACCAACAGCTTTGGAGGCACCTCGGCGCGCAACGCGCTTCAGTTGGTCGGCCTGTGGTTGGTCCTGGTGATCGTGATCCCGGGGTTGGTGCACGTGGCGGTCGACACCCTCTATCCGCCGCCGTCGACCATCGAGCTCCTGCATGAGGCGAGGGAGGCGAGCCAAGAGGTCGAGGGCAAGCTGCGGGGCGTGGAGGGGAACCACGACCGAGACGCCAAGGCGCCAGACCCCAAGGAGCAGGTCGCCCTTAAACGAGAGATCGCCAGCCGCTCAGAGGTGGCTCACGAGGCGATGAACGAACAAGTTCAGGCGCGCCAGGAGCTCGTGGATTGGCTGCGCTTTGCGAGCCCTGCGATCATCGTTCAGCTGGCGCTCGAAGATGTCGCTGGATCTGGCGCCACGCGTCATCGGCGGTTCGACGAGCAGGTGGAGGCGACCCACGATCGGTTCAAGGACTTTTTCTTTGGCTACGTCGAGCAGGACAAACGGGTCCGCAGCGACGCGCTCGGCGACATCCCGCGCCTGCACTTCGAAGAGGAGCCGTTGGCCGCGCTCGCGGCGCGCCTGCTGACCGGCATCCTCGTTCTGTTGCTGCTGGCGCTCGGGCTCATCGTGCTCGCCCTGCCGCGCCTGCGCCAGATTGGACGTCTGACCCGCTAGGGTTTGGCGGGTGGCTGGCTGCTTTTGATGAGCTGGACATCAAAGACGACAGTGCCTTGGTCCGGGCGTCGAACCAACTTGCCCGGGATCCAAAATCGGTACTCGGAGCCGATCTCCATCAGCATGAACGCCTCCTGAAGACCTTTGTAGACACGTGCCAGCGGGATGGTGGCTGGGCGCTTTCGAGCCGAGGTGCTCGAGAGCGATTTGCCGTCGGTGCTCCAGCTGTTGAGGTGCGCAACGACCGTGCTCTCAAGCGTGGGTTTCGCATCGGTTGAACCGGCCGTGAGCAGTTTGTAGGCGATGCCGCTCTCGGTACGCTTGGCGTCCGCAGGCGGGGCGGCGACATCGGCTGGAGCCGGCGGCTTGGGCGGCTCGATGATCCGGGTTGCGCCCATCTTCTCCATGACCTGCTGGTAGGACTCGACCCCACCGCCCACGAGGTGGCAGTGGTTATGGTGGCAGTTCCTGTACCCAGCCGGCGGCTTGAGCGGGTTGAACACAATCTCTTGGCTCGAGGTGGCCTTCGTTGGGGTCTTGTCCTTGGGCGCGGTATCCGCTTTGGCGGTCGCCTCAGCCGGCGCTTTGGCTTTCGCCTCTTCGTTTTCTGGTGATTGCTGGCAAGCGCCCAAGCTAAACATAAGCATAAGGACCATTGCGCTAAATACCTTGTTCAGCATGATTTTTCCTTCCGGGTTCTGGGGCGGCGACGTCCCGCGAAGAACGCGTCTGCGGCGGCGCCGTCGCCTGTAAATCACGGATCGCGTCGATGCTCCACACTTGTTGCGGTCTGAGCTGAGACTTTAGGCTTTTGAGCGACCGCGCGAGCACCGCTCGCATCGAGGCAAGCCTTGAGCTCGCGCTCGAGCTGGTCAGCGTCGGGAAAGGGTTGCTGGTCGATGATGAACTCGAGGCGTGAGTCACGGCGGTGTCCGCTGGGTCGAATCGACTCTGCACCCTCAGCAAAATTGTAGCCGAGCCAACCTTGGTTCGTCCTCAAAACCGCCTTAATCCGCCGCCCGCCTGGTTGCTGGGCGAGCTGCCGCAGCCAAGCCGAGCTCTGCTCGGCGTCAAAGGTGAGCTCGTCCCAGAAAACCCAGCCAAGAGTGGAGGTCGTGCTGGACGCATGTGCGTGACGAACGAACGGCGTCGACGCATCGCAGCGGATGGCGTCTTCACCTGATGTGTTGGCGTGATCGTCGTGGTCGTGGTCGTGGTCGTGGTCGTGGTCGTGGTCGTGGTCGTGGTCGTGGTCGTGGTCGTGGTCGTGGTCGTGGTCGTGGTCGTGGTCGTGGTCGTGGTCGTG
>JAYZBQ010000030.1:0-31765 GCA_036338695.1 Myxococcota bacterium
GCCGGTGACCATAGCAACGGTGCCCGACCCGATCCCATCCCGAACTCGGAAGTCAAACCCGTTAGCGCCGATGGTACTGCAGCGCACGCTGTGGGAGAGTAGGACGTCGCCGGCTTCCTTTCCTCAACGAAACGTCAGCAAACAAGCTGGCGTTTCGTCTTTTTTGTCTATTCAATACCTTGGGTAGAACTTCTTGCGAAAGCACTTGAAACGAATTTAGACAGCGCTCGGTGGGTGCAAACCATCCTAGGGGACGCTGATGATGGTCCGTTTCACGGGCGCAAGCCTGTTTGCTTGGATGCTCTGTTCGGCTGACCTCGCTGAGGCCAGCTGCGGTCTGGATCAATGCCCGAGCGATTGGGTGCTTAAAGCCAATTCGAGCACGACGCTGACCTCGATGACCCGTCTGACGCAGTCAGCTCTGGGAACCTATCTCGAGGAGTTCGTCGGGGTACGGACTCAGCTTCCGTGGGGGCTCCGCGGCGGCTTAGCAGCTCCCTTACTTTACGTGACCCAGCTGGATGCATCGTACGCAGGGCTGGGCAACCTAGTGGCTGTGCTTGACTACAGCCCGAAGGCGCTGTCGCAAGTCGGCCTTGCGCTCGGTCTCCAAGCGGAGCTTCCAAGCGCAAGCGCGCCGCAGCTCGGTGACGGTCATGTGGTGCTCTTGCCGTATGCACGTGGCTGGTGGAAGCGAGGCGCATGGGATGCCCGGGGGCAGTTTGGCTGGGGAGTGGTCGCTGAGGGTGGGCACCACCACCATGACCATGACCACGGCGCAGCGGATGCTGTCTCGATCGTCAACCCGCACACCCAAAGCGAGCTGTTGATGCGTGGTAGCGCAGGGTTTGAAGCCATCGCTGAGTTCACCTTACGGCTTGGTCTGGACGCCGTGCTCGAGCTTGACGGGGCAGAGCAACTCTACGCAGGCACCGTGGCGATCGAGCGCAGTTGGACGCAGCTGTCGGTCGGTCTGGTCGGTGAGCTGCCCCTGACGGAGCGTCGTCGGCACGATTTCCGAGGGCGCCTGATCATCGATTGGCGTCTGTAAAGGTGACTGACTCCGGAGGGCGCTGTGTCGATGTCCTGATCATTGGAGCCGGTGCAGCCGGGATGATGTGCGCCATGGAAGCGGGGCGTCGCGGTCGGTCGGTCGTCCTGCTTGAGAAAGCCAAGCTTCCTGGCCGCAAGATCAGGATCTCGGGGGGCGGTCGCTGCAATTTTACCAACCTGAACGCACAGCCCGAGCATTATGTCTCGAAGAACCCAAGGTTCTGCATCTCGGCGCTTAGCCGATATCGACCTGAAGACTTCGTCGCTTGGGTAGATTCGGCGGGGATTGCCCATCATGAAAAGACGCAAGGGCAACTGTTTTGTACTGGCTCGGCTCAAGAGATCGTCGACCTGCTCGTCAGCGGCTGCGAGGAGGCCGGCGCTCGCATCATTTGTCGCGCCGATGTGCAGCGCGCCCGGCGCACGGAGACTGGGTTTGAGGTGATGACCCAGGATCAGGTCTGGTCATGCCGCTCGTTGGTCGTTGCGTGCGGGGGGCCTTCCATCCCCAAGATGGGCGCTACGCGACTCGGCTATGGCATCGCCGATCACTTCGGGTTGCACGTCATCGAGCCGCGTGCGGCGCTCGTCCCACTCACATTTGAGGGTGCGTTGTTGAGGATGATGTCCGATCTAAGCGGTGTGTCGTTACGCTGCGCCGTGGCGTGCGGTAAGGCGCGCTTCGTCGATGATGTCTTGTTCACCCACCGTGGGTTGAGCGGACCGGCTGTCCTTCAAATTTCCACCTTTTGGCGTCCTGGTCTGTCTGTGACCTTTGATCTCTTGCCCGGGCGTGACGTCGCTGAGTTGGTCGCTGAGCAGCGGGCACGGGACCCGAAGATGCGCCTCGAGAAGCTCATGGGGCAGTGGCTGCCCGCTCGCCTCGGGCAAGCGATCCTCGAGGAACTCGGGCTGTCGGGCCGCATCGCAGAGATCAGCCGAAAGCGGATCGAGGAACTCGCCGCCCGCGTCCACGCTTGGTCGGTGACGCCGGCGGGCACCGAGGGCATGCGAACCGCCGAGGTGACGGTCGGCGGGGTCGACACGCGGGCTGTGTCGCCCAAAACCTTTGAGGTGAAGTCGGTTCCGGGGCTCTATTTTATCGGTGAGGTCCTCGACGTCACCGGTCAGCTCGGTGGCTACAACTTTCAGTGGGCTTGGGCTTCAGGGCACGCCTGCGGTCAGGTGGTTTGAATGACGGCTGAGATCGCGCTCGTCGCAGTGAACGCACGCTATCAGCACTCAAGTTTTGGCATGCGCTATCTGCAAGCCAACCTCGCTGAGCTCGAGGAGCGCTCCCAGTTGATGGAGTTTACCATCAACGAGCGAGCCGTCGATATGGCGGAGAAAATCGTCGGCGCAGAGCCGAAGGTCGTCGGGATCGGAGTCTACATCTGGAACGTTGACGTGGTCCAGCGGCTGGTGCGGATCGTACGTCAGATTCGCCCTGATGTATCGATCGTCCTCGGCGGGCCAGAGGTCAGCTATGAGCAGGAACAGCAGGCGTGGCTCAAGGACGCCGACTACGTGATCTGCGGGGAGGGGGAGGAGGCGTTCTTGCTGCTGTGTCGGCAGCTCTTGTCGGGCGATCGTCCGGCGCTTCGCCTCCTCCAGGGTACCTCGCCCGGTATGGATCGACTGGTGATGCCTTACCGGCTGTACAGCGACGAGGACATCGCCACTCGGGTGATCTACGTTGAGGCGTCTCGAGGCTGTCCGTACCTGTGCGCGTTCTGTCTCTCGTCGCTTGATCAGAAGATGCGCGAGGTCGACCTGGATCCATTTTTCGCCGAGATGGAGACCTTGCTTGCGCGCGGGACCTTGGGGTTCAAGTTCATCGATCGAACCTTTAATTTGAGCGCGCCGTTCGCTCTGCGGGTGCTCGATTTCTTCTACCAGCGGATGCGCCCGGGGCTGAACCTGCACTTTGAGATGGTGCCCGAGCGCTTGCCTCCTGAGCTGATCGCATCGTTGGCTCGTTTTCCGGCGGGTGTCGTCCAGCTTGAGGTGGGTGTTCAAACGCTCAACAAAGCGGTCGCCAAGCGGATCAGCAGGCCGCTCAAGGTCGAGCCTCTGCGGCGCAACATCGCAGCGCTCAAGGCGGAGACGCAGGTTCACCTGCACGTTGATCTGATCGCAGGTCTCCCAGGTGAAGGGGTGGCGAGTTTTGCGCAGGGCTTTGATCAGCTCCACGCGCTGGAGCCTCACGAGATTCAACTGGGCATCTTAAAGCGGCTCAAAGGGACGCCTATTACCCGCCACACCGAGGGCTTCTCCATGGTCTACAGCGCCAGCGCGCCCTTCGAGGTCTTGCAGACCGCAGACGTTAGCTTTGAGGAGCTTCAGGCGATCAAGCGCTTTGCCCGGTATTGGGACATCGTGGTCAACAACGGTCAGTTTCCATCGGCGAGTCAGTTGATCTGGCGCGAGCAGCCTTCGGTTTACCAAGCGTTCGCCGAATTCACGCAGTGGCTCTTCGAGCGAAGCGGTCGAACGAACCACATCAGCTTGCTCAAGCTCGCCGAGTACCTGCTCGATTTCGCTATGGAGCGGCGAGGGCTCATCGAGGCGGAGGCTGCGAAGGTGCTGATAAGCGACTTGACCCGGATGGGGGGGCGCCGTCTGCCCAAGCGACTGCAACCGTATGAGCACCTTCTGCCGCGCCGAGAGCGGCCGGAGCCGGTCAAGGGGCTCAAACGACAGCAGCGGCATCTGCGGACCTGATAGTTCAGCAATCCTGTTCTTTGTGATCAAAACGTATCGTTATTATTATTCGTAAGTTGCCTCTAGTGTGCTCGTCGTTAGGAGCTCGCTATGAACGCCATCACGATGAATGAAGTGACGATGAACGGTGTGACCATGAACGGGGTCACCATGAACGGCGTGACCATGAATGGGGTCACGATGAATGAGATTAACTCGGGCAGCATCCGCATTATCGGCGGGACCCTGACCTGAGACCACTCGCCCTCTAACCGAGGGTAACCCACACAACGTGCTCAGGTCGGCGTCCCTTACGGGGAGCATGGACCGAGCGCTTTGTCTTGTTCCGTGTCTCTCCAAGCGCCCGCTCATGAAGAGCGAAGGACGCCATCTGACACACGATACGGAGCAAGCTATGTCGAGCGACGACTTACGCCATAACCCCTCGAGAGCCCCTGCACGCGCCATGCTGCGCGGGGCAGGCTTGACCGATGAGGACCTCGCTAAACCCCTAGTAGCTGTCTTTAACACGTGGACCGAGATGACCCCCTGCAACGTGCACCTGCGATCGCTCGCAGCGCATGTAAAGCGAGGGGTGCGCGACGCCGGTGGGACGCCGGTCGAGTTCAACGCCATCGCCGTGAGCGACGGCATCACGATGGGGACCGAGGGCAGGCGCGCCTCCCTCATGAGCCGTGAGCTCATCGCAGACTCGGTGGAGCTAGCCGTCGGCGCGCATGAGTTTGACGCAGCGATCGGTTTGGTGGGGTGCGACAAGACCATCCCGGGGACGTTGATGGGGCTCGGGCGGGTCAACCTGCCGAGTCTGGTGCTCTACGGCGGGAGCATCGCGCCGGGGCGCTACCGTGGGCGTGACGTCAGCATCCAAGATGTCTTTGAGGGCGTCGGCGCCCTGGCAAAAGGTGTCATCAACGGCGACGACTTGCTCGAGCTTGAGCGCAGCGCCTGCCCAGCAGCCGGCGCGTGCGGGGGGCAGTTTACAGCCAACACCATGGCGACCGCTATGACCTTCATGGGGATGTCCCCGATGGGCGCCAACGACCTACCGGCGCTGGACCCGAACAAGCCGCAAGCCGCTCGAGCCTGCGGAGCGCTGGTCATGGACCTGCTCGCTCGAGGCTGTCGCCCGCGTGATCTGGTGAGCCTGGAGGCTCTAGACAACGCCGCCGCTTCGGTCGCGGCGACCGGTGGGTCAACCAACGCCGTGCTGCATCTGCTCGCCATCGCTCGTGAGTTCGACCTGCCGTTTGATCTGCAACGCTTCGAGCGTGTCAGCGCCCGCACGCCGGTGCTCGCTGATCTCAAGCCCGGTGGGCGTTTTCTGGCGACGGACTTTCACCGTGCGGGCGGCACGGCGCTGCTGGCCCAGCGACTCGACGCCGTTGGGCTCCTGAGCGACCAGCCCACCGTCACAGGTGAGCGACTAAGCGAGCTCGCCGCCCAAGCGGGTGAGGCACCGGGGCAAGTGGTGATTCGTCCGGTGAGTGAGCCGGTCAAGCCGCATGGCAGCCTCGCCATTCTCACGGGGAGTTTGGCACCTCATGGCTGCGTGGTGAAGCTGTCGGGGCATGGCACGACCTACCACCGAGGGCCGGCGCGCGTCTTCGACAGCGAGGAGGCAGCCTTTGCGGCCTTGCAAGGCGGCGCCATTGAGCCCGGGGACGTCATGGTCATCCGGTTTGAGGGACCCAAGGGCGGTCCCGGTATGCGGGAGATGCTGGCGGTGAGCGCAGCCCTGATCGGTCAAGGGTTAGGGGATTCGGTCGCTCTGATCACCGACGGTCGCTTCAGCGGAGCGACTCATGGGCTGATGGTGGGACATGTCGCGCCTGAAGCCGCCGTCGGTGGACCGATCGCACGGGTGCGGGACGGTGACCTCGTGACGCTCGACGTGACCCGGCGACGGCTCGATGTGGACGCTGATCTCACCCGCCGCCAGGCGGCGACGCCGCCCGCAGACAAGCCGAAGCTCAAGGGCGCCTACGCCAAGTACGCAGCCTTGGTCTCCTGCGCATCGCAAGGCGCCGTGACCGCCTTTCCTGATCCTTCACTTCTTCCCACTTCCCACGGCGCTGAGCGCCAGAAACGGAGCGACCATGAAAACCTTGTATACGACGCGTGACGTCCAAACCGCCTTACTCACCGACGCAGCGATTGCGGTGGTCGGCTACGGCAGCCAAGGCGCTGCGCAAGCGAAGAACCTGCGCGACGCAGGGCACAATGTTCGGCTCGGACTACGACCAGACGGCGCCAGCTGGGCGCGCGCACAGGCCGACGGCTGGTCACCGCTGCCCGTCGCCGAGGCGGTGACGGACGCCGACGTGGTGGTGATGCTCGTCGCCGACATGGTGCAGCCCGAGGTCTTCGAGCGCTCGGTCAGTCGACACCTCAAGCCAGGCTCGCTGTTGCTCTTTAGCCACGGGTTTAATGTGCACTACCGGCAGCTGATCCCGCCGAGCGACGTGGACGTCGCCTTGGTGGCGCCCAAGTCACCCGGCGCGCTCGTTCGGTCTCAGTTTGTGGTCGGGCGCGGCGTGCCGTGCCTGCTGGCTGTGCATCAAGACGCAACCGGGACAGCGCACGAGCGGGCGCTCGCTTACGCCCACAGCCTCGGAGGCACCCACGCAGGCGTGCTGCGCACCACCTTCGCCGAGGAGACCGAGACGGACCTGTTTGGTGAACAGGCCGTTCTGTGCGGCGGCGTGACCGAGCTGGTCCGCGCCGGCTTTGAGACCCTGGTCGACGCCGGCTACAACCCCGATGTGGCGTATTTTGAGTGCCTCCATGAGCTCAAGTTGATCGTCGACTTGCTCTACGAGGGGGGCTTCAAGCGGCTGCACCACGACGTCAGCGAGACTGCGTGTTTTGGTGACCTGACGCGTGGCCCACGGATCGTCGACCAAGAGACGCGGCAGCGGATGCGGGATGTGCTCGATGAGATCCGGTCAGGGCAGTTTGCGCGTGAGTGGATGCGTGAGCACCGCTCAGGTCGAGCCCGCTACGACGCCCTCATGGAAGCCGACGTCAACCACCCGATGGAGGAGGTCGGCGACCGCCTCAGGGCGCGCATGAGCTGGCTCCACGATGGCGCCGAGCAGGCGGAGGTCGCATGACCACGCTGCGATCACCCGGCGCTCAGCAGCGCCAGCTGACCGGTGCTCAGGTGGCGCTGGAGATCATGAAGTCGGAAGGGGTGGACGTCGTCTTTGGCTACCCTGGTGGCGCCATCCTGCCGATGTATGATGCGCTCCACGGCTCGGATCTGCGGCATATCCTGTGCCGTCACGAGCAGGGCGCTGCGCTGGCGGCCAATGGTTATGCGCAGGCAACCGGTCAGGTCGGTGTCTGCATCGCAACCTCTGGCCCCGGCGTGACCAACCTGGTCACGGGCTTGGCGGATGCGCTGTTGGATTCGGTGCCGATGGTGGCGCTGACGGGGCAGGTGTCGACCGCTGTGTTAGGCACCGACGCTTTCCAGGAGGTGGATACGCTCGGGCTCACGATGCCGGTCGTCAAACACGGGTTCTTGGTCGAGCGGGTCGCCGATATCCCGCACGTCCTGCGTGAGGCCTTCCGGGTCGCCCGCTCTGGGCGACCCGGTCCTGTCGTGGTCGATCTTCCCAAAGATGTTCAAGCGGCGAGCTTGCGCTGGCGACCCAGCCCGGTGGTCCAGCTCAGCGTCCATAAAGTGCCTAACTCGATGCCGATCCCACGCGCCCGTCTCGGCGCCGCGGTGCAGCTGATCCGGCGCGCCAAGCGGCCGCTGGTTTATGCCGGAGGCGGCGTGGGTATGGCGGGTGCGGTGGAGCTCTTTCGCCGGTTTGTCCGGCAAACGCAGACGCCGACGGTGACGACGCTTAAAGCCATTGGGCTGATGCCGCCCGACGAGCCGCTCGGTATGGGGATGTTGGGGATGCACGGGCTCGAACATGCCAACAAGGCGGTCCAGCGCTGCGACCTCCTCATCGCGCTTGGGGCTCGATTCGACGATCGCGTGACCGGAAAGCTCGAGGGCTTTGCGCCCCACGCACGCGTCCTACACATCGACATCGACGCCGCTGAGCTTGGCAAGGTGCGCGCCGCCGATGTAGGGATCTGTGCCGACCTCAAACCGGCGCTGCGTCAGCTGAACGACCAGCTCACGGAGCCGCTAGCCGTGGATGCGTGGCGCCGCGAATGTGCCGAGCTCAAAGCCGAGCACGCATGGGACTACGAGCCGCCCTTTGACGCCATCTACGCGCCGCGCCTGCTGCGTGACCTCTCGGCGGCGCAAGGAGCTACCGGCGTGCTGACCTGCGACGTCGGTCAGCATCAGATGTGGGTGGCACAACACTGCGGCGTTCACCATCCGACGAACCATCTCAGCAGCGGGGGACTCGGGACCATGGGCTTTGGTTTGCCGGCGGCGATCGGTGCTCAACTCGGCCGCCCGGCAGCGAGCGTGATCAACGTCACCGGCGACGGCTCGATCATGATGAACCTGCAGGAGCTCGCAACCATCGGTCGGTACCGGCTGCCGGTTAAGATCGTCTTATTGGACAACTCAAGCCTTGGGATGGTCCGTCAATGGCAGCAGCTCTTCCTCGGTGAGCGCTACAGCGAGACCGACCTGAGCGATAACCCTGACTTTGTTCAGGTGGCGCGCGCTTTTGGCTTCACCGCCTTCGCCATCGAGCGACGCGCCGAAGAGGCGCTCGCGATCGAGACCTTACTGCAGACGCCGGGGCCGGTGCTTGCGCACGTTCGGCTCGACCCGCGCGCGAACGTCTGGCCGATCGTCCCGCCGGGAGCAGACAACTCAACGATGTGGAAGGAGCCACGCGATGAACGTGCGGCTTGAGATCCAGCTGGCGAACAAGCCCGGGGCGCTGGTGCGCGTCCTCGGGCTCGCCGAGCGGCGTGGGTTTGCGCCCTTTCGCGTGCAGGCGGCTCCCTTCGGGCCGACCACGCAGATGGTGCATTTGACGGTCAGCGACGACCGGCCGGTCGAGCAGTTGGTTCGACAGATTCAGAAACTTTATGACGTACGACACGTGGAGCGAAGACGATGAACAACGACAGGGTATTATGGCTCGATGGTCAGCTGGTTCCCGAGCGAGATGCACGCGCATCGCTGCTGGAGCATGGGCTGCATTACGGCACGGGCGTGTTCGAAGGGATCCGTTGCTACGAGACGGCGGACGGTGCGGCGGTGTTTCGACTCGATGAGCACCTGGCGCGTATGGAGCAGGGCGCTGAGGTCCTCGGGATGCGGCTCGATCGAGCGCAGCTCAAAGAGGCGGTCAAGCGGGTGCTGCAGGCGAACGCCCACCAGGAGGCTTACATTCGCCCGCTGGTCTTCTACGGCGCTGGGTCGCTCGGGTTGGACGTGGGGCCTGAGCTTCCCTCGCATGTGGTCGTCGCGACGATGCCGTGGTCGTCGCACCTCGGGGACGCCGCCAAGCGGGACGGGATCCGCGTCAAGCGTACGGCGGTCAGGCGAGTCTCGGCGCGTGCGCTGCCCCCGCTGAAGCTGTGCGGCACATACGTCAATTCGGTGATCGCCAAGCGCAGCGCCACGCGCGAAGGCTTTGATGAAGCCTTGTTCGTCGATGACCTCGGCTGCGTCTGCGAGGCGACCGGTGAGAACGTCTTTATGGTCAAGGACGGTCAAGTGACCGCTGTCCGTCATGCAGACGCCCTGCCCGGTATTACGCGCCAGACCGTGATCGAGTTGACGCACGCTCAAGATCGACCGGTCACCTTCGCCGAGTTGCTCGACGCGGATGAGGTCTTCCTGACGGGGACCTCCGCAGAGATCACGCCGGTGCGTCAACTCGACGAGACCGTCAAGGCGGTCGGTCCGGTGACACGTCAGGTCCAGCAGCTCTATGATCGCGCCGTGCGAGGACAGCTCAACGGTCGTGAAGGCTGGCTCACGAGGGTGCAATCATGGGCTGCCTGAGCAACCCGTCGGTCCGGCGCGCAAGCGATCGCTTACGGGGGCTGGTTCACGAGTCGCCGCTGCGGTTCGATCGCACCAAGGGCGCCTGGCTCAAGCTCGAGAGTCTCCAGCGGACCGGCTCATTCAAGGTGCGCGGCGCGCTGAACGCGATTCTTGCGCAGGCGGAGCGTGGCGCGCTTCGGCGCGTGGTCGCTGCCTCTGCAGGGAACCACGGGGCGGGGGTGGCTTGGGCGGCTCAGCACGTGGGCGTCCCCGCTGTCATCGTCGTCCCACTGAGCGCGCCCGAGGCGAAGTGTGCTCGCATCCGCCGGTATGGCGCAAAGATCGTTCGGCTGGGGCAGAATTTTGATGAGAGCCTCGATCATGCGCGTGCGCTGGCGCGCTCGAACGGCTGGCAGCTGATCCACGCCTTCGACGCGGCCGACGTGATCGCGGGGCAAGGGAGCATCGCTAGCGAGCTCAGCGCGCTTCGTCCTGACGTGGTGGTGGTCCCTGTGGGCGGCGGCGGGCTTGCGTCGGGGATGGGGCTCGGCCTCGCATCGACAGGCGCTCGCTTGGTGGGGGTTCAGGTCATCGGCCTCGACGCTATGGCGCGCAGCTTGAGGCATCGACCGAGGCTGGCTCGACCCATGCCCTCCGTCGCCGACGGCCTCCGTGTCCGGCGAGTCGGCAGGCTTACGCGTCAGCTCTGCGCTGAGCACCTCGAGCGGATCGTGATGGTGAGTGAGCAGGAGGTCTGCCGCGCCATGGCACAACTTAGCTTGGACCTCGGCTTGCGTGTCGAGGGCGCCGGCGCGGCCGTCTATGCGGCGCTTGATCGCGTGCAGGGCTCTCGTAAGTGCGCTGTGATCACGGGCGGCAACGTCGACGCAGCGGTGATGCGGCACGCTTTGGAGCGCGCAGGACGAGCGACTCCGGCGGGTCGAATCGCCACGGCACAGCCGGTGGCGCTCGCAGGCTGAAGGGTTAAATGAAAGAGCCGCCCGGTCCCGGGCGGCTCTTCTTGGTTGGCGCGGGCGGTTTCGAACCGCCGACCCCTACGATGTCAACGTAGTGCTCTACCACTGAGCTACGCGCCAACACATCTGGGTGAGCGGCGTCTACGGAGGGTTGATGGCGTTGTCAACGACCTTATTCAGGGGAGCCAACGCTCCATCCCGCGCAGCGCGTCGAGCACCATCCCCATAATCGACGGACCGACCGAGTTGGTCTCCTCGTAGTGATCACCCTCAGCCTGCTCAAAGTAAGGGGCGGCCTCGTCGACCTTGAAGTCGTACGAGGGCACCAGGTAGCCGAGCTCATCGTTCCCGAGCCCCACGATCATCGTGTGCCGCGTGCCGTGCGTCAGCTCGCGCAGGTAGGGGCCGGCGGGCCCCGCTGCGAGGTCGGGTGGGTTCACGTTATCGGGTGAGACGATCGGCGTCCCTTCCGGGGTGTAGGGGTAGGGCGCCTTGAGCGCATCCACCACGACCACCTCTGGGAAGACCTCGCCCGGCACGGACAGCAAGGCGAGCGGCCCGATCGTGATCCGGTTCACCTCAGTGCGCGCGTGCGGCAAATTCATGGGGGTGCGCTCGTCGCCTGCGGTGATCAGCTCGTTCGGGTCGTACTGGTGGACCAACCGGTCAAAGAGTCCGAACAGCAGCGCAACGTGGAACTGGGTGTTGTGGATCGGGACGTCCATGCGCTTGGCGCGCACCGTCAACTCGGCGTTCTCGACCACCTCAGCGGCATCGCTGGCGAGGGCTTCAAGGCCGAGCTGCGCAAGCTTCTGACCCATCACCTGAGCCGAGGCGAAGGAGCGCCGCTTGGTTGGGTTGCCTTCAAAGTCATCGATGTCGAGACGCAAGGGCGTCATCAGGCCGCCGACGGCGCCTTGTAGGTAGATGGCGACACCGCCTAAGCCTGGAAGGTTCGGCCGCCCTGCGCGCCCATCGAGACCGTTCTCGAGCGTGAGGCGGAGGTCGTGGGCGAAGTCCGATGACACCAGGTTGTTGACGTCCGCTAAGACCTCGGGGTGGTTACCCCAGTTGTAGACGGTGGCGATGGTCTCGTCGTTGCTGGCGCTGATCGCTTGGAGCAGGGTCGCGGTATCGTCTAGGACCTGAGGGTCTCGAGTGTCGCGCAGCAGCTGCTCGGTGCCGGTGCGAAAGGTGACGAGCTTGATCTTTGCGGCGGTGAGGTTGTTCATCGCCTCTTGGATCGCCTGCGCGGTCTGGTTTCGGATCAGCTCGATGTGGTCCGGGTTCACGCCGCTGCTGCGCGGCAGGACGTCGTTGACGTTGGTGATCGGGCCCCACTGTCCCATCGAATCCGGGGCTTCGTGGACATGGGTCGCCGAGATGAGGATGTGATCGGGAGCCGCTGCGCCCATCTCCTCGCGGACGATGGCGCGGACGCGCTCGACGTCATCCCAGAAGAAGCCGACGAGATCGAGCGAGCAGATCACGACCGAGGTGTCGCCCCGCTCCACGGCGAAGCAGCGCGCCCAGATGGGATCGTGTACACCGAGGCTTGGGATGTTGGAGCCAAAGCCCGCTTGCCAGAGCCCGTCGTAACGACCATTCCCCTCACCCTCGTCCGGGCCCGGGTACGCGCCATCGTCGATCACGCCGTCAAAGTCGTCGTCGAGCCCGTTGTTCGCCAGCTCGCCCTCTTCGGGGACGTTGCCCGGACAGAGCCGGTCGTGACCGCAGTCATAAAACCAGTCCGGCGTCCCATCGCCCTCGCCCGGGTCGGCGCCGGGCCAACCGGCGTCTCCTTCGCACAGACCATCCAGACCACAGTCGGTGCCGGGGAAGTCGTTGAACCGGGAGCGGAGCTCGCCGCAGCGAGGCTGGCGCGCCGCAGCGCTCCACACCAGCTGCTCGCCGTCCGATAACCCCTCCAAGACGAGGTCATGAGCGTGCTCCGCGGCGCGCTCGAGCGCTGCCGTCAACTGCTCTCCTTGCAGGGTCACCGTGACCTCGTGGGCGTGCCCGAGGGTCTCGTCGGTCTGTAGTGTCAGCGTGCCTTGATCTCTCAGCTCAGCTTGTTGCGCCGAGGTCAGGCGGACTTGGTGCCGGTGCCCTGCGCCGAGCAGAGGCACACCCGGGTCACAGACCTCTGGGCGGCGGGCGTCCAAGTACGCCGTGTTGACGAGCTCGTAGGCGGTCGGAACGATCGAGCGCTTGGCGGCGCCGACCCGCAAGGTGCCGGCGGTCGCTCCGTCCTCGCACCCGGGTCCGGGGCAGGCGAAGTCAGGCGCAACGACCCCGAGCACGCTCGGCCCGGCGTCCTGCGCCAGCGGGACAGGCTTCGTGCACGCAGCCGCTGCGCCGATCAGGGCAACCCACAGGCGCATTAGGGCATCAACCCATAGCGCATGGACAAGATCGTCACCGAGTCAGGGTAGACGCGCACACGGCGGCCGCCGATCAGCTTAAGCGTGGAGCGGTCACCGGCGCGCTCGGTCACCAGGTCGCCCGCCTCGAGTCCGCCGCACTGGCAGTCCTCTTGATGGTCGTCGTCACAGACCTCGTTGTGCACGAAGGCGCCGACCAGCGCGTCCCCAGGCGGGTGGTTCAGCAGCACGTACGTGGCGTCGCCTTCGGTAGCGCGCTTGCGCGGGCTGGGGTACTCGCCTTGGAAGTAGCCGGTGCGGGTGCGCAAGCTGGCGCCGCTCGACGCGATCGCAGCCCCTGAGATCGCTTCGTCGTTGCAGTCTGAGATCCCGCCAGCGATCGCGCCGTTGCCTTCGCCATCGAGCAGATCGGCGTCCCCGTCGATCCGGCCCACACCCGAGACGATCGGGATGGTCGTGTACGAGTTCTCGGTGATCGCAACGGCGGTGAGCATCGAGGTCGTTGCGGGGACGCAGACGCCGCGATGACAGGTGTCTTCGCCGCAGTCTTCAGCGCAGTCGCCGCGGGCTTCAACGCGCTCCAGCGTGACGCCGTACACCCAGGTGTCCACGAAGGGGAGGCGCAAGCGATCGTTGAGGTCGCGCTCTCCATTGCCGTTGATGTCACCGACGCGCACTCGCGCCACGATGGGTTGTCCCCCCGGCGCGTTGGGTAGGTGGACCATTCCACGGTTCTCGCACAGCTCGTCGCACAAGGCGCGCACCTTCTCGGTCATCGCTTCGTCGGCCGCTTCGATCTCATCACAGCCCACGACGGCGCCTTCGGTCGCTGGGGGCGTGCCGGAGCGGTCGCTGCCATCGTCTGCCCAGACGGAGACCTCGAGACCGACGACGGTCTCACCCGGTCCGAAGATGTCGACGCATGCCCACGCATCGAGCGGTTCAGAGATCACGCTCGGCTCATCATTGAGGCAGCTCAGATCCGGAAGCTCTGTGGTCTCACCGAGGCCGGGGAGAACCGGCCCGAGATCTTCGATGGGCCAGACGACGTCGATCGACTCACCGTCGACCGTGACGGTGGTGGTGTGGTCGTACTGTAGGCACTCGGCCACGTTGTTTTGGGCGGTGCCCGCATCGACGGACGTCGAGGGCTCCTCAGCCGCTGTGCAGCCGGCGCAAAGCGCCGAGATGAACCATAAGCGTGATCGCATGTTCTGCTCCTCCTGAACTCGGGCGATCTCCTTGTCCGAGCAGGGGGCTCGGGTCAACCGATCAACGACCGACGCAGGCTTTATCACCCAGCAGACAGCGCTTGAGCAGGGCTCGCTCCGCAGGCGGACTCGAGCGCAGCAGGGTATGCCGAAGAGACTCCGCAATGCGCGGCGCAACGCCCGGCTGAGCGAGTCGCTGAGCCACGCTCTTGCGGAGGTCGGCTCGATCGGGCGCCAGCATCAGCGCGTTAAGGTCGCGCGCTGCAAATTGGTCGAACGGGGCGCGACCCAAGCTGCGCAGCAGCGTGGGGATCGACTCTTTACGCAGCCGTGTGACCCAGCGCCTCCAGACGCTGGGTGGATGCGCCCGCCACGCAGATGGCTCGAGTTCGATCCACTCGCGCGCCTGATCTTGGAGATACCAGCGCCCGGCGATCCGCCGAAAAGTCGCGAGACCAAAGCGCGCCTTGGCGGATGGCTTGTGCCCCGGCTGAATCCGAGCACTCTTGAGCGCCTCACCGTGGAGCGACATCTTGGGGTCGAAGGCCAGTTGTTGCCGCGTCTGACGGGTGATCTCGACCAGCGCGATCGATTCAGCCGAGCGCACACGGTGGATCAGCGGGCGATACGGGGGGAGCACGTGCAGGAGCAGCGACAGCGATGCGGCGACGACGGTCATGATTCGGAGCTCGGCTCGCCGACCATCACCTTGATGCGTTGCGGCTCCGTCTTGAGCTCGCAGAGGGTTTTGAGGTCGTGTAAGATCCTGCTCTCGAAAGCCTGCGCCCTCCGGACCCAACTCCCGTCGCGAACGCGTAAGTAGACGACGCCTGCGCGCACGCCCAAAAACGTGACGTGCCCCGAAAAGCGCTGCGCATAGAGCTCGTCAAAAATGCGCCGACACTTCGCCTGTTCCGCGAAGTCGTCCATCCCCAGCCGCTCGAGGAGCAACCGAGCCGCCTCTCCGAGCGACTGTCGACCGCTGCGCCCTCTGCGCCGATAGCCCACGCTGACGACCCTCCCACGCGCCTGGCCTAAACCTTCCTGGAGCCACCTTCAAGCGGTCTCGATGCCGTTTGACACCCTTGACCGCGCTGGCTACACCCCCGCAGCGGCGAGACCCCATGACACTCAAGTGATGTTGTGCGCGTGAAAGGGTCCTCCGCTTCGTGTAGTGTCTAGATCGTTAGAGTTGGAGAAGGAACTCAATGAAAGTGGTCAAAAGTTGGTTGTGGGTGATGTGCGCCTGTTTGATGGTCGCTGGCTGTGCGGAAGAAGAGCCGGACACGCCAGGCGTGGACGTCTGTCCAGCCGTTGAGGGTGCCCAGCCCGAGGCGACCTGTTCGAGCCGGGTTGACGGCAAAACGGGCGGCGAGGATTGTCGCTGCGAATGCGACACGCAGTGTGCTGCTGGGTACGTCTGTCAGCGCCACTTCTGCCTGCCAGCTGACTGCGAAGTCGACGACGACTGCGCTGACGGTCTGGTCTGTAACCCAGGAACCAACAGCTGCAGCGCGCCGGTTTGTGTCGCCAACGAAGAGTGCGGCGCAGGACAAGCCTGTATTGGCGGGACCTGCACGGATGCTCCGGACCCGGGCAGCGTCGCACGTTGTGAGGTGGTCGGCGCAACGGTGAGCCGCCAGGGCGAGGTGCTGTCGCTGGCCGCGACCTCGTACTCGAGCGGTGGCGCCGTGGTCAGCCAGATGAGCTACAGCTGGTCGGTAACGGCGGGGAACACGGCGGCGACGATCGACGAGGCGACCGGTGCATTGACCGGTGCCGATGCAGACGGCGAGTGGACCGTGACGGCGGCGGTGCGCGATGCGGCGGGGCAAGCTGGCTCCGTGACCTGCACCCACACGGGCGCCAACTTCGCCGACGTGGGCGAGACCAGCTTCCGCGTGCTGGTCATGGACCAGCGCACCAACCAGCCGGTCTCGGGCGCCAAGGTGGTCCTGAGCGTCGATGGAAACACCTCCATGACGGAGACCCTGCCGAGCGGGCAGGCGCTCTTCGGTGACGTCGCTGGGACCGTTGATTGGGTCAGCGTCTTCTACGACACGGCTGAGCTTGGCGCAGACTACGTGACCCTAGTGGGTCCGCAGAACAACGACCTCGCCATCTTCTTGTTCACCACCGAGAAGGGAAAGAAGGCTGGCGTCGAGGGCTCCTTTGACTTCAGCTCGCTGCCCGATCGCCAGCTCAAGCTTGGCATCGCCGGCGCGTCGCTGGCTGGCAGCTTGGCGGATATCGACTTCATGATGCTGATCGGTGACATGGTGCAGACGCAAGTCGACATTCCGGGTCTTCCGATCCCGGACGAAGGGGTGCCGCTGCCGCAGGGCATCACCATGCAGTTCGGGCCCTCGGCGTTCAAAGACAAGTTCCAGGCGCTCACGCACTCCGGCACCCGTACGGTCTGGGGATTGGGTGGTTCGTTCCGACTCGGCGCCATCACCGAGCTGCTCCCGACGATCGCCCCGCTGCTGGAAGATTCCTCCAGCGGACTCCCGCTTGGGCAGCTCCTAGGCGCCATCATGCCGTTGTTCTCACAGATGAGTCACGCCGCCAAGGTCGGCATCAAGGTTGACTCGGTCACCTGCTCAGAGGGTGCTCTGCCGAACGGCGACACGGTCGACTGCATCGAGGCTTTCGGCGGCAACTTTGACGAGCACACCCTGAATTTCAGCTCGGGGATGGACCTGAAGACCTCGTTCGCCATGCCGGCGCTGCCGCAAAAGGGTGACGGCTACCTGAGCGCCGTGCTCGGTTTGATCGGTGTGGATATGCCAGGGCAGGGGATGGTGCCGCTCGGTCTCGGCGTCGCCGTCGATGACCCGGACACCAGCGATGACACGCCAGGCGACGGTCAACTCAACGGCATGGACGGTGCTCCGGACGGCTCGATGACGGTCGGTTACGCCCGCTCCCACAGCGGTCTGGACGGTCAAGGTGTGTTGGGCTTGTTCCTCTCGCTGGACATCGACGGCCTGCTTGGTGGCGAGGGCGGCGACACGGCGCTCTCGGGCATCGTGGTGCACAAGGACAACTTCAGCCAGTGCTCAAACGTCGCAAGCTGTGCTCAAGAGCAGACCCGCGACGCGTTCATGGCGCTGCCCGCTGGCGCTACGTGGAACAGCCTGACCCGGTCCTACGCAGCGCCGACGCCGGACGCCAGCGCCGACTTCTACCGGTTTGGGCTCGAAGGCGACAACGGCAAGTGGACGTTCTACCACGCAGCCGGCGCTCAGTTCACCGTCCCCGCTGTGCCGGAGGGCATGGAAGACCGGGCGGAGAACGCCACGGTGCAAGCCTTTGACCTGACCGATGGCAAGACCCTCGACAGCATGATGGCGTTCAACGCCATGAACATGGACAACGTGAACAGCGTGACGTCGGCGTTCTCGTCGATTGACTGCGTCGGTGGCGGCGCAGGCTGCGCGTTGACCGAGTGCGACACGGAGAACGCCTGCGGCGACGGCTCAAGCTGCGTCGAAGGTGTCTGCGTCGAGGATGAGGAAGACTAAGCGCTCCCTACATCTCGTAGGAATGGTTGGAATCAGGGCGCCGTCGGGCGCCCTGATTCTGTTTTTTGAACGCTGTTCTTCGATGAATCCTTTTGGCGAATGCAGAATCTCATGATAGCGTCGCCGCCATGGTCGATCCGTCAGAAAGCACAGTGATTACCGTGATCTCGGGGGTCAGCCGCGGGCTGATGGATCGCGGTGACGCCTGCCTGGTCGTCACCTACGGGGCGGAGCTGGGTCGTCGCTACGTCCTCGACCGTCCCGAGATGGTGGTGGGTCGCAGCAGGGGCTGTGACATTCACCTTGAGCAAGATAGCACGTCCCGCCGCCACGCCGTGGTTCGGTACAGCGCAGGCGCCTATCAAGTTCAGGACATGGGCAGCACCAACGGGACATCTGTCAATGATGAGACGGTGAGTGATCGCCGCCTCGAAGATGGTGACGAGTTGAGGTTTGGTCGCACCGTCATGAAGTTTCTGGCGGGCGAGGAGCTTGAGCGAAAGTATCGAGAGTGCCTCGTGGCTGTCGCTCGGACCGATGGACTGACGGGCGCGACGACAGCCTCCGCCTTTCATGAGCTTGTCGCCGACGAGGGCGCCCGAGCGAGGCGCTATCAGCGCTGGTTAAGCCTGGTGACCCTCGAGCTCACTGGCTGGGACGCCTACGCCGACCAGGCGGGGCGCATCTACTCCGACTTGCGCCTCCGACGCATTGCGCAGTTGATCGGAGGCCAGCTTCGGACGAGCGATGTGCTTGCGCGAATGGATGAGTCCGAGTTCGCCATGTTGCTCCCTGAGACGAGCCAAGAGCAGGTCTCAGGCTATGTCGAGCGCGTGTCCGAGTTGATCGCTGATGAGCTGGACGGCTTGTCTTTGACGGTCGGTTCCTGCTCCGCCTTTGGCGATGAGTGCAGCGAGCGCAAGCTTTGGTCTGAGGCGCGTAGGCGCCGCTAGAAGGGGGGCAGAGCGACGGAGAACATGCCGTCGCTGTTGACCACCGTTTCACCGAGCACCACCGCAGCCCCATCAAATGTCTTCCATGGAGCGAGAACGCTAAGGACCGCGTTCCCTTGGGTCTCTTGTGCATCCGGTCGCATCAGGCTCCCTGTCAGCATGATGCCGTCGTCGATTACCAGGTTCAGGCTCTGTGAACCCAGCAGCGTCATCTCCACCAGTACGCGCGGCGACGGCGGCGCCGGGACCGCAGAGATAAAGGTCGCGCCGTTTTGGACTTTGAGTGAGAAGGCGCCGGTCTCATCGGTGAGCGCCTCTGCTTGGATCTCGGACTGGCGGGAGACGATCCGAACGTTAACCGCCGGCGCACCGTCTGGTGTGACCACACGCCCTGTCAACTCGATCAAGGGCTCAAGCGGGATCACGAGGGCATTGGTCGCCCCGTTGCGAACCTCCACCTCACGGTTGAGCACCGGCGCAAATCCGGTCGATGACTCCGGCAGAAGGTCGATCGAGTAGCGACCCAAGGGGAGCTCGATCTGCGTGGCGGTGGCGCCGCTCAACGCTAATCGATGGACCACCCTGCCCTTCGCAGCGAGGGGACGCACGCGCAGTTCGCCGACGACCGGCAGGGAGCTCAGCTCGAGGGGATTGCTGGTCGTCACGCTCAACAGGCTGCGCCCTGTCTCGATCGGGAACACGACCTCCCCGAGGTCTGGCTGCTCTGGGTCGAGCTCGATCGGCTCGGTCACCGCGGCCGGATGCTGCGCACGCGGACCGCGACCGAGCAACACGACCTGATCCATGTCGGGGTGGGCGCGAAACCGGAACCGACCCTCGTCGTCAACGCCGATATGGTTCCCCACGTAGCGACCGTCTGAGTCGATGATTTGGAGGGTGAGCTGCTCCGTGTCCGGTGTGCCGAGTTCTTGCAGGCGGGCGAAGGCTTGCACGCGGTCACCGTCGGCGCTCACGAGCTGCCCCGTGTAGACCGGGTATTCGGTGGCAGCTGGGACCTCGATGACGACGGCGCCGTCAGCGATCCGGTCGCCGGTGATTTGCCGTAGCGTCGTTCGAGGCGGTGCTGGGATCTCGTCACCGATCGGGGTCACGTCAAGGCTCCACACCGAGCCTTGGGTCAGCTGCAGTCGAAAGTGTCCGTCGGCGTCCGTCCTCGCTTGGCGCACGACCGGGTGCCCCTCGACCGACTCGGTGAGTCGGGCGACGATCGCCGCCTCGATCCCTTTATCCTCTGTGGTGACCACCCGCCCGACCACGACACGCTCATGGCTCAGCGCGGTGTCAAACTGGGTGCTGTTGGACAGATCGACGCTTTTTAGGTGCTGAATTTGATCACCCAGTCGCACGGCGATAGCGACCTCGCGAAACTCCTGCATAACGTCCGTGCAGGTGCCAAATGAGCAGCGGTAGCTAGGTGGGCAGGGCGACGCGCTGCTGCAAACGAGCGGCGCGCTGGCTGCCTCGTCCATAAACGGGAGCCCGGCAAAACTGAGCTCAGCGCAGTTGGCGAGGCTGAGCATTAACACGGCTGCGTTGAGGTATCTCATGGCGTTGCGCTCCCGCCCGGGCAGGGCGTATCCGCGGTAAAGCGGATGAGCCACCAGGCGCGGTCAAGCTTAGCCTCGTCCGGTACGCGACGATTGGGGGGATCACCCGGTTCGTAGTTGCGATCCGACACCCACGCCTCGAGGCGGTGGTAGCCTTCGGGCGCAAGCTCGATACCGTTTGGGAACTGTCGGGGGCTCTGAGGTTCCAGGACAAAGCTCGGCGCCTCACGCGCCGTGTCGGTCTGCTCACTCCCTAGTAGGTTATCCTGAACTACAAAGGGGCGGCTCTGCGAGTCGTAATCGATAAACCAACGTACGAACAAGCGATCCTGCAGGTCTTGCTCCTCGATCACGCCGAGCTGAAACAGGTGCTGGTCGCAGTTGGCGTTCAAGGTGACAACTCCTTCTGGCGGGCTGACTTGTCCCGGCACGATCGACGGCGGCCGGTTCACCACGGGCGGGTTCTCGGCGATGATCATCCCGTCGACCTGAGACAGACAGCTCGTCCCCACTAGGAGCAGGGTCCACGCCAGAACGTGTTTTGTTCTCCAAGTCACTGACTTAACAGTTTTGATAAGCAGGCGGGCTGACATCGTTATCATGACGACTGCCTAGTATTTAGGCGGTTTAGGTGCCGGTAGATGGTTCGAGGGTCGATGTCGAGTCGCTTGGCTGCCTCGGTCCGGTTGCCGCCCGCTCGAGCCACCGTCTCTCGGATCAGCCGCGTCTTGAACTCTTCGACGGCGTCCGCAAGCGAGTGCTGTGAGGACGGTAGCTCGGCTAAGCCAAGGTCTTGAGCCGTCAGGATACGGTCGGTGGGATCGCTCATAAGACAGGCTCTGCGCAGCCGGTTACGAAGTTCCCGGACGTTGCCCGGCCAATCGTGTTGCAACAGCGCTGCCGCAGCCTCAGGCGCAAGCGTCCACGGTGCGTCCTCCTCCATCAAAAAGGCGCGCGCCAGGACGAGTACATCGTCGCCTCGTGCCCGCAGCGGCGGAAGCTCAACATCGACGACGCGCAAGCGATAGTAGAGATCCTCGCGAAAAGAGGCGTCAGCGATCGCCGCCTCAAGGTCAACGTGCGTCGCCGCCAAGAAGCGCACGTCGATCGGTAGGGCGCGGTCGCCGCCGACAGGGGTGAGTTGGCATTCTTGGAGGACACGCAGCAGCTTGACTTGCAGCGGCAAGGGCATCTCGCCGATCTCGTCCAGGAGCACGGTGCCGCCGTTGGCTTCGAGCAGGCGGCCCTTGCGGTCTCTCACCGCGCCGGTGAACGCGCCCTTTTTATGACCGAACAGCTCCGATTCCAGCAGCTCTCCAGGGATGGCCCCACAGTTGAGCGCCACAAAGGGTTTGCCTTTGCGCGCCGAGCGCTCGTGCAGCTCTTGCGCCACGAGCTCTTTACCGGTCCCGGTCTCACCGAGGATGAGCACCGGGGCGTCGGCGCGCGCCAGCCGCTCGATCCGGTCAAAGACTTTCTCCATGGCGGGCGAGCTGCCGATCATACGTCCCGATCGGACGGCCTCGAGCCGGGCGCGTAGCACCGCCTGCTCCGCCTCGAGGGTTTCAAGCCGCTCTGCGAGCGCTACCAGGATGCCGGCTTGGGCGCTGAAGACTTCGAGCACCTTGAGGGTGTCGGTCTCGAACCGGTGGACCGGGCGTGAGCAGCCGAGGTGGATGAGTCCACGGAGTGTGCCATCGACCCAGAAGGGCAGACCGATCGCTGCCTTGAGCCGGAGATCGATCACCGACTGCGCCTGCGCGAAGAGGGTGTGGTCCATCACATCGGCGATCAGCAGCGGGTGTCGCCGGCCTTGCACCTCTTTGAGCAGCGTATCCGAAAGCAAGACCGGCTCCGCCGTCGTCTGCGCTTGGCCAGAGCGCGCGGCGACCTTTGCGCCACCGTCAGCCTCGAGCAAAACGATGTAGCCGCTGTCGGCTTCGGCGAGCGCCACGCAGTGTTCGAGCAGCGTGTCGAGCAGCATGGTGGGGCTGGCGCCTGTCTGGATACTGCGGGCGAACTCGAGCAAGCGCTCGAGGTCTCGATGATCCACCGGTTGGTGTGGCTCCGCCTCTTTGGGCTGCTCCATGTGATAGGTAAGCTGGAGTGGGCCGATCTCGATTCGATCCCCGTCACCCAGCAGTGTCTCTTTGATTTTGGCGCCGTTGACCCGTGTGCTTGCGCGCGCCAGGAGTCGGTGGGTTCCCGCTTCGGCGAGCAGCTGGAAATGACCCGCGGCGATGCCGTCAACCGCTGGGAGCTGCAGATCACAGCCTGCGCCCGTACCGACGACGCTCAGCGGTCGGTAGAGCTCATGCGTCTCACCGTCAGGGGCTTTGAGGAAGGGCATCGCGCCGCTCCTTCCGGGCGAGCCACAAGTCGACGGCTAAGGCTCCCGCACCGAGCACGGCGCCCGTGTATTGAAGGTAGGTCCATCGCTGAAGCTCATCGACCCGGTTCTCGGGGATACCGCCGAGCGGGTCACGCTGCTGCTCAGCCATCCACCAACTAAAGACGTTGAGGCCGAGTCCGGCGAGCTGAATCCCACCCACGGTGAGCCCCGTCTCGAGATCCCCGTGCGACCAGTGGCAGTACCCAAAGGGCGCAACGCACCGGTAGTGGCGCACGTGCGAGACCACCCGGACGACGCGTTCGACGACGGTAGGTTGGGGGGGCGGAACCTCTTTGACGAGCGCATCGAACCAAGCCCGCTCAGCGGGCGGGTTGAGGAACGGGTCGAGCCCTTGCCCCGGCGCGAGCCGCAGCGCCGCACGCGCCAAATGATCCGCTTGCGCCAGGCGTTTGCTGCGGAAGTGGCAGACCGCTGCGAGTCGGTAAAGCTCACCTTTACCGGCGCGGCTGCGCGTCGCCTTGACCCCAGCGCTTAAGCCTTGGGTGACCTTCTGGCATTGACCTAACTCAAAGGCTTGGCGCGCCGTCTCGAGGTCTGAGCCGAGCGTCAGGACTAGGGTGAGGAGCAATCCACTTGCCAACGGTGTAACCCACCTGCTTCGAGTTGAAGCTCAAATTCTCGTCTGCAGTCGCCCGCCTCATACCTCATAGTGGTCTGTTCGCGGAAGCGTCCATCGGGCAGCTCGATGTTGATCTCGTTGACACCTTGGAGCAGGGCAAAGCGCTGTTCGAGCGCATAGAGTGTGGCAGGTACTTGGCTGTCGATACGGACCCGCGCAGGTCGAAAGCGTCGAATCCTTGTCGTGAGGGCTTGGCCACCGCCTGGCGCGGAGCCCGGGAGCCGCACGGAGCGGATCAGTGGGTCGGCTAGGTCGTGCCGAAGCTCGAGCTGATAATCGCCCGCCGGGAGCTCGAGCGTGTGCTTGGGCGCGCCCGCTCGAAGACGCTTGCCAGCCAGCCACACCTCAGCCCAGGGAAACACCTGGATGCTCAGTGTGTACTGACGGATGCGGCGCGTCGCAGCGGCAGTGGGCGCGGGTTCTGGCTCCTTGCTCGGCTCGATGGCAACCGGCGTATCGATGGTGCGTTGCCGGAACTTTGGCGAGCGCGTCGTGACCTGAGCTTGAGCGGTCTCAGGTGCGGCAGAGTCAGCGGCGATGCGGTTGAGCAGCCACTGTGAGCCGAGCGTGAGCAGCAAGGTGAGCGCCAACGTCGCGCCAATCGCTGGTCTCAGCCACGACTTCTGCAGCGGGCTGTTCACCTGTTTGAGGAGGTCCACGCGCTCGGGATCGAGCGCCACCACGCGATTCGCGAGCGCCACCGCCTCCGGCCAGCGACGATGACGCATGGCGTCTTCGGTGGCGTCGGTCAGCCGTTTGACCTGCTGTTCACGCCAGGCAGCCGTGGTCACCTGGGGGTTCTGGACGATGAGTTTGCACGCCTGCTGGAGCGACCCGAGCCAGGGCGGCATGATCAACTCGAGGCGATCGAGAAAGTCTTGGAGTGAGTCGTAGCGGTCAGCTGGGTCGCGCTGCAGCAGCTGCTCGATCGCCTCCGCAAGGCTTGAATTAATGGCGGGTACGAGCCGGCTGAGCGGGGTGAACTCGGCTTTGTCGATCATCCGGAAAATAGCGGCCGGATTCGGACCATCGAAGGGGCTCTGTCCGGACGCCAGCTCATAGAGCACCGTGCCGAGGCTGAACTGATCGGATCGCTCATCGGCGCGCGCCCCATTGATCACCTCAGGCGCCATGTGCGCCGGCGAGCCGACCAGCGCTCCGGTCACGGTCAGCCCTTTGGTGTCCTCGAGGCGAGCGATCCCAAAGTCCATGAGCTTAACCGCACCGTCGGCGCCCACCATGACGTTCCCTGGTTTGATGTCACGGTGGACGACTTGATGGTTGTGGGCGTGCAAAAGCGCTCTCGTCAGTGGAACAGCAACCGAGAGGAGGGATTCAGGTGGGCTGAAGTGGCAGCGGTTAAGCAGCTCGCGCAGGGTCTCGCCGTTGAGGTACTCCATCACGAGGTACTGGCGATCGTCTTCTTCTTCACTCCAGTGGAACACTTGGACAATGTTGGGATGAGCGAGCCGACCGACGGCTTTGGCCTCGGCGCGAAAGCGAGCCCGGCCTTCCGCGCTGGCGACCAGCGCTGGGTGGAGGACCTTGAGCGCGACGTCTCGGTCGAGACGAGCGTCTCGTGCTCGATAGACCATCCCCATGCCGCCCTCGCCGACGAGGTCCTGAAGCACAAAGCCGCCGAGCTCTTCGTCCACTAAGTTTTAGGCTCCCATGCAGATCCCGAGCGACTTCGCCGTCACGAACAAGGGGTGGGTGTGCGGGATCATACGGATCTTTCCTGCGACCTCGGAGATCGGTACCGAGGTGATGCGGCCTGCTTTGAACGCAATCATTTGGTTCCAATCTCCATTCATCACGGCACGAGCTGCGGCTGCGCCGAAGCTGGTCGCCAAGACACGATCGACCGGGCTTGGGCTCCCGCCGCGCTGGAGGTGACCGAGCTGGGTCGCTCGACTCTCGACGCCCGTTCGCTCTTCGATTTGGCGAGCGAGCGCCCAGCCGACACCGCCGAGTCGTTCGTTCTCAGGATCACGATACAGCGGCTCTCCGTCAACCGGGCGTGCGCCCTCGGCGACGACAACCAGCGCGTAGCTGCGTCCTCGCCCTCGCACGGTGGCGATCTGCTCGGCGATCGCCTCGAGATCGTAGGGCACCTCTGGGATCACGATGATGTCGGCGCCGCCTGCGATACCTGCCGTCAGCGCAATCCACCCGGCGTCTCGCCCCATCGTCTCAAGCACCATGACGCGCCGGTGGCTCTCGCCCGTCGTGCGCAAGCGGTCCAGCGCGTCGGTGGCGCAGCGAAGCGCCGACTCGAAGCCGAAGGTGACGTCGGTACCCGCCACGTCGTTATCGATGGTCTTCGGCACGGCGATCACCGGTAAGCCCGCCTCCATCAAGCCCGACGCGATCATGGTCGACCCGTCACCGCCGATGCTGATCAATCCTTCAATCCCAAGATCTTTGAAGCGTTGGAGGACCTCAGAGGAGCGGTCTTGTCCGTTCCAGGAGAAGGGATCGCCGGAGTTGGCGGTCCCGAGGATCGTCCCGCCATCGTCCAGGATCTCCCACACGTTCTCTGGGTTAAGGTTCATCAACCTCGGCGGCTGATCGAGCAAGCCAAAGTAGGCGTCGCACAGACCGACCAACTCAGGCCCGCGCGCCTCGTGGAGTGTCAGCGTCAGCGCCCGAAGGACGGCGTTGAGACCAGGGCAGTCGCCCCCACCTGTTAGGACAGCAATTCGTTTCATGTTCGCTCCCAGACGCTGAGCAGCTCACCGTGATGAGACCCCGGAAAGAGGTCGATCCAGGTCGCTGACCGTATCGAGTAGTTGGTTTCTTTTAAGCCGGCGAGGTCTCGTTGAGCAGCAGCGCGTCCGCAATGAATGGTGATGATCAATTTCGGTTGTGCCGCAACCAAGGGCTCCGACCACGCCCGATCCATACCAGATCGTGGAGGGTCAACAATGGCTAAATCGACCGATGCCGGCCAGCGGTAATCTTGCGCACGTGAGGCGACGAATTGAACCCGCTCGACGGGCTGAGACCACGCGGCAGCGACGTGCGGAGATGACTCGACCGCCTCGACCTTCCACCCGCGTTTCGCAAGCGCGCGTGCGAAGAAGCCGGTGCCGCTGCCGAGGTCGACCGCAAGCCCGGGTTGAAGGTGTTTGACTGCGTCGAGGGCGGCGTTGAGGAGCTGCTCTCGCCCAGCGGGGTGAGCCTGGACGAAGGCGAAAGGCGGCGTCGGGAGCCACCCGCCGTCATGGGGGATGCCCACCGCAAGCGGGCCACTGTAATGGCTCGAGGTGCCCCTGAAGAGTTGGGGTGAGCGGACCGGTTGTTGAAGCCAAGCGACCGCGTCACCGCTTGATCCGGCGGGAGGGCGCTGAGCCGGTAGCGGGCTCGCCGAGACGAGTCCGATTCCGAAGGCTGCGTAATCGCCAGCCTGCGCTCCCTCGGTCAGGATCACGGCATGAACGCTCGCAAGCGGCTCGGCGCGGAGCTGGCGGGTCAAAGCTTCGAGGCGTAAACGGGTTGCTGGCGGCGTGATCGGGCACTCAGGTATGGGCAGTCCGTGCTGGCTCCTCGGGAGCGGTACCGTCAGCTGGATCGCTCCGTCTCTGCGCTCGACCTGCCACTTGGAGCGAGTCCGCCAAGGGCCGCGCCCGGGGCTGGGTAGGCAGCGCGTTTGGAGCCACGGGAGCGCCTCTTCAAGGGAGCCCTGTCGCCACTGGGCGAGGCGCTCATCGGTCGCCTCCCACTGAGCGCAGCCGCCGCAGCTTGGGCGGTGAGGGCAGGGCTCAGGCTGGCGGTTGCGCGACGCAAGCACGGCGATCAGTCTGCCGACCCAGCGGTGGGGGCTGCGGTGAACGATCTCAACCTCAACTCGGTCGCCGATCGTCGCACCCCAGACACGGACCGGTACGCCCGCCTCGGTGGCTGCGAGCCCATAACCTTGGGCGTCGAGCGTCTCGATGGTCAGTTCAAGCGACGCGGTCATGGGCGCGGGCTCACCCAAACGGCGCCGTCCTCACCGAATTCCTTCTTCCAGATCGGGCAGTCCTCTTTGATGCGCTCGATCGCGTAGCGGCACGCTTCAAAGGCTGGCGCTCGATGCGCAGCGGCGGCCACGACGATGACCGCATCGTCGCCGATCGTGAGGTGACCGATTCGATGATGGCAGAAGACCGATACCTCAGGCCAGCGCGTGCCGCACTCGGTGACGATCTGAGCAAGAACAGCCTCAGCCATCGGTCGGTAGGCGCTGTAATCGATGGCGTGTACTGCGCGCCCGTTGGCGTGATCCCTGACCGTGCCCACAAAGACCGCGAGCGCGCCGGCGTCGCTTCGGCGTGCCGCGTCGGTGAGCGCCGTGAGGTCGAGCGGCTCCTCAGTGATCCGAGTCTGTGGGACCATCAGCCGCCCGCAACGGGCGGGATCACCGCGACCGTGTCCGTCGCTTCGATCACCTCGCCCGGTTCGGCGAAGCGCTCGTTGCGTGCAAGCCTCGAGCACGCCACAACCGAAGCCGCCTCAGGGATCGCCTCGGCGATCCGCTGAAGGAGCGACTCGACGCGTTCGCCGGCCTGCAGGGGGAGACGCAGCTCGTCGTGTCCGTAGAGCTCTGCGACCGACGCGAAGAGGAGGATGGTCAGTTCGGTTCGATCAGACACGTCTGAAGTCCCTTAGCGGTCTGGACGCCGTCGTCCGCCGGGCGCAGCGAACCGGTCGCGAGCGCTGCCACGGTGGCGGGCAGCAGTCGGTGTTCCATGCGGTGAACGCGCGCTGCAAAGTCTTCCAGAGCATCGTCGGGGTGGAGCGGGACCACGCCCTGCATCAGCAGCGGCCCCTCGTCGACGACGGCTGTGACCAAATGCGTTGAGCAGCCCCCTGCGCGCACCTTCGCTGCAAAGGCGTCCTCGAGGGCGTGCGCGCCAGGGAACGACGGCAGCAGCGACGGGTGGAGGTTGACGATGGGGCAGGGAGCCCGCTCCAGGAAGTAGGGGGTGAGGATGCGCATGAACCCGGCAAGGATAATCATCTCGACCTCGAAAGGCTCGATCGCCTCGAGCAGCCCCTGCTCAAAATCGTGGCGGCTTGAGAACGCCTTGTGGTCGACTAACGCCGCCGGAATCCCTGCAGACCGGGCATGGTCCAGCGCGCCACAGCCGGGCTTGTTGACGATGAGCGCCTCGAGGGTTGCGCCGCCGAGTTGATCACGCTGCGCTGCGTCGATTAGCGCTGCGAAGTTGCTGCCGCGCCCCGACGCAAAGACAACCGATTTCACGGTCTGCGCTCAGCGAAGCGCACGCCCGGCTCGTCGGTAATGCAGCCGACGATGCGGCCACCCGAACGACGCGCCACGTCCTCGGCTTGATCGGGCCCCACCATCAGGATCATCCCGAGACCCATGTTGAAGGTCCGGCGCAGCTCGTGCTCCTCGACTCGGTCGAGGCTGCGAATCCAGGTATAGATCGCCGGCTCATCCCAGGCGTCGAGCCAAAGCTCGGCGCCGTACTCCGGAGGCAGCGATCTGGGCAGATTCTCGGTCAAGCCGCCGCCTGTGATGTGTGCGGCTGCTTGGAAGGCTTCCTCTTGAGCAAGCGTCGCCAGCAATCGGCTGTAGATCGCCGTCGGCTCGAGGAGCATGTCGACCACGCGCCGTCCGCGGAAAACGCGCTGCTCCTCGCTCGCCTCGCTCAAGAGGCGGCGGGCGAGTGAGTAGCCGTTGGAGTGGAGGCCGGAGCTCGGCAAGCCGACCAACAGCGCGTCCTTGCTCACATGCTGAGGACCCCGTAGCGCAGAGCGTTCGGCGATACCGACGGCGAAACCCGCCAGGTCGTAGTCACCGTCTTGATAAAATCCGGGCAGTTCCGCCGTCTCTCCGCCGACCAGCGCACAGCCTGCGAGCGCGCAGGCATCGGCGATACCGCGCACCACGCTCGCTGCGACGTCGACATCGAGTCGTCCGGTCGCAAAGTAGTCTAGAAAGAATAGGGGCTGAGCGCCGGCGACCGCAATGTCGTTGACGCACATGGCGACCAGGTCCTGCCCGACGCGCTCGTGCTGCCCGTGGTCGATCGCAAGACGCAGCTTCGTCCCGACACCGTCCGTGCCGCTCACCAAAACCGGGTCATCCCATCGACCCGCCTCATTGAGGGCGAACAACGCGCCGAAGCCGCCGATCGAATCGAGCACACCCGGCACGCGGGTGGCGCCGACGTCCTCTTTGATCGCCTGAACGAACTCGTCGCCTTTGTCGATGTCGACGCCCGCGTCTGCGTAGGTCAGCGCATCCTTGTGAGTCATCTGATGATCTCCCGCTCCGAGCGGGCACGTCGTAGTGCAAACTGGACAAAGATCCAATGCGGTTTAGCTGATCCCTTACAATTGCCCGCAATGTCTCTTACACCCGTCCGCATGACGATCCGTGGCACCCGTTTGTTTCTCCACCTGCCGACGCAGCTGAGCGATGCGCTGCGTGAGCATCTCGGGGCGGCGCCTAGCGCTGATTTCTTGACCGCTGTTCAGGAGGACCTGCTCGACCTCGCCGCCACGTGGCGACGGGTGGGGCGTGAGCGGGACGTCGTGGTCTTCTTGGATGAAGCAGACGACGCCGCGCTGCACCGTGTGGCTCGCCGTGGCTTGACCCCGGTGCGTGGGGTCACCAGCCGTGAGCTCATGCGCCAGCGGGCACGGAAAGCGCTCGGCGACTGCCGGGTGGTGGTGGTGCTGGATCAGCCGGCACCGGATTACAGCTTGAGCGCCATCGACAGCCTTTTTCGTCGAGCGCTCGAGGGCATCGCGACGGTGGCTGATTTGAGCGGCGACTGGTTAGGCTTGGGGGTGTGCGAAGGTCATAAAGCGGTGCTCGATGAAGGGACATCGTTATCGGCCCTGGTCGAGCGGGCGCGGCTGCGAGCCATTCCTGTGCATCCTCTGGCGCCGTCAGGGCGGCTGGATGACGCCCGCGACCTCGAGGCGTTGCGGTTCCGCATTCTCGAGCGGCGGGCGCGTGCGCCGCGGAGTCGCCGGGTCCTGCTCGCGCTCGACGCTGCGGAGCGCTAAGGAACTTGACCGCTCCGGGATAGGGAATCAAGCTAGCGTATTGGCGAGGTGGGAGATCGAGAGTGCGGGTCCGCTGGGTACAAATGCTCATCGCGTTGGTGGTGATCCTGTCGTTTTGTGGGTTGCACTTTGTCAAAGAGGTTCGTCGCTGGGAGGGCAACTTTGTCCACGGCCTCGAGCTCAAGTACCTCGACCACAAGTTTCAAAGCCGCGGCCCTGTGCCGGTCAACCCGAAGGTGGTGATCGCTGCGGTCGATGAGAAGGCGCTGGCTCGCTTTGGCGTGTGGGGCTCTTGGGATCGCACCGTCTTCGCCGCCATGATCCAAAATTTGGCAGAGGCTGGCGCTGCGGTCGTCGGGTTTGACGCCATCTTCTCCGACCAGAGCCGAGCCGACTACCGCGCCGCCGCCGAGCGGCTGCGGCGCTCGCTGTTTACGCTGGGACTTGCGAATCCTGACGCAGACGGTGAGGGCGAGGGGCAGAGCTCGCCACTCGAAGCCTGGCTCGTCGCCAACCCCGAACACCCTGCGGCGCCCGCTGTGACCGCAGCGATCGCCAACATCCGTGACCAGATGGCGAACGATAAGTCTTTTTGGAGCGACCCGGACCAGAGTCTCCAAGACGCGTTCGATGAGTATTCCGATCGTGTCGTTCAGGGGTACGTCGCCATGTTCAAGGAAGACTCGGACACCTTCTTTAAGTCGGAGACGACGGTCCCTCAGTGGCTGCTGGACAATGAGTACATCGACGCCGTCTACCAAGAGGAGCCAGCCGAGGCGGGCGAGAAGCGCAAGGCAGTGGCGCTTGAGCCTGCGGATGAGGCGCTCCGACGCATGCCCTTCCCCGAAGCCAAAGGCGGCATCATCTCACCGCTCGCTCGGTTCACCGAGCCGGGTGAGTTCTTCGGCTACTTTAGCATCTCGCCGGATGATGACGGGACCCTGCGTCACATGCACCTGATGACGCGTCTCGACCAGTCGGTTGTTCCGAGCTTAGCGCTGCAGTGTGCCTCGATCTACTTCGGCGCATCGATCTTACCGCTCGCTAACGAGCTCTACCCCAACGCGCTCGGCGGGGTCCGGTTCATGGTCGAAGAGGGGGGCGGCGGCAAAGACCCCGTGATTCCGACCGATCAGATGGGCCGGATGATCATCAATTATCTCGGCCCGCCCGGAGAGGTGTTCCCGCGCATTAGCGTCGCCGATATGGTCGACGCCATGCCCGCAGAGCGTGCGCAAGCGGCGATGGCGGAAGGGAAGATGTCGGCGCAAGAGATGCAGCGGCGCGTGGAGAACTGGAATCGAGTACGCCGGATCGTCAAGGATAAGGTCGTCTTGTTTGGCACCACCGCAATCGGGACCTACGATCAACGGATTAC
>JAYZBQ010000031.1:0-13122 GCA_036338695.1 Myxococcota bacterium
CGCAGCGAGCAACTCACCAAGGTCAGCCTCTGGCTGTGCGGCGACCACCTTCTCAACCGCTCGGCTGATGTCCTTGGTCTTGAACCCCAAGTTCGCCAAGCCGCTCTCGAGATCGGCGACAAGCCCGTGGTCTCCCGTGGCCTGCGAAGCCCCTGCCGCGCCACCGCTAAAGCCATCGAGGCGATCGCGCAGCTCCACGACGATGCGCTCAGCGCTTCGCTTTCCAATCCCAGGCACCGCCGTCAGCGTGCGCAGGTCGCCATCGCGGACCGCCTGAACCAACCGCCGCGTCGGCAAGGTGCTCATCATCGCCAGCGCGATCTTGGCGCCCACCCCGTTGATGCTGATCAAGGTCTCAAAGAGCTCAAGGTCCTCGTGAGCTTCAAAGCCGAACAGGGAGATGGCGTCGTCTCGCACCTGCGTGTGGATCCACAAGACAGCCGCCTGACCAACGCTCCCCAGCTTAGAGAGCAGCGGCACCGGTACGCGCACACGGTATCCAACCCCACCGCAGCCCACCACGACGTAGTCTGGGGTTCGGTGGCGCAAGGTCCCTTCGAGTAATCGGATCACGGCATCAACTCCTCACCGTCGGGCTTAGGCCGGTCTGAGCGGTCAGGGCAAGCGCCCATCACGTCTTTCGCTCTTTGACGAAGGCTTCCCAAGCCTTTCGACCCTTGGCGCCGCCGCGCCCTGCGGCGACACGCGGCGCGGCGCTCGGTGCGTCGCCGAGTAAGCCGCCAGCGAGCGCAACCGCCAGCGCATCAGCCGCGTCCTCTTGCGGCACCTCGGGTAAGCGTAGCAAGCGCATGACCATCTCCGCGACCTGCTCCTTGGCGGCGCGCCCGCGGCCAGTCACCGCCTTTTTGACCTCGGTCGGTCCGTATTCATCCATGGTCAGGCCCGACATCGAGCACGCTGCCACCAGCGCGCCGCGCACCTGCGCAAGCGCCACTGCGGCGCGCACGTTCCGCACATAGATGATCTGCTCCGCTGCGGCGCGCTGCGGTCGGTACGTAGTGATCAGCTCCCGCACGCGCGGGACCAAGAGGCCGATGCGCTCGGTCAGCGGCTTCTTTGCCGGCAAAACGATCACCCCGTTGTCAACATGAGCCACCCGCTGACCGTCGACCTCTACGACCCCCCAGCCGCACAGCCGTGAGCCGGGGTCAAAGCCGATCAGGCGACGCGTCACAGCTGCTCGAGGGCTTCCGCGACTTCAGCGGTGAGCTCGAGGTTGCTGCTCACTCGCTGGACGTCGTCGTCGTCTTCGAGCTTATCGATCAGCGACATCACCTTCTTGGCGGTCTCGACGTCGACCTGAACGGTGTTGGCAGGGACCTGGACGACCTCCGAGCGGCTGGCGGGAAACCCGGACGATTCCAACCCCTCTTGGACGACAGGGAGGTCGTACGCGCCGCACGTCACCTCCAACGTCCCGTCGTCCTCCTCGGCGTCTTCGGCGCCCGCCTCCAGCGCACCCATCATGACCTCGTCAAAATCCAGCGCCTCACCGGCGTCGAACCAGATCTTACCTTGTTTGGTGAACAGGTAGGCAACCGATCCTTCAGCGCCGAGATTGCCCCCCGCCTTACTGAAGATCGAACGCACGTTGGCGGCTGTCCGGTTGCGGTTGTCGCTGAGGCACTCGACGAGCATCGCCACCCCGCCGGGTCCGTACCCCTCGTAGACGAGCTCGACGAAGTCTTCACTGCCGCCGATACCTGCGCCCTTCTCGATTGCGCGCTTGATGGTGTCTTTGGGGATGTTGTGGCTACGTGCGTCGTTAAGGCAGACGCGCAGCCGCGGGTTGGCGTCTGGGTCCGGCCCCCCCAGCTTGGCCGCCACCTGCACCTCGCGTAAGATCTTCGTCCAGAACTTAGCCCGCTTGGCGTCTTGCCGCCCTTTGCGGTGTTTGATGTTCGCCCATTTGCTGTGACCAGCCATGGCCTGGATCACCTCCGATATCGTCGCTCGCCTTGCACAGCGACCTTGCGTGAGTAGGGCGCTCACGGCGCGCTCGGCTCACTCTTGCGTTGCGTATCCGCTCAATCGTCGTTGACGCGGCCGATGGATCAGCGGCGGCGGCGGCGAAGCGCTACCAAACCGAACAGCAACCAGGTGGTCGCCCCCGTGGCGCTGCATCCTTCGTCCGGTGCGACGGGCGGCCGGGTTGGACCTCCGCCGCTGGTCTCCGGAGCCTTCCCTGTGACCGTCAGCGTCGCGGGATCACCCGTCAGCTCGCCGTCACTGCAGGTCAGCGCAAAGGCATAATCGCCCGCCTCGGTCGCAGTGAAGCGCGTGGACAGCGCCGCAGGATCTTCGATGCTCACGTCGGGTCCCTCGGTCTGCGTCCACTCGCACGTCATCGTGTCCTCTGAGTTGGCGTCATACGACTCCGAGCCATCCAGGGTGATGTCGACCTCGCTGCCTTCGCCGATCTCGAATTCGATGGGATCACCCACCACCGCCACCGGCGCCACGTTGACGACGGCGATGTCGATGCCGACCACGTTCGAGTAGAGCTCGCCATCGTGAACCTGCAGCTCAAAGCGATAGGCGCCCTTGGCGCGCAGCAACGCGCTCGCCATGGCGGTCGAAGCCGACTCAACCGGTGGCGGCAGAATGCCGTCGGGATAGCTCACCAGCTTCCAGTCGTATGTCAGCACGCGATCACCCATCGAGTAGCTGGGCACCCCGCTCAGGCGCACCCGGCCAGGGCCGCGCTCGGCATCCTGCGCAACGATCACAGCCACCGGCGCCTGTGGGTGCGTCTCCACACCCAAGCTGAAGCTCTGATAACCCCGGTTGCCCTCGACGTCGGCGGCAAAGACGCGCACCTCAGCGGTCTCGCCCGGGCGAAGGTCGGCGGTCCAAGACAAGGTGTTTCCCTCGACGGTCATCGACACCGGCCCCTCGACCAGACCGTAGGTCACCTCGCCGGCATTTTCCGGGTCTACGGCGAAGAGCTCATAGGAGAACACGTCCCCTTGAGCCACGGAGGCAGCCGGAGGCGCCGAGGTAAACTGCGGCGGCGCGTTCAGCGCAATCACGTTGATGACCAGCTCAGCCTCGCTCTCAAGCGCCTCTTGTCCGTCGTTACGAATCTCCTGGGCGCTAAAGCGGACGACATGCTCGCCAGCGTCTTCGATCGTGGGCTCCCAGCGGAACTTACCTGCCTGCTGATTCCAGATCGAGCCGTCCGGCAAGCCGCGCACGGACACCTCCATCTCGTCTCCATCGACCTCCACCACGCTGACGTTGGCGCGCACCATCTGACCAGCATACACCGTCAGCGGCTCCGGAACGGTCCAAAGCGGCGGCGAGTTCGTCACGATGCGAGCGTCGCACGACCCCATCGTCTCGCTCGAGCCACCGAACTGCGAGCGCCCCTCGTGGTGGAAGTACCACTTCTGCGTGTCCGGTGAGATCGACAGCGAGCACATATCCGAGAGGCTCTGAAAGTTAAAGGCGACGCTCCCCTGACCGGTGCTCATGTTCACACGGGAGATGTTCTGCTGGCCATAGGTACGGAACAGCGCATAGAACTGCTCATCATGGTACTCGAGCACGCCCCACTTCGCCCAGGTCTCACAGTAGTAAGCGCGGGTCCCACCGCGGGGTCCGACGTCGGTCACCTGTCCGTTTTCAAAGCTGATGACGTACCAGCGACCGTTGTAGGTACCCAGGCCCATCGCGTCATAGCCCGCCAGCAGCAAGTGACCGGAGCTCGAGTACGAACGCGGCAGATTAATCGACTGCGACAGCGTGATCGTCGTCTGCGTGGGGTTGAGGTTCGCGTCGAGCTCTTTAAGCGCGTTGAAGGCTGTGCCGTTCATGATGGTTCGCGTCGAGACGGGCTGGTTCGCCTGGCTGTTCCAGAGCGCATACAGCTTGCCGTCGGCTAGGTTCGAGATCATCGAGTACCGCGCCGAGCCGGACACACGTCGCTGACCGCCGAGGTCATTGAGGTTGAACTCACCCGCTGCGCTGTCGCCGTTGTAGTAGACCTTTTGCCCTGAGACGGCGATACCGCCTGAGTCATCCCCGGTCGTTCCGTTGTGATCGACCACGCGGCAGTTGTTCGAGGTCATTGACTCGACCCTAAGCTGCCTCTGAGCCTCTGCGGTAGCGCCCACCAAAATCATGGACAGGGACAACGTTACCATACCGAATCGCATAGCGTCTCCTTCGGAGCTATACCGTAGCTGCAGCAGCGCCCTGCTGCAAACCCCTATCCGCTCTGACGCCTATCGGCTGGAGCGACGCGGACAGTCCTCGACGTTGCAGCGGATGTAGATATCCAAGCGGTGGCTGACGATCTCAAAGCCGCGCGCAGCGGCGGCCTCGGTCTGCAAACGCTCGATCTCATCGTCTTCAAACTCAAAAACCGAGCCGCAGTCGACGCAGATCATGTGGTCGTGGTGATCCCCCGCAGCGCTCTCGTAGCGCTGCACACCATCACCGAACTGTCTCGCCTCGATCAGCCCACAGTCAACCAACACGCGCAGCGTGCGATACACGGTCGCAAAGCCAATCGAGCGGTTCTCTTCGCGCACTTTTCGGTGAAGATCTTCTGCGCTGAGGTGTCCCTCGGCGCTCAGCACGATCCGAAAGATCTGCTCGCGCTGCTTGGTCAACCGCAAGCCGCGGTCAAACAGCTCGTCTTGAAACCGGCTGACCTGCTTCTCGATCTGATCCTGCGAGAGTCCCATGAGCCCCTTCTCGTCGCTAATAATGAACCTTGAGGCTCAGGACCGCGTCAAGCGTCAGCGGGTCGGCCTGGTCGAGCTGGATGAACCAGGTCCCCCCCGCATCGAGCTGGACGCTGATCTCGGAGGCTACATACTGCTCAACCCCCAACCTCAAGCCTGCGCCGACCATATACGTCCCCCCCGCAAAGTCAGCGGACGCGTTGGTCAACTGGTAATAGGTCCCGGTCGCCATCGCAAAGGGTCGAAAGCGATCCTCAAACACGTCGAACCGCAGCCCGGTGCCGATCCAAGCCGGCAAGAAGGTGGTGCGCGCAGGGTCATCAATCGCCGTCGTCGCGGCGATGATCCCCCGGTAGGTCCAGCTCCACGCGCCCACCCCGATCTGCCGCGTCCCAGTCAGACCGATGCCCACTTGTGGGTCCAGCCGCAGCGTGTCGTTACCTGCGACCGTCAGCACACCAAGGCCCGTCGCGTTGGGCGCATATTGCGCCGACGCTGTCGCCGAGCAGAGCGTCAACAAGGCGATGCACAACCCGCGCATGGCTTACTCCTTGAACTGAGGCCGCAGGACACCCGCCACGTCAGCCAAAATCTTCGTCAACCGCTCGACACCGAGCACGAGCTCGCTGCGAGCGAGGCGTTCGTCCACGCCGTGGATCGACTCGAGGTCCGATTGGCTGATCATGAACGGCGCCACACCATACACGTAGGGCACCCCCTTGAGACGAAACCACGCCGAGTCGGTGGACCCAGGGCTCACCACCGGCGCAACGATCTCGCGACCATCCGCCGGCAGGTGACGCTCAAAGGCACCAAAGAGCGGGCTCGTCCAATCGCTCTGCGTCCCGGGGCGCTCGGCGATCACGCGCAGCTCGACCTCGTCGAGCCCTAATCGACCCTTCACCTCATCGATCAGCTCCTGCGACGCTTGACCGGGAAGCATCCGACAGTCGAGCGTGGCGCTGGCCGACCCAGGGATCACGTTCGGCCGCTCGGTTCCGGCCCGCAGCCCCGTCTCGATGCAGGTGTTGCGCACCGACGCATTGGTCGAGCGCTTCGAGGTCAGCGCCCCTTCGACCAGCCACGCGCGCTCCATCATGAAGCCGTTTGGAAAACCCGCCGCCGGGGCAGCCCGTCGCAACAGCTCGCGGGTCGCAGGAGTGAGCACCACCGGGAAAGGCGCTCGCCGGAGGCGAGTGATGCCATCGATCAGCTTTTGGATCGCGAAGCCGCTCCACGGCTGGCTGCCATGCCCCTTTTGACCTTTGACGCTGACCTCGATCCATACGTTCCCACGCTCAGCGACGCTCACCGCCCAGACGTTCTGGCCGTTTGAGATCAGGTCCTTGAGTCCGATCCCTCCCTCGTTGATGACGTACTCTGCGCGATCGCCAAAGAGCTCCTCCATCTGCTCCGCCACATACTGAGCGCCCCGCCCCGAGTGCTCCTCATCCGGCGTCGCGACGAAAAAGAGGTCGCGCTCGAGCTTGTGGGTCTTGGAGTTCTCAAAATGGCGCTTGATCAGCACCAAGCTCATGGCTTGTGCAGCGAGCATCCCCTTCATATCGAGCGCACCACGCCCCCAGATGAAGCCGTCTTGCTCGCGCCCCAAGAAGGGGCCCAAGCCGTTTTTCCACGCCTTGGCGTCGGCCGGGACCACGTCGGTGTGCCCGAGCAGAACGAGCGGCTTCTTGAAGCGCCGCGGAGCGCGCAGCTCAGCGATCAAGATCGGTCGGTCCTCAAGCCCGGGCGCCGTCACGGTGCGCGACGTGATCCCATTCGCCTCAAAGAACGCGCTCAGGGCAGCGACCGCCAAGCCTTCATTGCCTGGCGGGTTTGAGGTGTCCGCTTGAATCAGCGCCACCATCAGCTCTTGCACGGCGCGCGCATCGGCGCTTGTAGGCTTGAGATTCAGCGCGTCGGCGATCGCCGGCGGCGCGGGGACGCTCGGGCCGGCGGTGGCGCAACCAAGCGCCGAAAGGGAGATCAGGGTGAGGCAGGCGGCAAAGGAACGTCGTGTCTTCATATCTCGGCGCTAACCGCTGACGGAAAAAACGAAAAGAGGACGCAAACAAATGCGTCCTCTTGGTGCCGAAGGGGGGACTCGAACCCCCACGGGTATTCCCCACTAGATCCTTAATCTAGCGCGTCTACCAATTCCGCCACCTCGGCAGGCGGTGCGGGGTCTAGAGAAACCGGAGCCACCGGTCAACCGAAACCCGCACAGGCGCTCGTGAGCGCCATCAATTCTATTCTTCGTCCTTCTTCTCATCGGCGGCCGGCGCCGCTTCAGCCGGAACCGCCGCAGGCTTGTCCGCCGCTTCCGCCGGGGCGTCCGCTGCAGGGGCAGCCTCCTTAGCGGCTTCATCGAGCTCAACCGCCTTAGTGGCCCCTTCCTCTTTCTGAACAGCGGCCGGCGGTGCGTCCGACTTCTCGCCCTGCATCACCGAGCTCCCGGCGCCCTGCGCCGCAAGCACGATCGAGGTCAGCATGAAGATCGTGGCCATCGTACTGGTCAGGCGCTCCATAAACTTGTTGCCCGACTGAACAGGCTTCATCCCGCCACCGCCGCCACCGCCGATGTCACCGCCACCTTCGCGACCGCTCTGCAGCAGCACAACACCGATCAAAACCAGACAGATGACGACGTGAATAATGGTCAGAAAAGTGCCCATTTTATCTCCCTCAGGACCGGCTGTTCGCAGCGGCAGCGACGATCGCCGCAAAGCTGTCCGCTTCGAGGCTGGCGCCACCTACCAACGCGCCGTCGATCCCCTCACGGGCGAGCAACTCAGCAGCGTTAGCCGGCTTGACCGAGCCCCCGTATAGTATCCTCATGTCATCGGCAACGCGTTTTGACGCGCGCTGTCCCAGCCAATCCCGAGCCCAGGCGTGCGCTTGCTGCGCCTGGTCGGGCGTAGCCGTCCGGCCTGTGCCGATGGCCCAGACCGGCTCATAAGCGATCGAGATCCGGCTCCAGTGCTCGTCGCTCACCCCCATCAAGCCCCCGCTCAGCTGCGCCTCAATCACTGCTTGGGTCTGATTTTGATCACGCTGCATCTCGGTCTCGCCGACGCAGAGCATCACCTCCAACCCGGCGCTCAGGGCAGCCTCTACCTTCGCACGGCAGGCGGCGTCATCATCACCGAAGATCGCTCGGCGTTCGCTGTGACCGACCAAGGTCAGGACGGCGCCTGCGGACTCTGCTTGGACTGCGTTGACCGCGCCGGTGCGCGCGCCAAACCCGCTGGCGTCGATGTCCTGAACGCCCAGCTTGGTGGCGCTGCCTTCAAGCCGCTGAGCGATCCCCATGACGTACGGATAGCTCGGGATGATCCCCACATCCACGCTGCGGTGCCGGCCGGTTTTCCGAACCACCTCACTCGCCAGCCGGAGCGCCTCCGGCGCCGTCAGGTTCATCTTCCAGTTGCCCGCAACATATGGTCGTCGTGTCATGGCTTAACCCCCAACGCAGCCAACCCAGGCAGCGTCTTTCCTTCCAAGAGTTCAAGGCTTGCGCCGCCGCCGGTCGAGACGTGATCGATGGCGCCGGCCAGCCCCGTCTGATTGATCGCTGCGACCGAGTCGCCACCCCCCACCACGGTCAACCCGTCGCTGTCTGCGGCAGCCTGCGCGACCGCGAGCGTCCCCTTGGCAAAGGGAGCCCACTCGAACACGCCCATCGGCCCGTTCCAAAAGACGGTCCCGGCGCTCCGGACCGCGTCCGCAAAGACAGCCTGCGTCTGAGGGCCGATATCCAGGCCCATCATGCCCGCTTCGATGTCGACGCCTGTGGTCACGATCGGCTCAGCGTCTTGGTCGAACGCAGCCGCCACCACATGGTCGGTCGGCAACACCACCTGCACGTTGCGGCGGCGGGCGTCCTCGAGGACCCCTTCGGCTCGCCGGATCAGCTCGGGCTCAATCCGCGACCCACCCACGTCGACGCCGCGCGCGGCGAGAAAGGTATAGGCCATCGCGCCACCGACGATGAGCGTATCCACGCGACGGATGAGGTGATCAAGAACCCCGAGCTTGTCGCTCACCTTCGCCCCACCAAGAACTGCGACAAACGGACGCCGAGAAGGGTCCAGCAGCTGACCGAGCTCGTCGACCTCACGCTGGACCAGCAAGCCAGGCGCTCGGTGACGTGGCTCAAACAAACGAGCCGCTGCGTCGACAGAGGCTGCTGCCCGATGACAGACGCCAAAGCCGTCGTTGACATAGCGCTCCGCGAAGCCGGTGAGCTCTTGCGCAAAATCGGCGTCGTTCGCCTTCTCTCCGGGGTGAAAGCGGAGGTTCTCAAGCAGCAGGACCTGACCATGTCGCTGCGTTCCAATGACGGCTCGCACGTCCTCGCCGACACAGTTCTCGACGAAGATGACCTCGAGGTCGCCGACCGCTGCGAGGCGCTCGGCGACCGGCGCCAGGCTGAGCTCCTCGACACGCTGCCCCTTGGGACGCCCAAGGTGACTCGCCAGGACCGGCATCCCGCCGGCGTCGATGATCGCTTGGATCGTCGGCAGCGCAGCGCGGATCCGCGTGTCGTCTTGAACCGAGCCGTCTCGCAACGGCACGTTGAAGTCGACGCGCACGAAGACCCGTTTTCCGGCTACATCCAGGCCGTCGAGCTGCACCATTACGCGACCTCCACTCCTCGCAGGTGACGCATCAGGTCGACCACTCGGCTCGAGAAGCCCCACTCGTTGTCGTACCAGCTAACCACGCGCAGGAGGCCGTCCGAGCCGACCGAAGTGAGCGGCAAGTCAACGATCGAAGAGGCAGGATGCCCCAAGAAGTCGGAGCTGACACCGTCGTCATTCGATACGGCTAAGGCGCCGGCAAACGAGCGCTTGGAGGCGAGCTCTCGGAACAGCGCGTTCACCTCCTCGGCCGACGGGTTGCCCTCGGTACGGACCACAAAGTCCACCAGCGAGACATCGATCACCGGTACCCGCATGGAGAGCCCATGAATGGACCACGGCACATCCGGGAAGATCAGCTTGAGCGCCTTGGCGGCGCCCGTCGACGTCGGGATGATGTTCGTGAACGCCGAGCGAGCACGCCGGCGGTCTTTGCTGTGCGGAAGGTCGAGCAAGTGCTGATCGTTCGTCACCGCGTGGATGGTTGTCATCACACCACCCGTGATCGTGTAGTGCTCATCGAGCGCAGCGACGATCGGCGCCAAACAGTTGGTCGTGCACGAGGCGGCGCTGATCACTCGCTCCTCACCGGACAACAGGTGATGGTTGACGCCAAAGACCACGGTCTGATCCGCGTCGGTGCAGGGCGCGCCAACCAGCACGCGCTTGGCGCCCGCGCGACAGTGCCCAAACGCCAAATCGCGCTGGGTAAACCGCCCGGAGACCTCGAGCACCACGTCGATGTCGAGCGACGCCCACGGGAGCTGCGCCGGGTCACGCTCAGACAACATCTTCACGCGCTGGCGACCAAAGCTCAGGACACCGTCATCGAACTGGACACCGTCGACCCGACCGTGCGCTGAATCGTAGCGCAGCAGGTGCACCAACTGCCCATGATCCCCGGGATCATTGATGGCAACTAAATCAATATCTTCTACATCACGAAGCAGACGGATCACGCATCGCCCGATGCGCCCCATTCCATTAATCGCTACTCGCATCTTTTCTTTACTCCTGCGGCAAAGTCCTCATTTGCCGGGAGCGCTCTTAGGAGCCGGTGCGCGCTGCGTCAACCGTCCCATAGTCCGATGTCACCAACGAGACCATCTCGGCGCTGAGCGCCAGGATCTGTGCCGGAGTGTAACCGTTGCCTCGTAGCTCTCGGTACAGACTGCGAGCCAGCACATGATGCGCTCGACCGATCGGAGCGTCTGTGAGTCGGTCGACCTCTGCGATAGCGTCCATGATGCCCCCCTCATGAACCCCACCATCGCACAGAGCCAATTGGCGTACAACGCTACTTTGATTTCTCAGCCGAGGCTGCCAACTGTGAAGCCATCGACGCAGCAAGCGAGGGTTGGCATTTCGGAGCGCGCACGGCACTAGGGGCGTGGAAGAGGTCCATGCGCTTTCTGTTTACGCTCGCTTACCCCGAATGGACAGGCCCGGCGGAGCCGATGGCGCAGCTTAGCCTCGACCTCATGGCACGCGGGCACGAGGTGACAATCTGGACCGACGGTAAGCGCCCGGGTGACCTGCATGAGCGCCTTCTTGAGCTCGGGCTCCAAGCCGAAAAGCCGCTGAACCTGAGCCGAAAATCAGGACCAATTGCCATCGCCCAGGATATCGCCCGAGCAGGCGATCTGATGCGAGGGCGCTTTGACTGCGCCGTGACCCATATGAGCGCCGATCAGATGATCCTCGGGCAGACTCGGCGCAGCCATAAGGTGCCGGTGCTGCGGTACATCCAAAATCTCTCGAGCAACACCACGCGCCCAGGGCGCGGGCTGCTGCTACGCAACGCCGACGCGCTTTTGGTCCCGAGCGACGACCATGCTCAACGCGCAGCGCACCTCTCGGGCTTTCCGCCGGCTCGCATCGGCATCCTCCGTGGCGCCATTGACCTCGAGCGGTTTCAGCCGGGCGCGCACGACGCGCTTCGACGCAGGATGAACCTTGGCGAGCGCGACCTGTTGCTGATCTCCGTCTCCCGGCAAAAGCCCGAGCGACGCCAGCTTGACCTGCTCGAGGCGCTGGCGCTGGCGCGCCGAACCCGCAAGGATTTGATGCTCGCCTTTGTCGGGCGCGGCGAGTTTCAGCCCGAGCTCAAGCAAGCGGTTACGCGCCTTGGATTGGACGAGGCGGTCCTGTTTGCGGGTTACGCCCAAGGCGATGAGCTCAGCCACGCGTTCCAGAGCTGCGACGCCAGCGTCTGGCTCGCCGAAGGCAACGACGGGACCTGTCGCGCCGTCGGGCAGAGCTTAGCCTCGGGCAAGCCCGTGATCGGCGCTCGCCTGGGCGCTATCACCGATGCGCTCGCGCCGCACACCCTGGCGGGGTGGCTGTGCAAACCCAAGGACATATCAGGGCTGGCACAGGTGCTGACCAACCTCCCGCAGCGAGAGGAGCTCCATGAGCGCTCAGGTCGCTTACGGTCGATCGCGCTGGATGAGTGGAGTCCGTCCGCCCGCACCGATCAATTCCTTACGCTCTGCGCCCAGTTTTGCGGCTAGCGCTCGTCTCCATCACGCTTGCGTCGCTTGCGTGCGCCGGGTGCGCTACGAAGGATGGGAGCCTCTACCAATTCCCTGGCGATGGTCGCAGCCCCGCAAGCAAACAAGACCGGGTCTGGATCGCCGATCGACCTCGACTCGAGCCCCGGGCGATCCGCCCCACCCAAACCCCCGCTTGGAAGCGAGCGCTGCGGCGTCAGCTGGCCTTGCTCGACCGGCAGAAAGACCGATCGGGTGACGTCATCTCGGTAGTCGAGCGTGAGCGAGTTGCGCGTCGGCTCGGCGGCGGGTTGGAGCAGCTTCCGCTCAAGCGGCTCCGCTTCAAGCGGCTCAAAGGCGACGGAACGAGCAACGTCCAATTCACCGGATACTACACGCCGGTCATCGACGCCAAGCCGCAGGCCGACGACCGCTACCGCTACCCCCTTTACGCCTACCCTCGGACTTGGAGCGGTCCAGGGCCTCACCTCAGCCGTCAGCAGATCGACGACCAGGGAGCGCTCGCCGGACGCGGCTTAGAGCTCGCCTACACCGCCGACCCATCCGATAATTTCTTCATGCAGGTCCAAGGCTCGGGGATGGTCCGCTACCCTGACGGCTCGCTCGAGATGCTCGCCTATGCAGGCAAGAATGGGCACGCCTACGTTAGCGTCGGGAGGCTCTTGGTCGAGCGCGGCGTCATCTCAAAGGCCAACATCTCGATGAACAGCATCCGTGCGTGGTGCGCTCAGGAACGCCAGGCTTGTGCGTCGCTCTACAACGAAAACCCAAGCTACGTCTTTTTCAGGCGAGGTGCGCCGGGCCCCGTCGGCTCGGGCGGCGAAGTCGTCACAGGGGGCTACTCCGTGGCGGTCGATCCACGCATCATCCCCCTCGGCTCAACCTTGCTCGCCAAGGTGCCCGTGCTGGATACCAGCGCCGTTGCGGTGGGTCATCAGTGGCGTCTGCTGCTGGCGCAAGACACGGGTGGCGCCATCAAAGGGCCTGCCCACATCGACCTCTACACCGGCGTCGGCGACCGAGCCGCCGAGGCGGCTCAGGCTCTGCACCACTACGGTCAAGTTTGGTTGATCTTGCCGGCTACCAAGTAACCATCGCGCGCATCAGCGCCGTCGACTCAGGCCGCCATGAGTCGCTGTTGTCTTGCCAATCCGCATCGACGGCGAAGACGCGCCCCTGACCTAGGTCACGGTAACCCAACTGGACGGCGCCGCTGTCCCAGGCACCGAGCGGCGTGATGCCGGGAAACTC
>JAYZBQ010000032.1:0-20920 GCA_036338695.1 Myxococcota bacterium
ACCGAAGCCACCAGCAGTATCATCGTCGGGGACAACCACTTTTTAGGCCCCATTAGCGGCGAGGGTGTGTTCTTGGGACCGATCAGCGGCGAAGGTGTTTTCCGTATCGAGAACAACATCTTCGCTACGATCAACGGTTCAGCCGTCTCCGCGACCGAAGCCACCAGCAGTATCATCGTCGGGGACAACCACTTTTTAGGCCCCATCAGCGGCGAAGGCGTCTTCTTGGGACCGATCAGCGGCGAGGGGGTCTTTCGGGTGTCGAGCAACCGCTTCGAGCAGATCGGCACCGACGGTCTGGTCGTGATGGAGAGCGCGCAGTCCGGTGAGATCACCGGCAATACGTTTAGCGGGCCGATCGGCGGCGACGCCATGAACCTCGTCGGCAACCTTGAGACCTCGACCATCAGCCTTCGCAACAACTCGAGCACCGGCGCAGGGGGCGCTGGCTTGATCATCGCTGAAGGCACCGCCACCTACGCCATCACCGCCAACACCATTGCGGACTCCGGTGGTCCTGGGCTCTGTCTGATCGACCTCGAGAGCCCGGGGAGCGTGCGGGCGGAGAACAACACCATCACCGACGCCGTGGGGATCGGGGTCGAGGTGCTGCGCAATTCGGCTGAGGTTGAGCTGCTCGCCAACACCATCACGGGGACCAGCGTGGCAGAGGTCGGACCCATCGACCGCGACGCAGCCATGGCTTACGGCGTCGCGCTCTTTGACTCCAAGGCGACCATCATCCGCAACAACCGGATTCAAGAGAACGAGAGCGCCGGCATCCTAGCCGACATGACCGACTGGGGGATCTACTTCAGGCGGCCAGATCTCAGCGGCGACTCCAACGTTGTGGTGCGCGAAAATACCTTTGGGAGCAACGGCGGCGGTCGCAACCTCGTGCTGCAAAACATCAACCCGGAGGCTCAACTCGACGCCGACACCGACCCAGATCAACCCGCTGCGGCTGAGCTCCTGCCAGCGGTCCGTTCGAGCCGCGCCTTTCGATGCGGCAACGGTCGCCTGGATGGCACCGAAGAGTGTGATTCAGGCGTCGCCGGCGGCACCGACGACTGCTCCGCCAACTGCCGGCTTCGGCGCGGCACGATGCTCGCGGGAGGCAACAACTTCCTGTGCACGGTCAGCTTCATCGGGCGGGTGACCTGCAGAGGCGATAACGAATACGGCGCCGTTGACCCAGGGCAGCGCTACACGCCAGAAGCGTTCGTGCGCCGCAACGACCTCCCGAGCGGCGTCTTGCAAGTCGCCGCCGGGGCGAAGGCGGGCTGTGTCCGCACGGCCGGCGGTCAGGTGTCGTGCTGGGGCGGCGGCCAGCTCGGACGAAACCAGAGGGCGAGAAATGGTCAACCAGCGGGGCTGGTGCAACGCTTTGAAGGCGACGAGCTCGTCTCGCTGACCGACGTACGGGACCTGGCGATGGGCGGCGATATGGCTTGTGCGGTGCACAATGACGGCTCCATCGCTTGCTGGGGTGAGGGCTCGCTCGGCGACGGCTACCCGGTCGAGCAAGAACACACCACGGCGCAGCGGATCGTCCACGGCGACCAGCTCATACCGAGCGGCGAGACGTCCGCGATCGAGGACGCGCGACAAGTCGCCGTCGGCGCGGACTATGCGTGTTACCTCACGGCGACCGGCACGGTGAAGTGCTGGGGTCAGGGTGAGCGAAGCCAGCTCGGTCAACCCATCAACGGCACGCTCAACCACGCCATCCCCGTCGCGCCCGAACTCGTCGCCGATATCGAGTTCGTGCGGGCTGGTAAGGCGCACGCCTGCGCGCTCAAGTCGGTGCAAGGCGGTATGAATCAAGCGATCTGCTGGGGCGCGAATGACAAGCGCCAGGCGAACCCAACCTCCCCGAGTCGCGTGACGGAGCCAGTTGTGATCGAAGGGCTTATCGGCGTGAAAGAGCTTGCGCTCGGCAACGACCACACCTGCGCGCTGTTGAACAGCGGAAGGATCAAGTGCTGGGGTGGAAACGGTGAGGGACAGGTAGGTATCGGCGATGCCGGGATGACACCTGTCAACACGCCGACCCTGGTGCAAGCAGGCGAGCAGCAACCGTTCACGGGTCAGTCGGCGCTCTTCGGGTTCGGTCAAAACAACTGTTCACTGGGCAGAAACGGCACCCTCAGTTGTTGGGGGGCGATGTTTGAGGCGAGCCTGCCGAACGTCGTGACCCGCTTGGTTCGATGATCTTTGCGCTCGCGCTCGCTGCGAGCGCGCCGAGCGCAGCTGAGCCGCCCGATGAGCCCAGCCTAACCTGGGTGGCGCTGCCCATGTTCGGCGGCGACTCGGACCTAGGCTTCGTCATGGGCTTGGCGACCGTGATCTCAAAGCCGAGCGCTGACGACGACTTTATCTGGCAGCTGCAGACCCACAACTCGACCAGCTTGAAATCACGCGGCGAGGAGACCTTTTGGCCGCTCCAGCGCCACTTCCTACGGTTCGAAAAGCCCCACTTCATGGGCCGCGTCGCGCTCTGGGCGGAGGCACGCTTTGAGCGCATCCTCGACGCTGGCTACTACGGCCTCGAGACGGGAACGGTCGAGCGCCTACCTCCCCCGCCCAACCCCACCTTCTACCAATACCAAAGCACCGAGCCGCACCTGCGCGGCTACCTCAGCGGCGCGGTCTGGGCTCGATCGTCCTGGCGATGGTTGAGTGGGTTGGACATCAAGTACGCCGAGGCGCTCGCACCAGCGCAGAGCCGGCTTGACCTCGATCGAGACAGCAGCGAGCGCTTGCTCGGCGCCGCGCCCCATTGGACCCTGCAGCCTTGGCTTGGTCTCGCTTACGATACGCGCGACCGACGCTTTGGCACGCGCGCAGGCAGCAACCACCTGATCACCCTGCGCGGCTCGCCCGGTCTGCTCACCCCCGAGCTCCGCTTCGCCGGCGTCAGCGCGCTGATGCGCCAATACACTGCCATCACCGAGCGCACGGTCGTCGCCTACCGCATCTGGCTTGATGCGCTTTTTGGGGACGTGCCTTTTGAGGAGTTGGCGCGCGGCGGCGACCTCCGGCAGACGCGTATGATCGGTCACTCGAGGTCGCTCCGCGGCGTCCCGTGGGGGCGTGTGCATGCGCCGTACAAGGCGATGGGGACGCTCGAGCTCAGGCAGACGCTGATCAGCTACCGACGAGCCAACAAACCGCCGCTCAAGCTCAAACTGAACATCTTTGCAGAAGCGGGGCGCGGCTGGTGGCAGCCCGATGAGCCCGGCGCCGTGGCGTGGACCCTTGGATGGGGGCCCCGCTTTGTGCTCGGTCCCGGGGTCGACCTGCGCATCGACTGGGCTTACTCGCCCTCGTCCGAACCCTTGGAGGGCAGCGTCTTTACTGGGTTCTACGTCGACTTGGGCGAGGTCCTTTAAGCCTCGGGCATCCATCCGATAAGCCAGCTTCCTCCTTGAGGTCACCGATCAGGCCAGCCAATAAGCGCCGACTCGGGAGGTTCTTATGCGCTTATCTGCCATGATCTTGACCGCCGCCACGCTGGCCTGTGCGCCGCCGATGTCCACGACCGACAACGGCGCAATCGGCGACAACGGCGGGCGTCAACAGGTGCCTAACGAGAACAACGACAACAACGGCGGAAACGGGGACAACCCGACACCGCCTGCGGATCTGCTGGATCCGGGCTCACGCTGCGACTGCTCGAGCGAGTGCTGGGGCACTGACGAGAACCCAGGGATCTGCGTCTTGGGCTTGTGCATGCAAGCGGCTGCCGGTGAATGCGCCGAAGCCGGCTCACGCAGCGAGTGCGACAGCCGCTCGCGCTGCTGGGGCGCCGAAGGGCTCGAGGGCTCGATCTGCTGGCCGGACGCCAACGCCTATGACTGTCAGGGCGACACGGACGGCGACGGCTCGTGTGTACCGACCGCGGAGGATAGCTGCGACGCCACCTGCTCCGACTTCTGCGAGCGCTCCAACTCAGGCGGCGGCGACGTCAACCGATGCGATGCGATCACCTGCCCGGACGGACAGCTCTGCGACCCTTCGAGCGGTCGCTGCATCGAGACCGATCAGAACCTGCCGGCTGGCAGCCCGCCAGACTGTGCGCGCGACGTCCCCTCGTACACCGACTGTGACCCGCGCGGCGGTGACAACAGCTGCGCCGAGCTGATCCAGTTCGACCCGGTGCGCGAGCTCGGCTACTGGGACTACCCGCTCAACGGCGAGACCGAGCGCGACCAGTATCGCTCGTGGGCTCGGCGTGACCTGATGCTGCTGATCCGGCGCGCCACAGCGGCGACGCAGTGCCTGAGCGAAGACTGGGAGTATCAAGCCTACCAAGACCTCGGCCTCGGCGACATGAGCGAGCGCGACGGCTCGATCCCCGGCACCCGCGAAGGGCGCCCGGGTCATCCGCAGGGGACGCACACCAACGGGCACGACATGGACATCGCCTACTACCAAGTGGGTCAACGCAACAACTGGCTCCGCTCGGTGTGTGAGCACGTCCAAAACGGTCAAGATCAATACCGCTGCGTAGCCGACCCGGTCATCCTCGACGTCTACCGAACCGCCCTGTTCATCGGTCGGCTCCACGACACCCCCTACCTCCGGGTGATCGGCGTGGACGGCAAGGTCGGCCCGTTGGTACGCAATGCGGTAGCTCAACTTTGCGGCGCTGGCTGGCTACGCAACAGCGCCTGCCGCCAGCTCAAGCTCGCCTATGAGGTCGAGAACGAAGGGCAAGGTTGGTACAACTTCCACCACCACCACCTGCATATTTCGCTCTCGGCGCCGACGCGCGGCTGGTAGTCCGGCGCAGCGGACGACAGCGCCCGTAAAACCTAGCGCCCGGTCAGCCGCTGCGGGTCTTCGATCGCCTCGCTGGTGCATTCGGGCGGCGCGGTCACAGGGTTGCACCGGCTCGGCGTGCCGCCCGGGAGGGTGGCGTGGTAATCGACCCCAAAGGCGGGCGCCGGGAAATCGGTGCTGATCAACTGCGCGCCGCTCGCCCAGGCTGCTTTGAGCTGGCTGTCATCACCGGCTAAGCCGACGAGGGCGTCATCCCCGCGCGTGCGCACGATCAAGCCGAGCTCGACCGCCTCTCGAATCTGCTCGGCGGAGCTGATGGGGTTGTTGTAGTTGGTGATCGCCGCGATCGGGTCCGAGGGGTCGGAGACGGCGAACAGGGCGCGATGGCTCAGGTCGGTGCGATCACGGCTGTAACGACGCCCCCACTCACCCCAGCTGTCCATCCAAAGGATCGAGCGCCCGCGGGTTTGCGCGAGCCTGGGCCAGCCACGCGTCACGATCGCCTCACGCAAGGTCTCAAAATCACCTTGGACCTCGCTGGGGGTGACGTGGCGACCATCGGCGAGCACCTCTCGAACCACCTGATCGAGCTGGTCCAGCATCGGCTCAGCGATCGCCTCGCTGAAGTTGGTTTTCGGCTCGATCATCACAAAGAGTGGGTGATGCCCTGGGTGCGCATCGGACCAATCGCGCAGCACACTCAAGCAGGCGCGCAGCGTCGGGCAGTTGCTGACCTCGTCGAGGATGCCGATGTGAAAGACGTCGAAGATCTGGCGCTCGGCGTCGTAGTAGACGTCGAGCTCGAACTTACGCATCCCCTGCTCGCTGAGCTGCCGGTCGAGCGAGAGGTGCGTGTAGCGCCAGTCATCGAGCGTGTTGCCCGGTGGCTCGACGTGATAGCTGTTGTGCGAGCCCAGCGCCTGCAGCTGGCTGGTGCTCAGGACATCGTCGAGCGGGTGCACAGTTGAACGCGGCGGCGTCTCGCCAGCGCATCCGAGCGCGCACCCTAGCACCCAACCGATCCAGCGCCTCAAGACCGACCTCCCATACGTCGCGTGCTCATGGTCTAGCACAAACCGCTCCGCCTTGGGACCTCAAGCCTGCGCAGGCTGTTTTCGAGCGTAGGCGATGTGCTTTCCCCCAGCGCGCGGCAGCCGGTCGCCGAGCACGAACACGCCGCGCACGAGCGCCTTCTCCAGCCACGAGATCTCGAGCCGGCCAAGCTCTTGATTCTTGGTGTAACGCTCGAGGACCTCGAACCCGGTGCGGGCGAACAACTCGGTCAGACTCTGCGCCGTAAAGTAGGACAGGTGATCTGGGTAATACAGCTTCCTCATCGGCCGATCAAAGCGCCCCAAGCTGAGGTGAAAAAGCGCCTTGGAGATTCGGCGCACTAAAGCCTCGTCATTGGGGGTCAAGACGAAGAGCACACCGCCCGGCTTGAGCAGCCGGTGAACGGCGCACAGGTCACCGACGGGGTCAGCGAGGTGCTCGACGAGATCGTACATGGTGATCACGTCGTAGCTCGCTTCAGGTAGCTCCAGCTCGGTCAGAAAACGATCATGGACTTTACAGCCGAGCCGCGCCCGCGTGAGCTCGGCGAGCGGCTGGCAGATCTCGACGCCCTCAACGCGAAAGCCGAGCGCCTGCGCCCGCTCCATCAACCCGCCGGTGCCGCAGCCAATATCGAGCAAACGAGGCGCCCGCTCCGCTTCAAGCGTGAGCAGGGCGCGGCTTGTGCGCAGGTAGCCGTCAATGTTCGCCATCACCTGCGCGTCCATGCCGGCGAAGTATTGGTTCTCACCTTGCTGACCGTAGTTTTCATACAGGTCAGCGATCGTCTCATGGGTGTGTTCGTCGTTCAGGTAGACGTGGCTGCAGACGGCGCAGCGCAGGACCTGACGCCCATCCACCTCAAAGAGCAGGACCCCTTGATGCGATGCGCAGACCCGGCAAGCGATAGGATGGTGCGTCGCGGACGTCATGCGCTCTCGTTTCGAATCCTTACCGGCACCATAAGCTTATTTTCGCCTCTTGGCACCTTGCGAATCCGGGCACATCTGTTCAGGCTTGTGGCGTGCTCACCGGTGAGGAGCCCTCGATTGCAAGCGCCCGTCGGGAAGCCCACCTTACGAGGCGTCTCTCATCTCATCGCCACCATCCCCGCCATCATCGCCGCGTTGCTGCTCGCGCAACACGCCACCGGCGAGCGGCTGCAGCTGGGCGTCGTGCTGTACGGGACCACGATGGTCCTGCTTTTTGCGGTCAGCGGATTTTATCACACGCCCAACTGGCCCCCCGAGCTACGGATGAAGCTCAGAAGGCTGGATCGGTCGATGATCTACCTGTTCATGGCCGGCGGGTTCACCCCCTACTTTATGGTCATCCAGGCAGAGCACAGCGAGTGGGTCTTGCCCGTCGTCTGGACCGGCGCCGCGCTCGGCACCGTCAAATCCTGCTTCTTCCCACACGCACCGCGGGCGCTGACAGCGAGCCTCTATGTCCTGCTGGGGTTGGTTGCGGCGCCCTTTATGCCAGCGATGTTTCGCCAGCTCGGTCAGGCGCCGGTCATCTTGGTGGCGCTTGGTGGTTTAGCCTACGGCGTCGGGGCGCTCTGCTACGCGCGTAAGACGCCCAACCCGTACCCCGGCACCTTTGGTTACCACGAGGTGTTTCACCTCTGCGTCATCGTCGGCGCCGCCTGTCACTATGCGGGCGCCTGGATCATCAGCGGCTAGCCGGCGCCTCCAAGCACCACGATAACAGCGGGCACGCCGTAGAATAGCCCGGCGACATAAAGCAGTGCCCATCTTTTATGGCGGGTGGCAAAGTCCGCAAACCACTCAGCCATTTGAAGCGGCAGGTTGCGCAAATAGGCGGGCACGTACCAGATCAGGATACCCGCTAGATTGAAACTCAGATGAACCAATGCGATCTGGCGCGCCGCCACAGCGGTCTCGCCGGCGACCGCCATCGAGGCAACCAGTGCTGTGACGGTTGTACCGATATTGGCGCCCAATGTGATGGGATAAATCTGAGCCAAGCGCACGGCGCCGGCACCAGCAAGCGGCACCATAATCGAAGTCGTGATCGAAGAGGACTGGACCATGATGGTCAGCACAATCCCGATGAGCATCGCTACCACGCCACCGGAGCCGAGGATCCGGTCGACATATTGCTCCATGCGCTGAACAACGACACCGCGCATCGTCCGCACGATCAGCGTCAAGGTCACCAGAATAATGGCTGCACCAGCGAACGCAAGCAGCACAAAGACCACCTTGGGATCAGAGACGAACGCTTCAATCGTATTTTCGACAACAGCCTTGCCGGCTTTGAACGCCTTCTTCAGCGGGCTTTTATAGGTCGCACCTTGCGTTCCCATCGTCCACTCGGTGACGCGCGCAGCGATCGCCTCGAGGATCCCCCTACCGGTGATCGCTTTGGTGATGACCTCAACGGGCAGCAACACCAAAACACTCAAGAAATTAAAGAAGTCGTGACAGGTCGCAGCGGCAAAGGCGCGCTTGAACTCCTCGTTTTGCGTCGCGTGCGCCATGCTCGCGAGCGTATTCGTGACCGTGGTCCCGATGTTCGCGCCCATAATCATTGGAACAGCTGATCCGACACCCAGCTGACCTGAACCGACCAATCCAACGATCAGCGAGCTCGTGACCGAAGAGCTCTGCACCAATGTGGTCGCTAAAATACCGACAAGCAACCCGAGGACCGGGTTCATCCCCTCAGCGAAGTAGGAGTCCATCACCCCGGAACCGAGCCCCTTGATCCCGGCCCCAAGGCAATTAATTCCCACAAGGAAAAGGTAGAGCAATGCAAGCGTTGCCAACAAGCGAACGAGCAGAGAGTCTTTGAAGCGGGTGGACATCACTTTAGCCCCTTAATCGCACGCTCTAACTTGGCGCGTGCTGCTTCCAGCCGCTTAGGTGAAAGGCTCACGCTTCCGACACGCGCAGCGATCAAGGCGCCATGATTCAGATAATAATCAACGAACTGACGCACATGAGATTGGGTCAAGGCACGACGGGAGACGTAGAGGTACAAAGCTCTCGAAAGCGGTTGATAGCTTCCATCTGCGATGGATTGAGGTGTTGGAAGGATCGCTTTCTTTCCGCCGTCCTTGATCGCCAGAAGCTTGAGTCGCTGGCGGTTCTGCCAGTAATATCCGTACCCGAAAAAGCTCAAGCTACCCCGCTTGGTCGCCACACGGTGAACCAAGTGATGATCGTCCTCGCTGGCGCTGTAATCGATCCGAAATCGGTTTTCGCGCCCAAGCAAAGCCTGCGAGAAGATATCGAAGGTGCCGGACTGCGGACCTGGCCCCATGAGATAGAGCGGCTCGTCGGGAAACCCTGCGCGGACTTGACTCCAGTTCATGACGCGCCCTTGCGACCGAACTCGCCAGATGGTTCGCAACTCGTCGAGCGTGAGGTGATTTACCCAGGTTGTGCTCGGATGGACTACCACGCTGATTCCGTCGAAGGCGAACGGAAGCTCAAGCCAATCTAAACCAGCCGTCCGGCAAAGGGAGAGCTCGTCAGCACTCGCCAGGCGTGATGCGCTGACGACATCCACCTCCCCGAGGCATAACTTGCGTAATCCACCTGCTGTGCCCGAGACACCCAAGGTGATGCGAAGATCCGAGTTACTTTCTCGGAACCCGTCAACCACAGCCTGACTGATCGGAAACGCTGTCGATGAACCGTCAACCTTGACGAGAGCAGACGCAGCATCGGCGTCAGGTGTCGGTGCTAGCGCATCGCTGCACCCCGAAATCATCACCAACGCCGAAAGCCGAGCCCAAGCCACGCCACACCCTTTGGAGCCGTTGCCCCGGGGGCTCCCTAATCACAGCTTTGTGACTAACTTGTGTCAACTCATCGGTGAAAACGTTGCTTCTCGCAGAGACTGGCCATCGTGGTTAGGCCATACTCAAGCAGCGCTCATCCCAGTAGGCCTTCATCGTTGCGATCTTGCCCTGCGCATTAAGCGTAAACAGGTCGGCGATCTGGACCCGCATCTCGACCCCTGCGCCCGCCGTGATCACGTCAAAGATCATGAGCGCCTCGTCACCGCAGGTCACGATCCGGTGCAGCTCGCACCGAATGCTCATCTCCCCTTGGTGAACCCGATCCCAGAACGCTCCGATCGCCTCGACGCCTTGATGCGGCGGGCTCCCGACCGGATCTTCGACGCTGGCCTCGGGGTCGAAGAGGTCAAGCCAGCCGGCGCGGTCGTCCTCAGACCAGCAACGAAGATAAGCGCTCAGCGTGGTCTCGACCTGCGCCCTCGACGCGCTCACTCTTTCGCTGCGGTGACGGTGACGGTGATGCTGGTCGCCCACTCCGGGCCGTAGCTACGGTGCGCGCCATCGGCGAACTGCAGGGTCAGCGTATGCTGCCCCGGAGCCACGTTGAGCACGTGCTTGGACTGCCCCTTGCCAAAGTGGATATGACTCGCGTCCGCAGGGACCGGCGTACCCGCTTTGATGCCTGGCGCATCGATGATCAGGTGATGGTGCCCCCGAGTGGTGTCGTCGATCGGCTCACCAGCAGGCGAGACCGCTTTACCCACAACCTCAAAGGCGAGCTCAAAGCCATTGGGGATGGTGTCCCCGTCCTTGACGTTGACAAAACGAACGCCCGGCTCACCCTTGGGCGCCTCCGCTTGAGCGACCGGATCAGCGGCCGCCTCGGGCTTGGCAGGCGCCGCCGGCGCCGCCTTCTGGGCTTGGGTCGGCTCAGCGGGCTTGGCTTCAGCCGTGGCGGGATCACTCGATGAGGTGCAGCCAAGGGCGGCGACACAGAGCAGTGAAGGGACGATGCGCATAAAACTCTCCTGTCATCTGTTTCTTTATGTGCAAGGACCTCTGCGCGCAAACAAGGGTCCGCGTTGACGAAAGTCGAGCCACAGTGTTTACGGAGCCCATGGACCGAAAATTCACGCAGGCCGCCTGGCTGTTTACGGCCTACCTCGTAGGCGTCATCTTGTTCGGGGCGTGGGTGCGTATCACCCACAGCGGGGCGGGCTGCGGTGCGCACTGGCCGCTGTGCGACGGCGAGATCATCCCCTCGGCGCCATCCACCGAGAAGCTCATCGAGTACACCCACCGGCTGACCAGCGGACTGTGCGGCGTCTTTGGGTTGATCCTAACGGGCTGGGCTTGGCGACGCTTCGGTCTGCGCGCCAAGGCGACCATCGCCGCCGCCGTGACCCTCTTCTTTATCATCGTTGAGGGCGCGATCGGCGCCGGCTTGGTCCTCGCTGAGCTCGTCGCAGATGACTCCTCGGCGGCACGCGCCATCGTGATCTCGCTGCACCTCACCAACACCTTAATGCTCACCGCAGCGTCGGCTGCGACAGCCTATTTCGGGCGCAGCCCCGACGCGCCCTTTCGGCTCACGCACGAGCGCGGCCTGCTGCTCTCAATGGTCGCCGGCTTCGTCGTCGTCTCCATGACCGGTGCCATCACGGCGCTCGGGGACACCCTGTTCCCCGTGAAGGCAGCGGAGCACGCAGGCTTGTGGGCGCAGGTCTCAAGCGAGCTCAGCGCCACGCAGCACTTCCTGGTTCGTCTTCGGATCGTTCACCCGCTGCTTGCGGTGCTGATCGGCCTTGGGATGATCTACGCGTTCGACCGACTCCGAGACGGCGGAGCAGGGCGCATCGCCGCGGCCGGCTTGCTGACTAGCGTCGCGCAGATCGGGCTTGGGTTTCTCAACATCGCGCTCGCCGCACCGGGCTGGATGCAGCTCCTGCATCTGGCGATGGCGCAGGTCTTGTGGGTCTGTCTGGTGCTCAGCGCGTGGCGTGCGCAACGCCCAGAGCTCGCCGAGCGATCACTCCGGGTCGAGCACGACCCCATCGAGGCTTCGTAGGTCCTCAACGTACTCGCTGACGCACTTCCAGTCGCGGTGGAGCTTGCCGTTCCTGAACAGCTTAAACCCGGCGGCGGCGGCGTCCTCTTCAGCGAAGGGGTCAACCTGTTTCACCCACGCTTCGTAGCGCCGCTCTTCTTGGCTCCAATAGAGCCGCTGGATCCCCAGTGAGTCGCCGCTTTGATCTTGCGCATAGGTGAAGGAGGCACGCGAGAGACCCCGGTCCTCAGGGAAGGTTCGCACCACCTTTTTAGCTTTACCAAATCGGTACTGCAGCCAGCCCTTTCGGCGCGCCAGGTTCGGGCTGCCGCAGATCGAAACGATCTGCGCGCCGCGCACCTTGCACGAAAAGAGGATCTGTTCATTCGCAGCGCAATGCGTTGCGTGGTCGAGCTGAGGGCGCGGAACCTCCGCAGCGGGTGGGTCGTCGTCGCGCCGGGCGCGCCGCTCCTCTTCGTAGCGATCAGCCTGAGCGCGCTCAGCCGCCTCTTCATCGGCGCGTCGTCGCTCGGCGCTGCGCTCGGTCTCCTCTCGCTCAAGCTGCCGCTTCATCTCTTCACGGCGACGCTCTGCGCGCGCTCGGCGCTCGGCTTCCTCCGCCGCACGCGCCTTCTCTCGGCGCGCCCGCTCTTCCTCCTGGCGGGCTCGCTCTTGGGCACGGCGGTCCGCCTGAGCGCGCCGGTCCCTCGACGCGCTCGCTCGCGTGCGACGCTCAGCGCGTGCATCCGCTCGCCTGTCGTCGCGCCGAGCGGGCGCTTCCTCAACGTCGTCTTCTCGAGCGGAGCGCCTCGGTCTGGCGTCCTGAGCGACGTCCTCGACCTGGGTTCGAAAGCCTCGGCTGTCCACGCGCTCAATCTTTTGAATCCTTAGGTTGACCTCTTGAAGGGGGCGTCCTCGCCCATCAACCAAGCGCAGGTCCGCATCGATAAAGGCAGTGATCTCAACGCCATCGCTCAAAGGCGCCTCCTCGAGGCCGTGCGCCTTGAGCAAGATGCGCAGCTGAAGATCACCTTTTCGCTGGCGCAGGACCTTTGCGGCGCCGCCGCGCACGAGGTCTCGCTCGAGAAGGTTCGCCAACAGCGACGCCCCGGCCTTGGCTCCATCCTGAACGCCGATCGTCACGCTGCGACCCTGCACTCGATCCGCAAGGTCCATGCTCGCACGGCGTGACGCCTCCTCAAGCGCCCGAGCCAGCATCAGCTGATCCCGGCGGCTCGCATTCTCGACACCGATCACCCCGCGCCGAGCCTGAGGGCCGCCGCTCGCGCAGGCGCTGAGTACGACCATTAGAACTGCGTAACGCATGGAGCCCTCCCGAGCCAGGCGGATACCCACCTTCGCCGTTTCGCTCAAGGGGTTGTCAGGTCCGCTGCGATCGTCTCGAACAATTCGAGATAACTAAAGCCGCTGAATCGCTGCGGCGCCGGGTCTCGAAGCATCCCCACCTCGTCGAGGTGATCGGCGGGGACGCAGCCCATAAAGGTCCCCCACTTGGCGCTGCTCACCGCCACCAAGCCGTCGTTCGGCCCCTGCTGTCGCCCCACCAGGGGCGCCATCAAGCGAAAGAGTGGGTCCAGCAGGTCGCGCCCTTCCGGGTTCTCGTGAACGGCGCCGGCGCAGGCCTCCGAGGCGACGTCTCGCACGAACCGATTCTGAACGCTTCGGCCCGCCCAAGAGCGATACCGCACCTCCGGGTGATCGGGGACCTCGCGATTGAACCCCTCCATATGCTCCATCGAGAGCTCACGCATCTGCTGGTTAAGGTTCGCCTCGGCGTCCGGTCGGCCAGCCAGCCCGGAGTAGACCAGCAACAAGGCTTGTGTGAGCGGTCCTCGTCCAGCCAGCGGCAGGTCCAAAAATGCATCGGCGGCGGCGCTGCCGCGGTGGGGCGTTGCGACCGTTGTGAGCGTCTTGATCAAGCCCTCATCGCCCTGCCGTGAAGCGACGAGGCGCGCGTCGAGCCCGCCTTGCGAGTGCCCGACCAAATGGACGCCGTCTGAGCCAGCGATGTGGTTGATGCAGCGCACCTGCTGCTCGAGCTCATCCGCCCGCTCGGCGCTCCCGTGAATGGGAAGCACTTGGGTTAAGTAGACCTCATAGCCGAGGGACCGCAGATGACTGGGCGCTTGGTTGAAGTACGCCAGCGGTCCGAGCTCCCGAAACCCCGCCATACCGTGGTGCAGGACGATCGGACGGTCGAGCCGCCGCCGGCCAAAGCCTGGATTGGCCATCATCTGCTGATCGAGCGCAAGGCGCTCGACCCAGTCGGCGCACGGGTCGACGAGGCCTGCATCCGGCGAGCTGCCGAGCGCATCCGCCGCACCCCCGGCGTCCAACCCGGCGGTGAAGACGTCCGATGGGCTAGTGTCGGCCGCAAAACCTGCGTCGCGCACCGCACCCGTCGAGGAACCGTTCGCCGGCGGCGAGACCCCGCATCCGCTGCTCAGGGCTACCGTCAAGCACAGCCCTAAGGTGACGATCCCGCGCCGCATCACCCCTACCACGCCCAGCCGTAGTTGAGCCCGAGCGTCGGAACGAGCGATGGCGCCTGTGCGTCGAGCGGCGAGGAGTCGGCGTGGCGCCAGCGCTGCGCCCCGAACTGCACCTCGAGCACGTTGCGATCCGCTGCGGTCGACTTCCAGCCGATAAAGAGCCCCTCAAAGCGCTCCCACGACGCGCCAGCCAAGCCCGCCGGGTCCAGCATGGAGCCAAACTGCATCACATTCCCACCGATCGACCACCCGCGATCAAAGTTGCCAAGCCAGTACAAGCTGACCTGAGCGCCAAGGCCTAGCGTCGGTGCATCATGAGGGACCGAGTAGCCACCCGCCGCTTGCAGCGCCACGCTCAGCCGGTCCAGGACCGCGACCTCACCTTTGACCTTCGCAAGCCCCACCAGCGCCCACAGCGGCGACGTCGTAAAGCTCAAGCTGGTCTTCGCGGCGCCGCCGCGGCTGTAGGGACTCGGCCTAAGAAAGGCGTTCTGACGCGCCGTGGACACGCTCGTCTGACCGCCTCCGTACGACTTGTAACGGCTCGCTTGTGCGGTCGCCGGAAGGCAAAGCGCCGCTGCGATTAACAGGGATAAAGCTCTCATCGCGTCTCCTTGGGCAAGGATAAGACCGCAGGGCGACCGCCTGTATTCATCACCCGGACGGTCACACGCCGTCTAGCCCCTTGGCAAATCCCACAAGGACCGGCTCGGGTTCGAGGTCGACGCCCCACTGAAGCGCCACCTGACCTTGGACATGCTGAGCGAGCTCGATCAGGTCTCGAGCTGTCGCAGAGCCGGGGTTGATCAGCGCCAGACAGTGCCTCGACGACAACGCGGCTCGCCCGTGCTCAAAACCCTTTTGAAATCCAGCCCGCTCGATCAACCAAGCCGCCGGCACCTTATGATGCGACCCTTCCGACCAAACCGGCAGCGTCTCCGGGTCGAAGCCATGGTCGCTCAGGCGCCCTTTGAGGCGCTCAAAATCGACTGGGGACAAGATGGGGTTGAGGAAAAACGAGCCGGCGCTGCGTCGGTTGGGGTCTGCGTCATCGAGGACCATGGACTTGCTGCGCCGCAGCGAGAGCACGGCATCTCGGATCACCTGCGGGTGGTCGACGCCCTCGCCCACGGCGCTCATCAGCTCCCGGTAACGGGGCGGATCCGGCGCGCCGCGCCGCAACCGAAAGCGGACCGCCGTGATCACAAACCGACCACGCCAGCGACCCTTGAACGCGCTCATCCGATAGGAAAAATCGAGTTGATCGGCAGCGAGCCAGGTGGCGTCGCCGCGGTCGCGACGGACCACCCGGACCGCCTCGACCACATCGGCAACCTCCTGACCGTAGGCGCCAATGTTTTGCATCGGCGCAGCGCCCACCCAGCCCGGAATGCCGCTGAGCGCTTCCAAGCCACACAGACCCGCCGAGACGCTCCAAGCGACCAGCTCATCCCAGGGCACGCCCGCGCCGACCTCGACCACGGCGGCGTCTCCCTCGGCGTGCACCCTGCGACCCATCACGGTCGGCTGCAGGACCACACCCCGCACCCCCGCGTCAGCGATCAGAGTGTTCGAGCCACCCCCTAGAACGGTCAGCGCGAGCCCGGCGCGCTGGGCATACCAGATCGCCTCAACCACCTGCCCTTCGGTCTCGGCGCGCACGTAGACATCCGCCGAGCCGCCGACCTCGAGGGTCGTCAACGGAGCGAGCGCGTGATCTCGTTGAATTCGGATGGCCATAACGAGGTCCCTGTTACCGGTGCATCCGCAGGTTGCCTAGCGACACCTTGCGCTGTGCGATTGAAACATGTTCTTGTCGGCGCATGAGCGCAACAGACTCGGCTACCGGACTCCCCCGCTTCGAGGGTTACCCAAAGGGGTGGTTCGTCATCGGCTTCTCCGATGAGTATGGACCTGGCGACGTCCAAAAACTGCAGTATTTTGGTCAAGCGCTGGTGGCGTTTCGCGACGACACGGGGACCCTGCAGGTCAAAGATGGATACTGCCCCCACCTCGGGGCGCACCTGGGCGCCGGGGGAAAGGTCGAAGGGACCTGCATCCGCTGCCCGTTTCACCACTGGCTGTTTGCGCAAGACGGTCGCTGCGTCGAGATCCCCTACACCGACCGCAGGATCCCCAAAAAAGCGATCCTTAGGCCGTGGACGGTGCGTGAACAAGACGGCTTGATCTACCTCTGGCATCACCCGGAGCACACCGAACCGGAGTTCGATCTCCCGGTGATCCCGCGCAGTGAAGGCGACTGGCTGCCGTGGCGACATCACCGCCTCAGGCTGGCAACTCACAGCCGTGAGATCGTCGAGAACGTCGTGGACATTGCGCACTTCAAATACGTCCACGGGACCCACGTCGAGCGTTTTGAGAACCGCTTTGAAGGCCATAAAGCGATCCAGATCAATCACGGGACGGCGTATCCTCGTGGCGGCGGGAAAGATCGCTTTGCGCTTGAGGCGACGTACTTCGGTCCCGGCGTTCAGATCTCCGATATGCGGGGGGTACTCCACTCGGTCCTCGTCAATGCCCACACCATGATCGATGAGCACACGCTCGATCTACGCTTTGGTGTCTCACTGCGCCCGACGGGTCATGAGGAGCAGACCGCGCGCATCGCCGAGCAGTACATCGACAACCTGACCCAGGGCTTCCTCGAGGACGTGGAGATCTGGGAGAACAAAACCTTCCGAGAGCTGCCGCTGCTATGCGCCCATGACGGACCGATCATGAAGCTCCGTGCTTGGTACGCCCAATTTTATGCGCCGTACCCAGAAGTCCCCTAAAAATGCCGGGGGTTTGCCAAGTCACTGAGGTTTGATCTAAGAGCCTGGGTCGAAAGAGGTACCTGTGCTCCATCCTGCCTACGAAATCGTCGGTGATCGACACCATGAGCGACCGCTCGTGGTCACCTGCGAGCACGCCTCGAACCGCCTCCCCGAGGAGATCGAAGCGTCCCCCGAGGATCGCCCATGGCTCGAGACCCACTGGGGCTGGGACCCCGGCGCAGCGGCGGTGACGCGCGCCCTCATCGAGCACAAGGACTGCGTCGCCATCATGTCGCGCTTTTCGCGCCTCGTCTGCGACCCCAACCGACACGTCGAGGAGTGGGACTGGATCCGAGAGCGCTGCGAGGGCTACGAGCTCAGCTTCAACCGACACCTCAGCGATGAGGAACGCCAGCGCCGGCGAGCCACCTACCATGAGCCCTTTCATGCGGAGATCGACGCCTGCCTGAGTGAGCGCCTGGCGCGCGGCGGCGACGTGCTCTTGCTGAGCATCCACTCGTTTACGCCGGTTCTTGGAGCCGAGGTGCGCCCCATGGAGATGGGCGTCCTCTTCGATCGGTTCGACCCGGTCGCCCACCGCTTCGCGCACCACCTGCGCGAGAACGGTTTTGTCACCGCCCTCAACGAGCCCTATTCGGGCAAGGAGGGCGCGATCTTCTCGGCAGGGCTGCATGGCTGCCGCCACGGTGTGATCTACCTTGAGCTCGAGATACGCCAAGACAGTATCGATACGCCGCAGAAGGTCGCGGAGGTCGCCGAGCGTTTGGCGCGTGCCATCGACGCGCTGCAGATCCGCAACACCCCGCGCCAGCGACCGGCGTCCTAGGGCTCCTTCGCCGCCGGCGCCAAGAGCTCACCGTTGGCTTCACCCAAGGCAGGCGCCGGTCGAGTGACGGTTTCAGGGTCACTAAAAAAGGGCGGCGCAACACGCTGTGATGCCCCTTCGCCGCGCCACGCGCCGCGCTGCTGATGCAGCGAGTGCGTCAACACCTCCTTGAGCTCCAAGACGGGCGTGACGCAAGCGGGCGCGAGCAGCTGCGCCCAGTCGTCTCGGCTGCGCTCAGCGAAGCGAGCAGCGAGTGACTCAGCGTCTTCTTCTACCGGACCGCCGAGCAGTTCACCGAGACGCTCCCAGAAGCGGTCCTCGATCGCCGCGAGCGAGATCAAGCGATCATCCGCGCAGCGGTGCAGCCCATAACGCGCCCAGCCGCCCGTGAGAAAGGTCTGTCCAGGCGGTTGCTCATGCCCCTCCGCCGCCGCCGCCAGGAAGGGCGCCATCATCGCCAGCACCCCCTCGGTCATGCTCAGGTCAAGCCACCGACCGTCGCCGGTGCGCTCACGCGCAAACAACGCGCCACAGATCGTCATCGCCGCCGTGAGCGCGCCGCCCGCCAGATCAGCGATGGGGAGCGCTGGAAGCGCCGGGACGCCGTCGTAACGAGCGCCTAAGCTCAGCGCCCCCGCCAAGCCGCAATAGCCGAGATCATGACCTGGCTCGTCGGCGCGCGGACCGGTCTGACCAAACCCTGAGATCGAGGCGATGATCAGGTGGGGATACTCTGCGCGCAAGGCTTGTGGATCGAGGCCTAGGCGCGCCATCACGCCGGGGCGAAAACTCTCGAGCAGCACGTCCGTCGTGCTCAGCATGGAGCGTAACTGCTCCTGGGCGGTGCGCTCCTTGAGATCGAGCGCCAGGCTCCGAGCGCCTGCGTTGATGGTGGTAAACCAGATCGAGCGCCCCTGTGCGTCAAAGGGAGGGGAGTAGCGGAGGTAGTCGCCGACCTGCGGGTCTTCGACCTTGACGACCTGGGCTCCAAGGCCGCGCAGGTACCAGCTCGCCATCGGTCCCGGGAGCAACCGAGACAGGTCGAGGATTTTTACGCCCTCGAGCATGTGCGCCTCCGGCGCAGCCCGAGCCACGCAGCGAAAGCGAGCATCAGATCCGGCGGCAGCGCAGCGCAGCCACAGCCGCTCGGTGGCTCAATAGGTGCACCGGCGTCACCTGCGGGTCCTGCGTCAGGGGCAGGCGTCCAGAGCGCCTCGAGCTGATCCCAGCGGTCAACGCATTCAGCCTCCGGACAGAGGGAGCCCGTGAGCGATGAGAACGGATGCCGGGGGCGAAAGCCGCCCTCGATCCGCTCGAGGGTCAGGTGCCCGTCGTCGAGGTCCCCACAAGCGACCAGATCGGACCCCTTAGACGCCATGCAGTGCTCAGGCCCTTCAGCCGGCAGGAAGGGTCCGTCGCCGATCGCCTTGAGCGGCACCCCCGTCAGGGTGATGACCCAATGCTCATCACCATGCGTTCGTCCCTCTTGAACAGGCGTCGGAAGCTGCGCTCGGCGGCTGAGCGTGTCGTCGGCATCGACGATCCACAGCTCGCCCGCTGCGCCGCGCAACGCGGCGATGACCTTTCGACGCTCGCCAAGCTCGAGGTCGATGAAGCGTGGCTGATTCAGACCCTCGAGCACGGCGGCTAACGTCCACGTCTCGAGCGACGGATCGCTGATCCACAGGGCGGGGTCGGCGCCATCATCTTGGATGAGGGCGAGCACGACTTCGTCGGATGAGCGCACAACAAAATCCAGGAACTCGCCCTGAGGCAGCGGCTCGCCCCACAGCGCAAACCCTTGCCCTTCGTCGCGATGCAGCTGCCCAGGCGCCGGCAACCGCTGCGCGCGCGCCACCAGCGCATCGCCGAGTACCCGTAAGCCGTGCACCGGCTGACCTCGTAACGAGCCCTCGACAGGGCTCCAGCTGCAGCCCTTGTCATCGCTGGTGTAGAGGCCTGCGCGCGTCTCGGCGTACCAGGCGCCCCGATGCCAAAAGCCCTCAAACGGGAGGCTCGTGAGCGTATCAAAACAAGCCCAACCGAAGCCGTCTTCGGTCTTGGTGAGCAGCCCAAAGTTGGAGCTCACTGCGGCGAGGTCGTCGTCCTCAAAATAGAGCGCCTCCGCGGCGAGCTTCCCGCCATGCGCCCAGGCAGGCGCGCTGAAGAACACCATGAGTAAAAGCAGACGCGCCATGTCCGGAGCAAAGCCGGTTTCGACTTCGCCGTCAATTCGCAGGCTCCCAGAGATGAATGGGCTCCGGCGCGTCGAGCGCCACGCGTACGGCGCCATCGACGACCAGGCGCGAGCCGCTTGCGATGAGCCCGGCGTCGTCACCGCTGATCAGCGCAAGCTCAGCGTCGGTCTCCACGCGCCGCCCGCCGAGTGAGAGCACATCCGGCGCGCCTTCGCTGCGCAAGAGGATCAGGTCATCGACCGCATCACCCACCACGCGCCAAGCGACCACGCCCGCCGGCGCTTGAACCGCCTCGATCGTGAGGCTGTTGTCGCCGTCGGGAGAGGGCAAAAGAACGCTCAGGAAATGGGGGCTGCGTGCGGTCAAGACGCCATCGAGGACGTCGTGGTGCCCGTGTCCGTTGATGCTGTGCACGTAGGGAGCCTGATCCTCCTCAAAGGGCGGAGCTTCGAAGGCGACCTCCCCTTCCGTGCTGCCAAGCGCCACGTCCAGCCGCGCGGTCGGGGCTAAGAGCGTCGCTCGGTTGCCCTCAAAGCTCGAAGAGCCCTCAAAATCGCGCCCTACTCCGGCATGCAGGCGCCACCGGTACTCACGGTCTTGGTCCCCATCGACCTTGAGGCGATCCGCCACCACAAAGTAGCGCTGCCTGACAAAAGCCATGGCGCGTACAAAATCCGTCGCTTCGTAGCGCTGATGCGCCTCGGCATAAGCGAGCCGCTGACCATCTCGAGTGTGTCGCAAATAGGCGTCCGCTCCACCCCAATCGTTGAGCAAGCCCTTCCGGGGAGCGCCTGCGCCGTCCACCAGGATGACGTTGTGCGCCGGCGCGTTGGCGGTGCGCGCGTTGTTCAGCTCGTTGGGTTTGTAATACCCGGTATCGATCACCAAATACTCACCGTACGCCTCGATGGAGAAGTGCGTC
>JAYZBQ010000033.1:0-7797 GCA_036338695.1 Myxococcota bacterium
GGCCAACGCCGCGGCCCCCTGGTCTGCAGAGCTCGCGGGCATCATCAAGTGGATCGGGAAGGCCATCGGCGTCGACTTCGACCTCGAAGAGATCCGCGCCGGTCGTTCCAAGGTCGCGCGACGGCTGCGCTAGCGCCGCGCTGATGGCGCCCGCCTTCGCTTGGTTGGTCAGCGAGGCGCCTCGCGGTTGCGCGTGCGGCGTCGCGCGGCCTTTGCGTCATCCTCGTCGAGGGTTCGTTTCGCCGCGTCCAGCAGGGCCGTCTGACTGCGCAGGGGTAGCTCGTCGACTTTTCGTTCGATCCGCTCGCTTTGCCCGTCAGAGCGGATGCGTCGCGCTTTCACGTTGTCCTTCAAGGCCATGCCGAGGACCTCGTCGATCACGCGCTTCTTCAGCGCGGGGGAGAGGATCGGTGCTGCGACCTCGACCCTGCGCTCAAGGTTACGGACCATCCAATCGGCTGAGGAGATGTAGACCTTAGGGTCGCCCGCGTTCTCGAAGCAGTAGACGCGGCTGTGCTCAAGGAAGCGGTCAACGATGGTCGTTACGGTGATGTTCTCACTGAATCCTTTCACGCCTGGGCGCAGGCAGCAAACGCTGCGAACGCTCAGCTCGACCTTGACGCCGGCGCGCGAGGCCTCATAGAGCGCGAGGATTACCTTGGGGTCAGAGAGGTTGTTGAGCTTCGCCTGCACGCCAGACGGCCGACCCGCTTGGTGGTTGCTGATCTCGCGGTGGATGCTCGCGATAACCTCTTTTTGCATGGTGAACGGCGACACCAGCAAGTGCTCCATCTCCGGAACGCGGGTGTGCCCAGTGATCATGTTAAAGGTCTCGGCCACCTCTTCGCCGAGATCATCTCGTGCGGTCATAACCCCGAGATCGGTATACAGCCGCGCGGTCGCGGCGTTGTAGTTGCCGGTGGCGATGTGGCAGTAGCGTCGCAGGCTGTTGTCGTCTTCGCGTCTGACGATCAACGTGCACTTGGCGTGCGTTTTCATGCCGACGATGCCGTAGACGACATGCACGCCGGCGCGCTCCATGCGCCGGGCCCACTGGATGTTGGCGGCCTCGTCGAAGCGCGCCTTGAGCTCGACGATCGCCGTGACCTGCTTGCGCTGCTGGGCGGCCTCGATCAAGGCCTCGACCATCACGTTCTTGCTGCCAGCGCGATAGATCGTTTGCTTGATCGCAACCACCTTTGGATCGCGCGCGGCCAGCGTGAGGAAGTCCTCGACGTTGGAGAACGAGTCATATGGGTGGTGCAGCAGGATGTCGCTTTCGCGAAGGTCCGCGAACATGTCTTCGGAAGAGCCCCACCGCCGCTGCCGCCGCGGCTTCGCCGGGGCGTCCTTCAGTTCGGGCTTTTCGATCAGCGAATACAGCTCCATGATTCGGCCCAGGTTGACCGGTCCGTCACAGAAGAAGATGTCGTCGCCTTCAAGTTGGAATGCTCTCAGGAAGCGCTCAAGTATCTCGGGGTGAGCGTCGCTGTCGATCTCGAGCCGGACGGGCTCTCCTCGACGTCGCTTGATGAGTTCTTTCTCGATGGAGCTCATCAGGTCGGTCGCCTGCATCTCGTCAAGCTCCAAGTTGCCGTCGCGCGTTACCCGGAAGGTGCTGGCGTGCGCGACCACGAGGCCTGGGAACAGCTCTTGGAGGTTGGCGCGGACCACGTCTGCCGTGAAGACGTAACCGCGGTGCCCGTCTTGTTCGGGGAGGGAGACGATTCGCGGGAGCGCTCGCGGCACCTGCACGACTGCCATGCGGTGTGTGCGACGTTTGTTCTTGTTCGTCTCCTGCAGCAGCACGGCGAGGTTCAGGGACTTATTGAGCAGCACCGGGAACGGGTGCGCCGGGTCGACGGCGAGCGGCGTGAGGATCGGGTAGACCTCACGCTGGAAGTAGTCATCGACGAAGGTCTTTTGATTGCCGGTTAGCTGTTCGATCGAAGGGAACCGGATGTCAGCCTTGACGAGCTCGGGCAAGATCCCCTGGCTCCAAATTTGGTGCATGGCTGCAGAGAATGCGTGGGCGTCGCGGCGCACCTCTTCCAGCTCGTCTGGTGGCGTGAGGCCGTCATGGCTCTCAGCTTGGATCTCGGCGTCGACCATCTCCATCACGCCGGCTACGCGGATCTCAAAGAACTCGTCGAGGTTGGTGCTCGCGATCGCCAAGAACTTGACTCGTTCGAGCAGCGGATTTTCTGGGTCCTGGGCCTCTTCGAGGACGCGGCGGTTGAACGCGAGCCATGAGAGCTCGCGGTTAATGAACAGCAGGCCCTTGGGGATGGATGCGAGCGGCGCGTCTAGCTGAGCTTGCTGGGCCTGCTCATCGTTGCCGTCGCCGGTGCCGGCGCCGCCCTGCAGGTCTGGCACGCGGTGGCGGCGACCGAGGCTGTCGATCGAGTGGTCTCGGGGCGTTCGCTCAGGTAGCTCGTTCATTGCTGCGCGGAGTCGATTAAACGGATCAAAACCTGCGGACGCGTCTAGATATCCGACAACTTCTCGGAGCTTCGCGCTCACCTATCGGTCCACACCTGGCATCAAGATCTGTAAGTCTTTTAAATAAATGCTAGTTAGGTCAGGCAAGTGTCGTTGGTCGATCGTGGTCTGTTGATTACTTTAAAGATCGATGAATACTTCACACCGTATCCCTGCCCGGCCTTGGGACCTGCACAGCAAGGCCGGTAGGCCGCCGGGATTCGCGATTGACGGTGAGGTCCAGCCTCAAGATGCGATCGGGCGCCTGGCTCCTGATGTCACCATGGGCCTCGCGCGCTAAGGAATGTCTGACGAGCAGTGAGAGCGTTTCCTTCAGGACAAGGACATCGACTTCTGCTACGCGGTGCCCGATTGCGCGCGGTTTCGCGTCAACGCGCTGCACCGGCGTAACTCTGTCGGGATCGTCGTCCGCCCGATCCCCGACACCATCCCAGAGCACAAGACGCTGCGCTGCCTTAGATCGCGCTAGACCTCTCGTCGACGCCGCGCGGCCGCTTGTTGGGGATTGGGCCGACAAGTTCCGGTGCGTCGACGACGCTCGCCGCGATGATCGATTCCAGCAACCAGACGGAGTCGGGACACATCTTGACGATCGAGGACCCGCTCGAGTTGGTGCACAAAGACAAGCGATGCGATCGGGTTAAGGCGCGAGCAAGACCGGCGTGAGCCCGAACAGGTTGTTAAAGAGCGCGCCTTTGTGCGTGACGGCTGTAGCTTCCAGCGTCAGCCTCGTGCTGTCATCCGGCGTCAGCGTCGGTAGCAGGCTGAGCTGCTGATCTTGTATGGAGACTTCGACGGAGCGGATCACGCCAGCGTGCTGTCGATCGAGGGCATCAGCGAGCCGAAGCAGCGCTGCGAGCCGCTCGATCATGCTGCGATCTCGTCGCCTCAGCGCCATGAAGTCGTCGTGGTCGCGTGACGGCGCCGCCTTGCGGTGATATCGGGCTAATATTGCGACGAGGTGGCGTTCGTAGCTGCCGAGGCCGACGATCTCTGTTGATTCGATCAGGTATTGTGAGTGCTTGTGGTGTCCGTCGATGTTGATCGCGGCGCCGATGTCGTGGAGTAAGGCCGCGGCCTCTAGCAAGACGCGTGCGCGGTCGCCGAGACCGTGGAGCTCGATGGTCTGATCAAATAATTGGCGCGCGAGTCGCAGCACCGTCTCCGCGTGCTCCGCTTCGTAATGAAAGCGTTTGCCGAGGGCTCGGCACGACCCCAGCGCGACATCGACGTGGTCTTCGGCGGCGAAGGATTTGCTACGTCCTTGGATGACCTCGACCAGCAACCCCTCCTTGACGCCGACGCGCGGGACAAGCGCGTGCTTGGACCGTGTGAGTTCGCCAAGGTGCGCGTAAAGGAGGCCTGCGGGCACGATCGCGTCGGCCCGATCGGCCCGCAGTCGGTGTCGCTCGATGCGCTCATCGACGCTCATCTCTGCTAACTCGCGGACGACATCGTTGAGGTCGCTGATCGAGCAGGCGTCGATATCGTTCTTCTGGCGGTGACCGACCTGCTCCGTTACGAGGTCGGCGAGGCTCTCGATGTTGCCGCCGACCGTGACGTAACGATCGATCTTGCCGTCGTCGAGGCTCTCTGCGATCCGGTGATCGAGGCCGCCCAGGTGCTTCTTCATCAGGTCGACGAAGTCTTCCTCGTCCGCGTCCTTGAACTGCTCCAGCATCCGCAGCGCGCCAAGTCGGTAGGAGTTGGCGCTGGCAATTGCGCCGTCGTCGACGACGACGACCTCTGCTGAGCCCCCGCCGACGTCGATTAGCACCGAGCGACCTTGGCTGAGATCAAGCTTGGTCTCGACCGCAAGCTTGAGCAGATAAGCCTCTTGCGTTCCTGAGATGACGTCGATCTCGAAGCCTGATGCCTGTCGGACCCGATCGACTAGCAGGTCGCGGTTTCGGGCGCTGCGCATGGCAGACGTCGCGATCGCCCGTCGTAGCTTCGCCCCCTGATGATCGCAGCTGGTGCGAAACCGTCGGAACGCGTCCACAATGTCGGCGATCGTCGCGTCTGGGATCATCCCGCTTTGAAAGACTGGGGTCCCGAGTCTCACGGCAAGACGGTGGCTCTCGACGATCCGGTGCTCGCGACCGCTGGCCTCAGCGATCATGAAGCGGATCGCGTTGGAGCCCATGTCGACAATGCCGATGCGCGTTTGTTTCACCATTGAGCTCCGACGCTAGCGAAAATCCTGGTGTCGAGCGATCGGAGATTGCGCGGTCTTCGAGAGATGGCCGCGCCACCCTCCCGTTAGGCCTGCGTTCTTGTTGCAGCGATGACTCCGACGCCACCTGGGAATGCCCAGCGGGCGACGCCGCGGGCCAACGCCGCGGCCCCCTGGTCTGCAGAACTCGCGGGCATCATCGAGTGGATCGGGAAGGCCATCGGCGTCGCGCTGCCGGCAGCGGGCGAGTTCCTCATCGAGTTGCGCTACAGCAGCGCTGCTGGCGGGACGCTGCAGCTGGAGGAGGGCGGGGGCTCGCCGCTCTACAGCCTCTTGGAGCTGCCCGCGACGTCGGGGTGGCAGACGCACGCCGCGGTGGTCGATCTGTCGGCCGCTCCCGGCGTGATCACGCCGGCGCTCGCCTTCGCGCCCGCGTCGGCCGGTCCGGTCACCGTCAACTGGGTCCGCATCACGGACCTTTCGACGGCGATGCAGCTGACCGCGACCGGCGGGCCGGTCCTGGGATCGACGTGGACGCTCGACGCGGCCGGGCTCGACACCAGCGCGCTCGCCGCGCTGTTTTGGTTTGGTGACGTGCCGTTCCCGTCAGGCCTGAGCCTAGCGGTGCTCGGCGGCGAAGGATGCTTCAGCTACACGAGCGCGAACCTCGCCACGCTGCTGGCGCCCGCCTCCGGCGGTGTCAGCAGCTACGGGCTCCTCGTCCCCGCTTCGGCGAACTTGACCGGCTTCGAGCTGAGCGTGCAGGCCTCGGCAGGGTCGTCGTCGGTGCCGATGGGATTTGTGACCTCGAACGGTCTGCTCGGTCGCGTCGGGCTGTGAGCTGCGCGCTGGTCCTGCCGCGCCGGAGGCTAAGGCCTTCGAGGACCAAGGCGGTTGGGTCTTGGACCAGCGGTGTATGTATTGACGGGGTCTCTGTATCTGCTCGCCCACGGCATGGGCGTGTCCGTTTAAAACGCTGTGACGTAGGTCGACTTCGGCGCCGCTGGAGCGGGCCTATCGGGTCAAGCCCCCGCCCTGATAGGGCTCTGCTGCCAGCCCGCAACTCCTAAGACCCGGCCGCGTCTAACTTCTTGGTGTAAACGCTCGCGCAATCCAGCACTATATCGACGTTGATGAAAAAGGCCCAACGACCAGCAAACTGGCGGGGCCGGTCAAAGAGGTAGAATTGTGATCCTTAATCAACTCGAAACCTGGGACGGAACCGATGAGTGGGTTCGTAATGCCTTTAGGGGCGAAGGCGAGCATGTGCAGCTTGACGAAGGGTTCCGCATCTACAAGTTCAATAGCTATCCGACGCTGCAGGCGCCTGGCAGCCCGGAATGGGAGAAGATCACCGCATGGTGGTCGCCCTATGAGCCATATAAATGGGACGCTGGCCTCGAAAACCGCCGTGGAGTAGCCATGAGGATGGGCAACGCGTCGTTGAGGGAATTGTCGCGGATCGTCGTCGCGGTGTGCGAAGACTGGAGTTCGCTGCGTTACCTCGTCCAGGCGACCCTGACCCGCCCGGTCTACGCCTTCTTCGGCACGGTTGAGCCTCAGAACCGGTTTGGCAATCCAGTCCTACAAAACCGCGTGCCGAATAGTATGCGCCGGTGGAACGAGCGCGCGAACCATGGCGGCGGCAGGCTGGTCGGGCTCGGCGGCCAGTTCTACATCCCGAACCTGCGCATGGCCCATTTGACGGATATTCAGGTCACGGATTTGGGCTGACCGCCATCTCCGGTGGCGCGCCTGATCGACGGCGCCGCCGAGGATGGTCCAGCCCGTCGGCGCATAGGCGACAACAATCCATGCCCCGAGCGAACCCCAGCGCGCATTCTTGAAGATAGAACAGCGTCATCTCCGCTGCTACCAGCTGGCGCGTGGCGGAGATGAACAGGGCATTGCGTATGCCGCATAGAGTCCTGCTCCATAGCGACGAGAGCAGGACATCGCGCAAAGAGACCGCCAGATCGATCCAGCGCAGGACAAAGGTGAGCGCGGCAATGACGGTGGCCGAGGTCGCTTGGGAATGCCCAGCGGCCTGAAGATGATTTGTCGAGTGCCCCCGCGGGACCACTCTCCGGCGACTGCAGGCTTGTATTGGGGCCTACGTTGCTACGCTATGATCGCCTCTCATGCTCCCGATCCTCCGCAACCTCAGGCGGGTCGCTGCCCTGGCGACGGTCCTGTTCCTCACCTCAGCGGCGGCGCTGCCTGCGCAAGGCCGCGCGGCGCCGATCCTGCTCGAGGCTGAGGCCTTCAAGGATCACGGCGGTTGGGTCTTGGACCAGCAGTTTATGGACCTGATGGGGTCGCCGTATCTGCTCGCCCACGGCATGGGCGTGCCCGTTGAAGACGCCGTGACGCAGGTCGACTTCGGCGCCGCGGGTCGGCGGCGGGTGTGGGTGCGCACCAGAGACTGGGTCGCGCCGTGGAAGGCGCCGGGTGCGCCCGGTCGCTTCCAGCTGCTCGTCGACGGCAAGCCTCTTTCGACCACGTTCGGCACCGAAGGTGCCGCGTGGCACTGGCAAGACGGGGGCTTCGTCGAGGTCGGCGGCCGGACGTCGGTGGCGCTGCACGACCTGACCGGGTTCGAAGGGCGGTGCGACGCGATCGTGTTCAGCGCGAGCCCCAGCTGGAAGCCGCCCGAAGACCTCGAAGCGCTGGGCCGCTTTCGTCGCAGCGTGCTTGGCTTGCCCGCGGAGCCGGTCGACGCCGGCGCGTTCGACCTCGTCGTCGTCGGCGGCGGCGTCGCCGGCACCAGCGCCGCCGTCACCGCTGCGCGCCTCGGCTTGCGCGTCGCCCTCGTGCAGGATCGCCCGGTCCTGGGAGGCAACGCCAGCTCGGAGGTGCGCGTGTGGCCGCAGGGCAAGCTGAACCACCAGCCCTACCCTCGAGTCGGTGACGTCGTCATGGAGCTGGTGCCGAAGCGGCGGGCCAACTCCGCCAACGGCCAGGCCGCCGAGGTCTTTGACGACGACCGCAAGCTGCGCGTCGTCAAGGCAGAGCCCAACATCACGCTCTTCTTGGAGCATCGCATGAACGCGGCCGACGCCGTGGACGGCGCGCTCCGCTCGGTGACCTGCCAGCAGGTCCGTACGGGGCGCCGCGTC
>JAYZBQ010000034.1:0-28091 GCA_036338695.1 Myxococcota bacterium
GTGGAGCAACGTCTCCTCGGCGCCGTGTCGTAAATTTTGCACCACCAAGGCGGTTCGCCCCTCGATGCGGCGAACAAAAGCGAGCCAGCGTCCATCGGGAGAAGGTGTTGGGCGCGCCGCGCCGCCCGGGCCGCCAGCCACACGCACCACGCGCCCGGTGGTGGTGTCTAAACGCTCAATGGCGTAGATGCCCTCGGCTGAGTTTTTGCCGTAGCGAAAGGTGGTGCCCGACGACACGTCGCGGCTGTAATACAAATAGCGACGATCGGGCGAGAAGACGGGCTCGCCTTCATCTTTTTGCTCGGTCTTCTTCTTGGTCATCTGCACGCCCTTGCCGCGCCCGCTGCGGTGGTAGAGCCACATCTCACCCGAGCCGATGCTGCGGCGCGAGGTAAAGTGTTTGCGCGCCACGATGTATTCGCTGTCCGGACTCCAGGCGGGACTGGTCACTAAGCGAACATCCTCTTTGGTGACCTGCTTGGCTTTGCCGCCAGCTGCCGGCATCACCCAGATGTTGTCGCCGCCGCCTTGATCGCTGGTAAAGGCGATCCAGCGCCCGTCGGGGCTAAAGCGCGGCTGCATGTCCCAGGCTAAAGAATGGGTCAGCGCCTTGGCGCGCCCGCCCGTAATCGGCATCACGTAGAGATCACCGAGCAGATCAAAGACGATTTTTTTGCCGTCGGGGCTGACGTCCAAGCTCATCCAGGTGCCGGTTTGCACATCGATGGCTTGCTGGCGGCTTGCGACCTTGGGCTGCTCGATATCCCAAGACGGCTTAGCGGCTTTCTTGTCCGCCTTTGGAGCCGGCTTACCCTGCGCCGGCGCGCCGCAAAGCAGCACTAGCGCCGCTCCGAACGCGACGACGTGGTGACAGCCCCTCATGATCACGCTCCCCCGCCCTGCGTTGCGCCGGGCGCGGCATTCTGACCGCATCGCTCCGTGAATTCAATTTCGGATCACCACAGCGGCGAGATCCCGTACCAGAGCACGGTCTGTATCACCCACTCTGTCGCGACGAGGAGGTCGGCGTAAGACGGCCCCCAAAACACAAACGACCAGACGACCAAATGGAACAAAATTGCCAGCATGATGCATCGAATCAGGAGGAAGACGCCACTGTCGGCGAGGACCTCAAGGGCACGCGCCCACTGAGCGCTTAGCCGGTGCGCAAAGGCAGGCGCTCGGGTCACCGGCAAGGTGCTCTCGAGCACCTCGTTGAGCTGGCGGATTGGGCGCGGCGCAGGGGCGCACCGATGCGCCGCAAACACGCGCGGGTGCGCTGGCTGCGGCAGCAGGTAGACAGGCTCGGCGGCGAGCAGAAGCGGCGCGCCATCCGGCGGCCGGCGCGTAAAATGAGGCGGTTGGCTTCGTCGTCGATCGATCATGAGGTCACCTCCAGGCGCTGAGGACAAGACGCTGAGTATGAGGGGTTCGGGGCGCCGACCGCAAGGCCGATCATTTCGCCCCCCACCCGATCCAGGTCACCGACTTATCTTGCGTCTCAATTCGAAACTGAAAGTTGTGGTGAATGGCGCGTGCGATTTTGCGGTACTTTGCTTGGACACCCGCTAAGGTCTTGAGCTCAAAACTGCTGAGTTGGATGGTTCGTCCCCCACGCATGATTCGGTAGCGCACAGTAAAATGCATCGTCCCTGCCCCTCCTAGGGCTAGACTAAACCCTCCCTGTGACACGCTCGGCGCGTCCGCTCACGGCGGGGCGATCTCTCGAAAGGTCAGGTTGATGCGCCCGCCGACCGGTTTGGCGGTGCGCGCCAGCGCATGCTCGTAGTGCGCCTGGGTGGTGCCCGCCATCACCAGGACGCTGCCGTCGGGCAGCGGCACCGAGCGCGAGGGGTTGCCCTTTTGATGCGGCTTGCGGCGCAGCTTGAAGACCCGCTCGGCGCCTAACGAGACCGAAGCGATCACGGGCTCGGGGCCGAGCTCGGGCTCGTCATCGCTGTGCCATGACATGGCGTCGTCGCCGTCGCGATACCAGTTCAGGAGCACGCTGTTAAAGCGCCGGTCGCAGAGCGCCTCGACGCGCGCCTTGATGGTCAGCAAAGGCTGGATCCAAGGCTGCGGCTGCAAGGTGATCCTCGAGTAGGTGTAGACGCATCCAGGGTCCCCGTACCACGCGTGCAGGCGAGGAATCGGCAGGGTGCGCCCGTACATCTGGATGGCGTCACGGCGCCAAGCGATCTGGTCTTGCAGCGCGCCTTGGAGGCTGCGCGCTGCGCTCGGGCTAAAGACCTGATGCCAGAGCTCAGCGACGGCGCCGTCACCTGCGGGCGCAGCCAGGTCGCCCTGGGGAGCCGGTAAGATCACCTCTTTGCGCATGAGGGCGCCCCGTTAGAAACCAAACCCGGTCGAGGCGCCGAAGTACAGCCCCGAGCGCTCGCCGCCGCGCGTCGCCATACCGGCTGACCCGCTGATCTGGACGTTCCTCCCCAGCTGCGCCGCCACGCGGGTGTAGAGCCGCAGGTCCTTCTCGGCGGCGAAGTAGTCGTCGCTCTCGAACACACCGGCGAGCTGATAGCGCTTGGCGACGGGCACCCGCAGCTGAAAGCTCAAGCTCTCGCCCACCGGCGCTGCGGTCTCGAGGTCAAAGGAGTACCCGTAGCTGCCGCCGATCGAGGCGCCGGCCTCGTCACCGATCTGGGCGCCGAAGCGGTAGCCAAAAGCGGAGCCCTCACCAAAGGCGAGCGTGCGCGCGTCGCCGGTGAGGCTCAAGAACTCGCCGAAGCGTAGCTCAACGCCTGCCTGTCCCCCGACCACCTGCGCCGCCAGCCGCTCCTCATCCCAGAGCAAGAAGCCGATGCGCGCCACCAAGTAAGGGAAGAAGGCGCGCTCATAGAGCATGTCTTTGCGCTGGCTGGCGTCACCCGCCACGCCGCGGTTGATCCAGTCAAAACGCACCTGGGCGCCGTTGCGCTGCCGCGTGCCGTCGAGCAGGCGATGGCGGAGCACTTTGACCTGAAGCGGGCGCGCCGCCGAGCCCTTCACTGCGACGCGGGTTCCCTTGGGCGTGAGCGCCGACAGGTAATACGAGAGGGTCGGTCGCACGACGCGTGCAGCGGGGATCGACGCCTCAAACAGCCGCTCGCCCACCTTGGTCATCGGGACCTGCGTGGTGCGACCGCTGCCTGCGAGGCGGTAGTGCAGCATGGGCTTGGTGAGGCGGTCATCGAGCTCCGCCGAGATCGGCAGCGCCTCGCCCTCGGTCCAGCGCGCCACGCGCTCATGAGCTACCCGTTTGGTCCGGTCCGTCTTGGGCGCGGTCTCGAGCTTGAGCGTCTGAGGCGCCGCCGGGTCATTGCGCAGCGCGACGCGCACACCGCCCTTGGTCCCGACGAGGTAGTACTGGATCACCTCGACGCTCGGCTGCGCGGGACCGAGCGCAAACTCGCCAGCGTAGTAGCGGTCCTTGCGCTGGGTGAGCTCGACCGCTTGATAAGGGGCGCGGCGACCTAAGCGCAGCATCACCTCGAGCCGATCGAGCGGGGTGGCGACCATCGCCTCGAAAAAGAGCGGCTCGCCCCACCGCGCCACCGCGGGCGGGCGGTGCTTGACGGCTTGGGCGAGCGCCGCCGCAACGCTCGAGGCCGTCACGCCGCGGGATCCGCCGCCATAGCGCGCTCGCTCATACCGGTGACGCGCCATCACGTGGGCGCCGTCGCTGATCACCACGCGGTCGCTGTCGAGCCGCACGACGGCTTGGCTCTGCACCAACGCCTCGACGCGCCCTTGCGCCACGACCGAAGGCCGCGCGCCGCGAATAGGCTGCCACAGCACCACGACGGGCATGCCCTCGCGCCAGGTCGGAGGGACCTTGGTGACGTGCAGGGTGTCGCCCTTTTGCTCGACCACGACCGCCGAGGGCGGCGCAGTCAGTGCTGCGAAAACGAGCAAGGTTGCGATCATCAGGGGGCTCCTTTACGCTCGGTGTAGGCACTGCGCGCGCAAAGAAGCAAGCGAGCCCACCCCCTTACGAGGCGACTGCATGCCATCGCACCCGTCGCTCGAAGCCGGCCTTGCCGCTACGCGCCCCGGCCTGTTAGGCGCCGGGCGCGGAGAACACTCATGATGCGTATCGCAGCCTCGCTCGCCCTCCTCGGTCTGATCGCCTGTGGTTCCGAAGAACCCAATCCAGGCGCTGACGCCGGTATGACCCCCTTAGTCGACGCCGGAGTCACCCTCGACACCGGCGCCGTGCGCGACGCAGGGACCACGCCCGCCGACACGGGCACAACGCCCGCGGACACCGGCAGCACCCCCACCGACGCCGGGCCAGCCGCCGATACCGGCGCGACCCCCGATGCGGGCGGTGACGTCACCAGCCCTGATCCGCAGTCCGCTGAGGACATCGCCTCGATCCGCGCCGCACAGCCCGGCCCGATCGACGTGACCCTCACGCAGGTCATGGTCACCACCGTGCGCCCCGAGATCGGGCGCGACGCGGCGGGCTTCTTTGTTCAGGCGACGCAGGCGGGTCCCGCCATCTTCGTAGCGCACGACCCGGCGCCCGCCGGGCTCCAAGCGGGCTCGATCGTCAACTTCCGAGCCACCGAATGCGCCGACTCGTTCGGGCAGCGCATCGTGGCGACCCTCACCGGTCTTGTGGTGGTCGGTCAGGGCGACCACACGGCGCTGATCCAAGATGTCTCCGACGCCACCGATCTGGTCAGCGACCTCGGTGACTACGAGGCAGAGCTGCTCAGCGCTCAGGTCACCATCGTCGGCTCCATGACCTTTGCGGGCAACAGCTTCGTCGCCTCGACCGTCGACACCAACGGACTCGCCGCCTCGGATCTGCGCTTTCGCATCCCGGACAGCGTCCAAGCCGAGATCAACCTGGCGCCCGGCTGCGTGCTCAGCTTTGTCGGTCCGATGTGGCGCTACCGAGACACGCCGCAGCTCTCCGTCTACACGGCAGACGCCATCAGCGACATCAACTGCCCCGGCACCATTATCCTCGAGGCGGTCGCCACGCGTCCGACCGAGCTGCGCCTGGGCTTTAGCCGTGACCTCCAAGCGGACAGCCTGCAAGCCAACGGCTCTCAGTTCAGCGTCAACGGCTTGGACATCGTCTCCGCCTCGCTCTCGGGCGGGAGCACGGTGGTGCTGACCACCGCCGCGCAAGAAGACGGCGCCGCTTACACGGCCACGGTGGACGACACGCTGCTCGACGCCGCCGGCAACGCCCTCGACCCCGAAGGGCGCAGCATCGACTTCGCCGGCTTCAGCATGGGGCTGCGGCTACGGATCACCGAGCTGTCGGCGAACATCGCCAGCGGCTGCGACCGGATCGAGCTGGTGGCGCTGGGTGCCGGCTCGATCGAGGGCTTCTCGCTCAAGGAGCGGACCTCTACCTTGATCACCTTCCCGGCGATCACCGTCGCCGCCAACGACCGCATCCTGGTGCACGTCAACGGCACCTCAGAGCGCTGCAACCCGAGCGCAACGACCACCGAGACGCAGAGCGTGGCGCAGAACCCGGCAGGGCAAGCGCAAGGCAACGTGGACACCGCCTGGGACGTCTGGATCGACGACCGCGGCCTGACCGCCACCGACAACGTGTTTCAGGTCCTCGGCGGCGACGGCCTGATCCAAGACGCGGTCTTGGTCTCGGACGCGCCAACCGGAACGGCTGCGTCGGCGTCCGAGCGAGCGGCGGCTGCCGTGGTCGACGCCGGCGAGTGGACGACGCGTGAGGGCGACGTGCCCAACGGTGGCTTCGTAGACGACACCTTCTCGGCGAACGCTGTTCAGGGGCTGGGCGATGAGGCGACCGACGGGACGACCTCGCTGCAACGGACCGAAGGCGAAGACAACAACCACGCTGGAGACTGGAGCGGACCGGCGCCAGCGAGCTGGGGCCTGCCGAACGCGCAGAACAACTAGCGCAGCATCTGCACCGCACGCTCGGTGGCTTGGACCAGCCGGTCCACGTCCTCGGGCGTGTTGTAGAGACCGAACGAAGCACGAGCGGTGGCCGTGACGCCAAAGGCAGCCATCGCCGGCTGGGCGCAGTGGTGTCCCGTGCGAATCGCCACGCCCTGTTGGTCGAGCAAGGTGCCGAGGTCTTGCGGGTGGACGCCGTCGATCACGAAGGAGAGGATCCCCGCCTTCTCGGGCGCCGTGCCGATCACTCGCAGCCCGTCGATGGCGCCCATCTGCTCGGTGGCGTAACGCAGCAGCTCCGCCTCGAGCGCAGCGATGTGCTCAAGCCCTAAACCCATGATGAATTCCGCTGCTTTAGCCAAACCAATGGCGCCAGCAATGTGCGGTGTGCCGGCCTCGAATCGAGCCGGAGGCGCCGCCCAGGTCGAGCCCTCGAGCGTGACGGTCTCGATCATGTCGCCGCCGCCTTGCCATGGCGGCATCTGCGCGAGCAGCTCGTAGCGCCCCCAGAGCACGCCGATGCCGGTCGGACCGTACATCTTGTGCCCACTAAAGACGTAGAAGTCGCAGCCGAGCTCGGCCACATCGACGGGCTGATGCGGGATCGCCTGGCAGCCGTCGACGAGCACGAGCGCGCCCACCGCTTTGGCTTGAGCGGTCATCGCCTTGATCGGGTTGCAGGTGCCGAGCGCGTTGGAGACCTCGATGAGCGAGACCACCTTGGTGCGCTCGCTCAAGAGCTCTTGATACGCCTGCTGATCGAGCACGCCGCGTTCGTCCATGGGCACGGCGCGCACGGTGGCGCCGACGCGCTCGGCGAGCAGCTGCCACGGCACGATGTTGCTGTGGTGCTCCATGACCGTGATCAGGACCTCATCGCCCGGCCCGAGCGCCTGCGCGCCGGCGGTCTGAGCCACCAGATTGATCGCCTCGGTGCCGCCGCGCACAAAGATCACCTCGTCGGTCTGGTCGGCGCCGATCAGCCGCGCCAGCTGGGCACGCGCCGCCTCATAAGCGACGGTGGCGCGCTGACTCAGCGAGTGCACGCCGCGATGGACGTTGGCGTTATCGTGGACATAATAGCGCTCGAGCGCCTCGAGCACGACGCTTGGCTTTTGGGTGGTGGCGCCGTTGTCCAGATAAACGAGCGGCTGCCCGTTGACCTCCTGATGGAGCGTCGGGAACTGACTGCGCAGCGCAAAGCCGTCCCAGGTCATCCGTCCAGCCCCTCCAGGCGCTGCGCCAGCGCCGCTTGGCTGCGCTCGACCCAGTCGCTCGTTGCGACCAGCTCGTGCACCTCACCCGCGAAGGCTTGCGCCATCAACAAGCGCGCATCCGACTGGCTCAAGCCCCGGCTGCGCAGGAAGAAGAGCGCGTCCTCGTCCATGGCGCCGCAGCTGCTGCCGTGGCTCGCCTCGACGGCGTCGTAGGAGATCAAGAGCTGCGGGCGGGCGTCAAACTCGGCGCCCTCGCCCAGCAGCAAGCCACGGCTCAGCTGGTCGGCGCTGCAGCCCTGTGCGCCCTCGCAGACCTCAACGCAGCCAGAGAAGACGCTGCGCCCCTTGCGCCCGACCAAGCCCTTGAAGAGTTGATCAGAGTGGGTCTCCGAGGCGCCGTGGCGGACGTGGACGTGGTGGTCGTGGTGCTGACCAGCGCCGGGAAGCATCAGCCCGGCGATGCGGGTGGCGGCGCCGCGCTCGGTGAGATCGACCTGCACGTCATGGCGCGCGATGCGGCTGCCGCTGTCGAGCCAGGTGCCGTTGAAGGTGGCGCCACGGCCGACCCGCACGGCGCTGGTCGTCGTCGTCAGCCCGGTGAGGCGCTGCGCCTGTAAGAGGTTGAGGTCCAAGCGGCTCTCCGGCGCCAGGTCAGCCTCGATCACCAGGTTGAGGTGGTGATCGTCGGTGTCATCGAGGAGCTCAAGCTCGAGCCTGCGCTCCACCTGTGGCTCGGTCAGCACCACCAGCCGCGGGGCGCTAAAGCCCTGCCCTAGCCCCGATAAGCTCAGGCGTACGGGCTCGCCCGACTCGGCGAGGTGCACGACCACCACGCCGTGGGCGCTCGCCAAGGAAGCGTCCGCCCAGGCGCCGGTCGCTAAGCCACCCAGTACCGCCTGCATGCGCTCAGGATGCTGCGCGACAGCCGCCTCGACGCTGAGCAGCTCGGCGTCCTTGGTGCCCCACTCAAAGCTGGCTTGCGCGCGGTCTTTGAGCGCGGTGTAGCGCGTGTACTTGTTGGCTTCGGCGCGCTGATGCGCAGGCGCTTGCGCCAGGCGCTCGCCGGCGCGCTGGGTGCGCTGATCCAGCCAGGCGAACGCTGTCACGACGCCATCCCCTCTTCGATCCAGCCATAGCCCTGCTCTTCCAGCTTGAGGGCGAGGTCTTTGTCGCCGCTGTGGACGATCTTGCCGTCGGCGAGCACGTGGACGTAGTCCGGGACGATGTAGTCGAGGAGCCGCTGATAGTGGGTCACCAGAAGGATGGCGCGCCCTTCACTGCGGAGCCTGTTCACACCCTCGGCGACGATGCGCAGGGCGTCGATGTCGAGCCCCGAGTCAGTCTCATCGAGCAGCGCCAGCTTCGGCTCGAGGACGAGCATCTGAAAGATCTCGTTGCGCTTCTTCTCACCGCCCGAGAAGCCGACGTTGAGCGAGCGGTTGAGCAGGTCCTCGTCAAGCTCGACCGCCGCCGCCCGCTCGCGCACCATCCGCAGGAAGGGCACGGGCTGCATGGGCTCCTCGCCGCGGTGCTTGCGCGCCGCGTTCACCGCCGCCTTGAGAAAATACAGGTTGGTGATCCCGGGGATCTCCACCGGGTACTGAAAGGCGAGAAAGACGCCCTCCCGCGCCCGCTCTTCAGGCTCCATATCGAGCAGGTCTTTCCCGTCGTAGGTCGCTGAGCCCGAGGTCACCTCAAAGCCGGGGCGACCGGATAAAACGTGACACAGGGTCGACTTACCGCTGCCGTTGGGGCCCATGATGGCGTGCACTTCGCCCGCTTGGATCTCGAGGTTGAGCCCATTGAGGATGGGCTTCTCCTCCACGGCGACGTGGAGATCTTTAATGGAGAGCATGGTGAGAATTCCTCTGCCTTTTTGTTAGCCGACCGTTCCTTCTAAACTCACCGCCATGAGTTGGGTCGCTTCGGCGGCAAATTCCATCGGCAATTCTTTGAAAACATCCTTACAAAACCCAGAGACGATGATGCTCACCGCCTCCTCAGGGCCGATCCCTCGCTGCTGACAAAAGAACAGCTGATCCTCCGAGATCCGTGACGTGGTGGCTTCATGCTCCACCTTCGCCGTGGGGTTCTTGATCTCGAGGTAGGGGAACGTATGAGCCTGGCACGCGTCGCCGATCAGCAACGAGTCACACTGCGAGAAGTTGCGTCCGCCGTGTGCGCTCTTTTTCATCTCGACGAGGCCTCGATAGGACTGGACGCCGCGCCCTGCAGAGATCCCCTTAGAGATGATCGTCGAGCGCGTGTTCTTGCCGATGTGCACCATCTTTGTGCCCGTGTCGGCTTGCTGCTTGCGATTGGTCAACGCCACCGAATAGAACTCGCCGACCGAGTCGTCGCCGATGAGCAGACAGCTCGGGTATTTCCAGGTGATCGCCGAGCCGGTCTCAACCTGCGTCCACGAGATCTTTGAGCGCGCACCGATGCACGATCCTCGCTTGGTGACGAAGTTGTAGATGCCGCCTCGGCCCTCTTCATCGCCTGGATACCAGTTCTGAACTGTGGAGTATTTGATCTCGGCGTCCTCATGCGCCACCAGCTCGACCACCGCCGCGTGCAGCTGGTTCTCGTCGCGCTGAGGCGCCGTGCACCCCTCGAGGTAGCTGACGTGGCTGCCCTTTTCGGCGATGATCAAAGTCCGCTCAAACTGACCGGTGTTCTGCTCGTTGATCCGGAAGTAGGTCGAGAGCTCCATCGGGCATTTCACGCCCTCGGGGATGTACACGAAGCTGCCGTCGGTAAAGACGGCGGCGTTGAGCGCAGAGAAGAAGTTGTCCTGAGCAGGCACGACCGTCCCGAGGTACTGACGCACCAGCTCGGGGTACTTCTGCACCGCCTCGGAGATCGGGCAGAAGATCACCCCCGCCTTGGCGAGCGTGTCTTTGAAGGTGGTGGTCACCGAGACCGAATCAAAGACGACGTCGACGGCGACGTTCGCAAGCCGCTTCTGCTCCTCGAGCGGGATCCCGAGCTTCTCGTAGGTCTCGAGCAGCTTGGGGTCGACCTCGTCGAGGCTCTCGAGCTTTGGATTCGGCTTGGGCGCCGAGTAGTAACTGATCGCTTGGTAGTCGATCGGCTCGACCTCGAGCTTTGCCCAATCCGGCGGCGTCATCCGCTGCCAGCGAGCAAAGGCGCGCAGCCGCAGCTCAAGCAACCACTCCGGCTCATTCTTTTTCGCTGAGATGAACCGAATCACCGACTCATCGAGCCCCGGCGCCACGGTCTCGGACTCGATGTCCGTGACAAAGCCGTACTGGTAATCCTGCGCTGCGATCTCTTTGACCAGCTTGTTCTGCGTCATCGCCTCGACTCCAACACCTGAAAGGTCGGGCGCGCCATATCCCACAAGGAGATGTCGGCGAGCGCCTGTTTGACTGCGTCGTTGATCTGCACCCATGGGGCGCGCACCAGACAATTCTCTTCGTGGCTGCACTGACCGTCGCTGGGCGCCGAGCTGCACTCGGTCAGCGCGATCGGCCCCTCGAGCGCCTCGATCACGTCCAGAATCCGGATCGACTCGGGCACCCCATGGAGCCGATAGCCGCCATGCGCGCCGCGCATCGCCACCAAGAAGTCGTGGCGGCTGAGCTCCTTGAGCACCTTGGCGACCGTCGCCTGCGTCAGGTCGGTCTCCTGCGCCAGCTGCCGCGCCGTCTTGGAGCCGCCCGCCCGCGCCAAATTACCCAACCGGACGATTCCGTAGTCGGTCATTTTGCTCATGCGGATCATAGCGACTCCAAAGCCCGATGGACCGGCCTATCTAGGCGCTTCGCCGTAAAGAGAACCAATCCGGTCCCCTTTGATTCCAAAGCGCGAAATTGATCAAGCAAAACAGACCGAAATTCGGGCGCCCCTGGCCGCAAAGAGCATTGACCAATGGCGGCGAAATTATCACCGCTCGGCGCGATGCCGCAGCGACTCCCCTTACACGACCAGCTCCCCGCGTTGCTCGAGACGCTTCGAAGCGGTCGCACGACCCTGCTGAGCGCGCCACCTGGCGCGGGCAAAAGCACCTTGGTTCCAGGCGCAGTCGCTGACCAGAGCTGGTGCGCTGGGCGCGTCCTTGTCAGCCAGCCGCGGCGTCTGGCGGCGCAAGCGCTGGCGAGGCGGGTTGCGGCTCAGCGGGGCACAAAGCTCGGCGGAGAGGTGGGCTACTCGGTCCGGTTTGATCGCCAGGTGAGCGCGACGACGCGCGTTGAATTCGTCACCGCAGGGCTCCTGCTGCGCCGAATCCAGAGCGACCCTTTCCTCGACGGTGTCGACTGCGTCATCCTCGATGAATTCCACGAGCGCTCGCTCGACAGCGACCTGAGCCTGGCGCTGCTGCTCCAAGTCCAAGCAGAGGCCCGCCCCGACCTTCGGCTCGTCATCATGTCCGCCACGCTGGACGTCAGCGCCCTCGAGCGCCGCCTCCCGGACGCGGCTCAGGTGCGCACGAGCGGGCGCAGCTTCCCCGTGGAGATCGAGCACCTCAGGCGAGACGACGACGTCCCAAGTGCGACCGCCGCCGCTCGAGCGGCGCTGCGCGCCTTGAGCCCCAGCGGGCGGGTGTTGGTGTTCTTACCCGGCGTTGGGAGCATCGAGCGCTGCCGGCGTGCGCTCGCCGACGCCGACGTCTCGGTGCTGCCGCTCCACGGGCGGCTCAGCGCACGCGAGCAGCAGCGCGTGCTGACACCCTGCGTCGAACCTCAGATCATCTTAGCGACCAACCTCGCCCAGACGAGCCTGACCATCGACGGCGTCCACACGGTGGTCGACAGCGGGCTCGAGCGCGCCATGCGCTACGACCCTCGGCTCGGCGTCAGCCGGCTCACGACGGTCCCGATCAGCCGCGCCTCGGCGGAGCAGCGCGCCGGGCGGGCGGGGCGCCTCGGCCCCGGGCGCTGCGTCCGGTTGTGGTCCCAAGCCTCCCACCACCAGCGCGCGGAGCACGACGACGCCGAGGTCGCCAACGCCGAGCTCTCCTCGAGCCTCCTGCAGATCTTAAGCTGGGGGCAAGCGCTCGACGACTTTGCGTGGTTTGAGGCGCCGCCTGCCGCGCATGTACGGCGCGCCTGCTCGCTGCTCGAGACCCTCGATGCGCTCAGCGTACAAGGCAAACTGACGGCTACAGGTCGGCAGCTAGCGACGCTCCCCATCGAGCCACGCCTCGGCGCCGTCTTGCTGCGCGGCGCGCAGCTCGGGCACACGCGCCTGGCCTGCGAGGTCGCCGCGATCGCCTCTGAGCCGGACTTCTTGAGGCACCCTCCCCCTGAGCGCTGCGACGACGACCTGCAGTACCGGCTCGAACAACTCAAGGCGCCGAAAGGACCCATCGATGCGCATGGACGCGCCCGGGTGCAGCGGGTGGCGCAGCAGCTCGAACGGCTCGCCCCCAAGGCTGCACCACGCCGTGAGGACACGGCGCACCTGCTTCAAGACCTGCTGCTCGCAGGGTTCAGCGATCGACTCGCTCGCCGCAGCGACGACGGCAGCTATGTCTTAGCAGCCGGCTTCCAAGCGAAGCGCTCGCCGCGCAGCCGCTGCGCGCCCGCTGAGGTGATCCTGGCGGTCAACCTCAACGCCCAAGAGCGCCACACCCCGCTGATCGAAGCCGCGCTGCCGGTCGCCCTCGACAGGCTCGAGCGACGCCATACGCTCGAGCTGCGCTGGGACCCCCAGCGTGCGGCGGTGATGCACGAACGCTGCGAACGCCTCGGGACGCTCGTGCTCAAGCGCAGCCCGGCTCACGAGGCGCCCGATCCGGTGGCGGTGGCGCGCGTGCTGTTCGAAGCGCTCGAGAACCAGCCAGAGCGTGCGCTGCACTGGGACACCAAGGCACAGGCGCTGGCCGACCGGCTAAGGTTTTGCAGACAACATGGCGCGGATGAGCTGCCCGACCCAAACGATTCGGCGCAGCTGCTCAAAGCGATCTGCGCCGGCCGCCGCAGCCTCGACGAGCTGCGCCGCGCCGACCTCGCCCAGGCGCTCACCGACCAGCTGAGCTACCCCATGAGGCAGACGCTCGCCGACTGGGCGCCTACCCACTTTAAGCTCCCAAGCGGGCGCTCGGCCCGGGTCGACTACGCCAACCCGAGCGCGCCGGCGCTGCGCGCGCGCCTGCAGGACTTCTTCGGCTTGGAGGAGACGCCACGCTTAGCTCAGGGCAGGGCGTCGACGGTCTGCCACCTGCTGGCGCCGAACGGTCGCCCTGCCCAGGTCACGAGCGACCTCGCTGGGTTCTGGCGTGGGTCCTATGCCGAGGTGCGTAAAGCGCTCAGGGGCCGCTACCCAAAGCACGACTGGCCTGAGCAGCCTCATCTACGCAATTCGTCGTAGGCGGCGAAACATCGACCGCCCCCCGGCGATAACGACGTCAACATCATTAGGGGGGCATCATGCGTAACTTCTGTTTTCTTCTGGTTCTGTTGAGCGCTGCCTGCGGCGCGCCGACCAACCCAGCCGAACCGCAACAAAACCTTCCCGGTGACCGTCAGGTCGATCCGGTCGATCCGGTCAACACGGACCCAATCTGTGGCAACGGACAAGTGGAAGCGGGTGAGACCTGCGACGATGGCAACCTTGAGACCGGCGATGGCTGCGACGCGCAGTGCGCCAACGAAGAGGTCGTGATCGAAGACGACCACGGCGACACCGCTGCGGACGCCAGCCAGCTGCCGATCGGCGCACCTCAGCGTGGCGTCTTTGAGCGCGCGGAAGACGTCGACGTCTTCGCCATCACCATCGCCATGGAAGGGCGCTACATCGTCGCCGCCGAAGGCGCTGGAACGCTCAACTGCAAGCTCAGCAGCGCAGACGGCGAGACCTTGGCGGACGAGTCCGGCGACGGCAGCTGCGAGGCGACCGTGGCTTTGAGCCCCGGCGCGTACACGTTGAGCCTGTCCCTGGATGCCGGCGAGACCCCCGCACGTTACATGGTCCGGCTCCAAGCGGCTGGCGACGAGCCGGCTGATGACCGCTGCGGTGACGGCAACCGTGACCTCGGCGAAGGCTGCGACGACGGCAACAACGAAGCCGGCGACGGCTGCGACCCGAACTGCCAGCCCGAGCTCGGCGACGACATCCAAGGCGACACCCGCGACCAAGCGGCAGCGCTGGCGCTCGGTCAGGTCGTCGAGTCGGCCCTCAACGTCGGCGGGGACGTGGACTACTACACCTTCACCACCGAGGCGGCGGGTGAGTACCAGGTCAACACGACCGGCAGCACGGACACCTACTGTCATCTTGAGAACGGTCAAGGCGAAGACATCGCCACCAACGACGATGGCGGCGAAGGCTTGAACTGCCAGCTGATCGAAGAGCTCGAGGCGAACACCCAGTATTACCTCAAGGTGCGCGGCTTCAACGAGACCCGTGTCGGCGCCTACACGGTCACGGTCAGCTACCTGACCCCGCCGGTCTGCGGTAACGGTCAAGTCGAGCGCAACGAAGCATGCGATGACGGCAACAACGTCGAAGGCGACGGCTGTGACGCCACCTGCTCGATCGAAGATGATTTCGGTAACGACGTCGACGGCGCCCACGCCATCCAAGACCCTTCAACGACCGAAGGGAACCTGATCGAGGATGACATGGACTTCTTCCGCTTCACCGCCGCTGCGACCGGCTTGCGTCAGATCCACACCACCGGCGGCACCGACACCTACTGTCACCTGCTCGACGGTCAGGGGAACCAGATCGCTGCGGACGATGACGGCGGCGAGATGACCAACTGTGAGATCCAGCACGAGCTCACCGCAGGCGTCACCTACATCATCAAAGTGCGTGGCTTCTCGACCCGTGTCACCGGTGACTACACGCTGCATCTCGGCGAGCCCGTCGAGGCGCCGTAAAAAAAGGTCTAAAGCTTTGCGGCGGGAGGTCCGATCCCCTGAGTGAGGATCAGCCCTCCAGCTGCATAAGCTGCCTTTCGGTAGTCTACAACCTGCTGCAGCATGAGTGCCCGGCTTGCCGGGCACTCGCCTTTTTTGTCAGTAGCGCAGGACCCCGCCACCCCAGGTAAAGCCCGAGCCAAAGCCCGCCATGGCGATCAGGTCGCCGCGCTGGATGCGCCCGTCACGCACGCCCTCGGCGAGCAGCGTCGGGATGGTGGCGGCTGAGGTGTTGCCGAAGCGCTCGATGTTGCTGGGCACCTTCTCAGCCGGGATCCCAAGACGCTGCGCCACCATCTGGTTGATGCGCAGGTTCGCCTGGTGAAACAAAAAGTGGTCGACGTCGTCGAGCCCAAAGCCAGCGACCTGAAGCGAATGCATCAAGACCTCGGGCATCCGCGTGACGGCGTGCTTAAACACGTAGCGGCCGTCCATCTTGGGGTACATCATCCCCTCATCGATCATCTCGGTGGTGATCATCGGGTTGAAGGCTAAGCCGGGCGCCTCCATCCACAAGCGCTTAGCGTGTTCACCCTGTGCGTGCAGCGTGATGTCGTAGAGGTGCTCTTGCTCATCGCGGCCGAGGATGAGGGCGCCGGCGCCATCGCCAAACAACACCATGGTGTCCCGCCCTCGGTTGGTGAACTCAAGACCATTGCTGTGGACCTCTGCGCCGACGACGAGGATCCGCTCATACTGACCCGAGGCGACAAAAGCGTGCGCCGTTTTGAGCGCATAGACAAAGCCGGTGCACTGAACGCGCAGGTCCATCGCGGGCGTCGTGGTGCACCCGAGCTTGTCTTGCAAGAAGGAGCTGACCCCCGGGAAGAAGTGGTCCGGGGTGAAGCTTGCGACCAAGATCATATCGAGCTCGTCGGCGCTCATCTGAGCCTGCTCGAGCGCGCCCTTGCTCGCCTCGAGCGCAAGGTCCGAGGTCGAGACACCCGGCTCGACGAACCGGCGCGTCTTAATCCCGGAGCGCTGCTGGATCCACTCGTCCGAGGTCTCGACCAGCTCGGCGAGGTCGTGGTTGCTCACCTCGCGCGGCGGATGATACAGTCCGGTCCCTAAAATCTTTGCACCAAAGGCCATCTGGCTGTGCTCCCTTGTCAGCATCGTGGTGCTGCCATAACGCCTGCTGAACACTTTTGACACCCGAGGGTTTTTGTTGAGCCACGAAGAACGCACCGATCGGCTGATGAGCCAGATCCCGTGGGGCAAGCTGGTGCTGCTGTGGATCGCTGTGTTTGCAGCGGCTGGCCTGGTGTCCTACCTGGCCCGAGATCAGATGAGCGCGCTCGGTGGAGCCTTCTATGCGCAGCACGGTCTGGTCGGTTTAGCGATCATGGTGCTGCTGATCGACACCTACACCCCGGGCTTTCCCTTTGAGACCATCGTGTTCCTTGCGCTGGCCGCGGGCGGCGACTGGCTGGTGCTGGCGCTCGTAGCCGGGAGCGCCAGCAGCCTGGCTGGCGCGCTCGGTTACGGTCACGGCGCGCTGCTCGATCGCTGGCTAGGCGTCCATCAGCGCGTCGCGGGCAAACCATGGATGGCAAAGCTTCGGCGCTTTGGCGCCGCCTTCGTCGCCTTTGGCGCGCTCACGCCCTTCCCTTACTCGGCGATCAACTGGAGCGCAGGTGCGCTGAGGTTACCCTTCTGGCATTGTTTCGCCGCAAGCTGGGTGCGATTAGCTCGGACCCTCCTTTTTACCTACCTGATGCACCTCGGCTGGAGCTTGTTTTGAGCCAACTTGAAGTGACCCCCATCCCCTGCCTCAAGGACAACTACGCCTATCTGCTGCGCTGCCCGACCACCGGCACCCGCGCCGTGATCGACCCGAGCGAGGCGGCGCCCGTCCTCGACGTCGTCGGGGATCGGCTGGACGCCATCCTCAACACCCACCACCACTGGGATCACACCGGCGGCAACGAGCAGCTGCTCGAGGCGTTCCCTGACCTCGAGGTCTACGGACACCGCTCCGATGACGGTCGCATCTTTGGGCAGACGCAACGGCTCGACGACGGCGACGTCGTCCATGTCGGACATCATAAGGCGCGCATCCTCTTCATCCCCGGTCACACCACCGGGTCGATCGCCTACCACTTCCGAGACGACGTGTTCACCGGCGACGCCCTCTTTATCGCCGGCTGCGGACGCGTCTTCGAGGGCAACCCGGTGATGATGCACAACAGCCTGCAGCGCCTGACGGCGCTCCACCCTCAGACCCGCGTCTGGGTTGGGCACGAATACACCGTGGCGAACCTGACCTTCGCTCAGACCGTCGAGCCGGAGAACCAAGCCATCCAAAAGGCGCTCAAGCGCGCGCAAGCTGCCCGGGCACAGGGGCTCCCAACGATCCCCTCGAGCGTCGAACTCGAGCTGCAGATCAACCCGTTCTTGCGGGCATCAAGCCCTGAGGTTTTCGCTGAGCGCAGGGCGCTTAAGGACGCCTTCTAGCTCGCCTCTGATGAGTCCTCGACCGCGCGTAACACGGCGCGGCTGTAGTCGCGAAGGAGCGAGCGCATCTTCGCCTCGACCTCCTTCGGGTCCACCTCACCGAGCCCTTCGAGCGCCTCGGGCAGTCGCGCGTAGGCGAGCTCCTCATAGGTCCGCTGGTTCTGCTCGACGACATGGCGCAGGCCGCGCCGGACCTCGCTGAGCCGAAAGTCCGCAAGCCCGAGCTCGACCTCGCCTTCGAGCGCCTCGCGACGGTGCTGATCGACTGGCCGCTGTCCGACGAGCAACGCATCGAGATCGATGGTCTCCGCGGCATCGGCGAGCGACGCCGTGACCTGTTGCGGTGAGCCGATATCGACGATGACCGGCAGTTGAGCGCCGAGGTGTGCGCGCTCAAGCCAGGCGGTGCGCGCCCCCGTCGCCACCACCAACGCGTCGAGCTGCTCGCAGTGCTCCGCGATCGCCTCGAGCGGCAGCGCCCCGCCAACACCCGGGGAGCGATTGTAACGCCGGATCGAGTGCCCGCGCTGAGCGAAGAGATGGACGCAGCGCTGACCGATCTCGCCCAAACCGACGACCCCGATCCGAGCGTGCTGTCCGCACCGACGACGGACCGCCTCGAGCGCAAGCAGCTCCACGCCGGCGCTCTCGACGCCATGCGCGCCGCGCCGCTGCAGCTTGCGCACGACCCGACCCGACCACGACCCGAGCACGTTCAAGGTCGAGCAGCTGCGCTGGGCGGCGCGCGCCGACTCAAAGGCTCGCTGCAGCTGCCCAGCGACCTGACGCTCGCCGAGTACGAACGACTCGAGCCCAGCCGCCACGCGAAACAGGTGCCTGACGCTGTCTTCCCCTTCAAAGCGGTAGGGCTTCGGCGCCGGGCCATCGAACCCGGCTTGCTGCCAGCAATGCACCATATGCGCTTCGAGCAGCTGCGCCACCCAAGTGGTCCGCTCGGACGCCACCAGCCACTCCGTTCGGTTGCAGGTCTCGAGCACGACGAGCCCCGAGACGCCGTGACCGCGCAGCGTCGTCATCAGCGCCTGGCAGGCTGCCTCATCCATCGCCAAGGCGGCGCGATGACGGGTCGCTGCTCGCCGAAAATCGACGCCGACCAGGGCTAAGGGAAGGTGGTTCATGCGACCTTCCTCTCGGCCTGGCTCCTCAGCACCTGCTCGGCGGCGCGCCGTCCGCTCTGCAGCGCCCCCTCAACGCTGATCCCATGCAGATAATTACCGGCGATCTGCAAGCCGGACAACGCGGCGGTGCGCTGCTCGATCACCGGGCGCAGGCGGTCTTGTTCGGCGTCGTAGCGCGGCAGGCCGTCGGGGTACGGGGTCATCCAGATATGCTCTGGAGCCGTACGCCAACCGAGCGCACGCTCCACCGCAGCGCACGCTGAGACCGCTGGGTCCGAGCTTGCGCCGACCAGACAGGTGAGCAACGCAGCGCCGCGCGGCGCACACGACGGGTCAAGCCGTGAGGCGAACACGCACCCTAGGGTCTCGCCGCCTGCGCTTGGGTGCACGAGGAAACCGAAGGCGTCAGGCAACTCCTGCTGCCCATAAGCGAGCTGAACGCTCGTCAACGGGCTGGTGCGGATCGCTGCGACCGCCTCGCCGAGCGGCTCATCGAGCGCTCGAAGCAACGACGCAGCGACCGTCGACGGCAGGGCAAGGATCAGCTGACGCGCCTCCCAGGAGCGCTCGCCATCGTCCACGATCCAGCGCAGGCCGTCTCGATCGACCGAACGCACGCGCGCGCCCCTCACGACCTCGGACGCTAACCGCTCGGCGTAGCCACGGGCGAGCGCGCCGAGACCGCCGGGCAGCGAGGCGATGCCCGGCGAGGCGGTCTTCGCCAACGAGCGAATCAGGCCGCCGCGCCGCTCCATCGACCAGATGCGAGGGAAGGCTGTACGCACGGCGAGCTGTTCAGCCGGCGCTGCGTAGACCCCACGCGCCATCAGCGGCGCTACCAAGCCGCCCGCCTCGGCGCCGAGCCGGCGCTCCATAAACGAGCGCAGCGACTCGTCGGGGTCGTCCCCTGCGCGCTGCAGAGGTTCCGCCAAGGCTCGCAGCTTGCCCTTAACGCTGAGTAAGCGACTGCGCATCAGGTCACCCGGGCCCGCCAAGTAGGTTAGCCCCGCCGACGTGAGCACGCCTTTACGCCGCGCAGACCCTGCGCCGACGCGCTGCAGCGGCAGGTCAAAATCACGACAACGCGCCTGGAGCAAGGCTCCATCAGCGCGTACGGTCGAGGCGCCGAGCTCGGCTCGAAAGCCGCTGCGCAAACGCGTCGAGACGGCGCCGCCTACGCGCTCGGAGGCTTCGAGCAGGCGCACGCTCAAGCCGTTCGCTTTCAGGGTGAGCGCCGCCTCGAGCCCCGCCACGCCACCACCCACGATGAGCGCGTCGAGCATTAAGCGAGCCCCTGGACCGAGCGCACGAAGGCGCCGATACCCTCAAGGGGCGTGTTCGGGTGCAGCCCGTGCCCGAGGTTCATGATGTGCGCCATGCGCCCTCCAACCCGCTGGTGCAGAGCGTGCACCTGGCGACGGATCTCGTCGGTCGGGGCGAAGAGCGTGGCGGGATCCAGATTCCCTTGGATGACATGAGGCGCCGGCAGCGGCGCACGCGCTGCGAGTGACTCGATGACCCGCTCCACATCCATACGCCAGTCGAGGGCCAGACCGCTTGCGCCCGAGGTGACCGCTGCGTCGAGCAGGTGTGCGCCGTTGCGAAGAAAAAGCATGATGGTGCCGCCTGCGCTGCGCACACGCTCGATGATCTTTCGGTTGTAGGGCATGGCGAAGCGCTCATAGTCCGCAGCGCTCAACTCGCCAGCCCAAGTATCAAATAGCTGAACGGCGTCGGCGCCTGCATCAAGCTGCGCGAGCAAGAGCTCGGTGACGGCGTCGGCGAGCCGCTCAAACAGCGCCTGCGCCGCGTCGGGCTGACCGAACAAGAACGACTTGAGCTCGGTGAAGGTGCGCGTCGAGCCCCCCTCGATCATGTACGAAGCGAGCGTCAGCGGCGCGCCGGCGAATCCGAGCAGCGCCACCTCGCCGCTCAGCGCTTCGCGCGTCTGGCGCAGCGCCTCCAGCAGGTAGGCATAGTCTTGCGTCGCGCTTGGTTGCTTGAGCGCCTCGACGTCCTCGAGTGAGCGCACGACGGGGCCAAGCACCGGCCCCGTGCCTTTGATGAACTCAAGGTCCTGACCCATCGCTGCAGGAACGATCAGGATATCGCAAAAGATGATCGCCGCATCGAGCCCGAAGCGGCGAATCGGCTGCAAGGTCACCTCCGTGGCCAGCGCAGGGTCGTGCATGACCTCAAGGAAGCTGTGCTGTGCTCTGAGCGCACGGTATTCGGGTAGGGTCCGACCCGCTTGACGCATCATCCACACGGGCGGGCGGTCGACGGACTGACCGCTGAGCACCGCCATCATTCGTTCTCGACCGTTCACGCCATCCTCCTCGTTGGCGGCTTGTGCCAGGGGCTTGCCGACTTTTGTCATCGGTGCGTCACAGCTTGCGAAACTTGGCTCCCACCTGCCAAAGACGCCCCATGGACCTCTTACTGATTACGCCAAAGCATCCGCTCTACACCTCCGAGCTGGAGCTGCGCTACCGCATCCTGCGTGAGCCGATCGGGCACACGCGCGCGGACGTCCGCTTCGCCTTCGAAGATGAGAGCTTACACCTTGTCGCCGTCGCAGAGCTGACCGTCCTTGGCTGCGTGCTCTTCCACCCGGATAACGCAGGCGGTGGTCGGCTATTTCAGATGGCGGTCCATGCCGCCATGCAGGGTCAAGGCTTAGGGACACAGCTCGTCCGCCGGCTTGAAGCCGAGCTCTCAGCGCGCGCCATCGAGCGGGTCGCGCTGCATGCGCGCAGCACCGCCGTCGCGTTTTACGAACGCCTCGGGTACCGCTGCGTCGGCGAACCCTTCATCGAGGTCGGGCTGGATCACCGCATCATGGAGAAGACGCTCTAGGGCAGCATATCCTGCTGACAGGCCTCCGCCTGGTCGGCGCAGTGCTCCGCCAGACAACCCGGATCGCTCTGGCAGCCGTTCTCGGTGTCGCACGCGATCAGCGCCTGCGCCAACGCAACCGAGGCTTGAGACCCCTGCGTTGCGCACTGCTCCTGACACGGCGCGTCCGGGCACGCGGTGATGCACATCACCAGATCCTGGCAAGGCATGGTGGCGCCGCCACCCCCGCAGGCTTGATCGCCCTGACACAAGGGGTCAGCGCAGTCGACGAGCCCATCGCCGTTGTTGTCCTCTCCGTCTTCGCAGTCTTCAGGACCGCGCGGGCAGCTTCCCACGCCGTAGCAGTCTTCATCGGCGCAGTCCGTCATCAGGTCGCCGTCATTATCGACCCCGTCATCACAGATCTCGTCGCCCTGAGGCGTCGAGCCACCGTCGGCTGGCGCCGTCCCGCCGGCATCGACCGATCCGCTCGAGCCCGTGTCCGTGCCCCCTTGCGAGCCGCTGTCAGCAGGCGCTGCGCCCGCATCGACAGCCGGCCCCGCATCGAGAGGCGGGTTCTTACACTCAAACAAGTTGGCGCATTCGGCGTCGTCGCAGTCGGTCTGCCCGTCCTCGTCGTTGTCGAGGCCATCACCGCAGATCTCTTCAGCGGAGTTGCCTCCACCGCCGCCATCACCACCACCGCATGCGGCGAACGACACGACCGCACCCAAAAAGACATACACAAAGAGTCGACGCACGATCCTGCCCCTTGATCAATGGGCGCTTAGGGTAGGCCGCAGCGTCCATTTAGGCAACCAGGGGCGCAGACCTTCTACGCTGCGGCGCTCGATTCTTCCTGCAGGTAGGTCTTCGGCTTGTACCAAATCGCCACCAAGACAAAGAGGATCGCAGTGATCAGCATGGTCCACGTCCAGAACCAGAAGTACGCCGCCCCCTCGAGCTTGGTCTCGCCACCGACGCTGACCGATGCGCTGAATTCCGTCGTGGGGACGCCGCCGCGCTCACGCTCGACCTGCGCCTTGCCTTTGTCACCGAGGAGCTCGATCAAGCGCTTCTCACGCCACGTCAGCGGTTTTTCAACCTGGTCTGTGTTCACCGCCGGGCGAGCGATCGAGACCTTATGGATGATGTCGTCGGCGGTCATGAAGGTCTTGTCTGGGCCGAGTGACGTGAGCTTGAAGTTGTTGCGGTTGATGAGGCGGTACTGAATCGCCGAACCCCACTCATCCTTTGCCTCACCGAGCAGCTTCGTGCCCTCGTCGCCGCTTGGGAGCGTCTCGTTGTTGGCGGTGAATGCCGTGCGGATCGACTGGTCGTGCTGATCGAGCGCGCCCTTGAGCGTCGCGCTGACCGTCTTCTCATCGCCCTTCTCGACCAAGATGAACTTGTTGACGCCCGCAGTGAAATAATTGCCGAGCGAGACCGAGAACAAGAAGACCGCCATGATCACAGATTTCATGCTGCGCGGCGCCTGCGTGTAGGCAAACTCGAGGCAGGTGATCGAGACCATGACCTCGGAAGCTGTCAGGATCGCGTAGGCAAAGAGCTGCCAGGCGATCGACGGCGTCTGCCCAGCGTCGACCCAGCCTTGGACCATCGAGACGATGGCAAACCCGGGCACCATGACGAACAAGCCGATCGAGATCTTGCGCAAGGGCGTCAGCGGGAAGACCTTATCGATCGCCGGATAGATCACGAAGCTAAACAGCGGCACGAGGGTCACGATCATGATGGGGTTGATCGCTTGGATCTGCGACGACAGCCAATGGATCCCGAGCCAGTTACGGTCCAAATCTTCGGCTTGCAGCACCCACGACGAGCCCGTCTGGTCGAACAGCGCCCAGAACACAGCGACGAACAAGAAGATGATGAAGAGCTTGCCGACGGCCATGTAGCCCTCAGTCGAGAAGACCTCTTTGACGAACTCGTTGCCGCGCGCCGGGATGTGGACGAACACTTTCCGCCCCATCCAGAACACGAGCGTGGCGACCGCCATCAAGACGCCGGGGACACCGAAAGCCCAGTGGGGACCGTACCACTCGAGCAGCAACGGCGTCGCCAGGGTCGACAGCGCAGCGCCCACGTTAATGGAGATGTAGAACCATCCGAAGACTTTGGTGAGCCAGTGACCGTTGCTCTCGCCGAACTGATCGCCGACGTGCGCCGAGACGCACGGTTTAATCCCGCCAGAGCCCAGAGCGATGAGGTACAGCCCCGTCAACATCCAGTTCTCGGCCGACATGCCGGCACTGCCCATCAGCGCCAGCGCCAAGTGCCCCAAGCAATACACGATGGAGAGGGACAAGATGGTCCGGTACTTCCCGAGCAGCCAGTCCGCCAAGAACGCGCCGAGGATCGGCGTCAGGTACACCCAAAAGGTGAAGTCATGGTACCGCGCGATCGCCTCGGTTTTCGACATCGGCGTCCCCGCCGTGTCCGAGAGCAAGAAGAGGTACTTGGTCATGAAGATCGTGAGGATCCCCTTCATCCCATAGAAGCTAAACCGCTCGGCGGCTTCGTTGCCGATGATGTAGGGGATGCCTTTGGGCAGGCTGGTCGTGGCGACAGGCGCTGTCAGGTAGGTCGGTTGACTCATCGAGGGGCCCTCTCATGACGATACAGGATGCTCGGCGCTCTACCGGCTGATGCTCAGATTCGCCAGCACTGATCGAGCGGACTGCCTGGATCCCGCCATAGGTCGTTGGCAACGGCGCTTGAAGCGCGCTAAGCTACCGCCACCAAACGAGGTCACTATGATGAAGTTCTCTCCCGCCCTCGCGCTCGCTGCGCTTACTGCATGCAGCGTCAACGCGCCACAAGGTCCCAGCCCGCTGCTCCCTGACGCCGGTCCCGCAGCCGACGCGGGAGTCGACGCCGGCACCGCCGACGCCGGCACAACCCCTTCCGTCTGCGGTGACGACCTTTTTGAACCCAACGACACGCTGGAGGCGGCTGCTTCGCTCGAAGAGGCTCAAGACACCGACCTGGCAGCCTGCCCCGGAAACGAGGACTGGTACTGGATCAACATTGGCGAGGACCGCAACACCCGCATCATGCTCGCCCACGACGGCGAAGGCGACATCGACCTGCAGGTCCTGAATCTTGAGGGTGCGTTCGCCGCCTCGGTGGAGCGAAACGGGCGCACCATCATCACGGAGCCGATCAACGACGAAGGCAAACTCCTTGTGCTGGTCACCAACCCGTCTCGGCGTGCTGCCCAGTACACGCTCAGCATCGAAGCCGAAGCGCCGAGCTGCGAGAGCGATCGCTACGAGAACAACAACAGCGCCCAAGGAGCCGAGCGGATCACCGGGGGCGAGCATCCCGATCTGACCTTCTGCGGTGACGTCGACTACTACCGCTTCTCGGCGCCAGCAGACAGCTTGATCCTGGCAGAGCTCCGTACCGAGCTTGGCTCGCCCGGTAACACAGGGCTCCGGTTCGAGCTGCTCGATGACAGCGGCGACCGCGTCGTCGCAACGGGCGAGCGCTTTGAGGACATGCTGCTCCTCGAGCACAGCAGCGAGCGCGAGAGCGTCTACTTTATCAAAATCAGCGGACCCGAGACGCTCAACATCGGCTACGACCTGTACCTCGAGCGAGCGGTCGAGGGGAACAACACCTGCGAGCAAGCCGAGCGGATCGAGCTGCGCCGTAACGAGGAGATCGAGGTCGAAGGCGCCACGCGCGGGATGGACAACAACTTCGTGCCCGAGTGCGGTCACCGAGACAACGAGCCGCGCAGCGCCGCCGCCGATGTGGTGTACGCGCTCGTCGTGCCCGAAGGCGGTGGGACCTTGGTCGCTGAGCTGCGCTCGCGCACGGACGGTTACGACCCTGTCCTGCACATCCGCAGCGCCTGTGACGACGCCAGCACCGAGATGAACTGCAACGATGACCACCGGGGCGGCGAGGACATGAGGCGCACCGATGCGCGCCTCGAAGAGGGCCTCGAAGAGGGGGTCTACTATCTGATCGCCGATGGCTTCCGAACGACCAGCGGGGAGTTCGAGCTGAGCGTGCGGCTCAACTACGAAGAGCCCGACCCGGGCCCCAGCTGCGAGACGGCGCAGGAGGTCGAGGTGCCGCGCAACGGGCGATTGGTCCTTCCGGTCGAAAACGACAATGCACGGCGGCAGTATGCTCCGCAGACCTGCGCAGAGCGCTCGGGAGAACAGGGGCGTGAGCGCGCCTTTGCGTTCACGCTCGACCGCCCGGCGGTCCTTGACGCCTACACCGGTTTCTCTGACCGCGGCGAAAGCTACGACACGGTCTTGTACCTGCTGCGCGGCTGCGGCGGGAACGACGAGATCGCCTGCCATGACGACATCGGACGCGACAACAAGCTCAGCCGCCTCAGCGAGGTCGAGCTCGAAGCGGGGACGTACACGATCGTCGCTGACGGGTTCTATGAGCGCAGCGTCGGCGCCGTGAGCCTGGTCATGGAGCTCAGCGACCCGTAAATCTTTGGCTCAAAAGTGGCGTTAGACCCCTTGAGCGGCTACCGTGAGGTTCGCCGATCAGGGAGGTCTTCATGCGCGTACTCGCCGCCGCAGCCATGCTGAGCCTGACGCTCGCTTGCCCCGAGAGCATCGAGGGGGACCCACCCCTCGACAGCGGTCCGGCGAGCCCCGCCGACACAGGCGCTGCTGTTGACGCAGGTACACCGCCTGTAGAGGACGCAGGTGCCGCTGCGGAGGATGCGGGCGTCGCACCGAGTGACGACGCAGGCTCGGGCGCCCAAGAAGACGCCGGGTCAGCGACGCCCCCCGATGCGGGCGCTCCAGCGGGTCCGTGCGGCAGCCGCGGCGGGATTCAAGACTGCGGCGAGGGGCGCTTCTGCCTCACCACGCTCGAGGCGAACTGCAACCGGACCGGAATGGGCGGTGAATGCACCGAGATCCCCGAAACTTGCACCCGAGAATACCGGCCGGTCTGCGGCTGTGACGGCGTCACCTACGACAACGAGTGCATGGCGCATAGCTCCGGTGTCTCGGTGGATCATATGGGCAGCTGCGAAGCCGGCTGCGGCATCCCAAACGGGCGAGAATGCGCCCAAGGTCAATTCTGCCTTGACCGCGCCGATGCGTGCGGCGAGCGCCGCCCTGAGGGCGGCACCTGTGAGACCATCACGCGCGGCTGCCCCGACGTCTGGCAGCCGGTCTGCGGATGCGATGACCAAACCTACGGCAACCTCTGCGAGCTGATCAACGCACGAGTCCAGCTCAAGGCCGAGGGCGAGTGCGAGGTGAACCCTCCACCGCCAGGAGACGACGGAGCCTGCGGTCCGCCGCGTCAGCCGATCATGTGCGCGCCGAGTCACTTCTGCGATCGCCCCGAAGGGAGTTGTCCCGCGCGCGGCGAGAGCACCGGCGGGACCTGTCAGGTGCGCCCGGAGATGTGTAACCGGCTCTTGAGGCCGGTCTGTGGCTGCGACAACCAGCAATATGGAAACGCATGTGAAGCGAACGCTGCCGGTACCAGCGTTCGAAACGAAGGGCCCTGCCGCTAGCCTGTATGCGGCGGGATCACCCGTCCCCCAGCGGTACCGGGACATGAGGCTGGCGCTGCCAGTCTTTTGTTCTTTTTGATCACGCTCAACGACGCCTCCTCGAAGGTTGCTCTTTAGCCTTTGGCAGGTCACAAACGGTCATCATGTCCGACGCCCCCTCTCACGACCGCACCGAGCGACGTCGGCGTATCCTTGCGCTCGCCCTACCGATTATCGGGGGGATGGTGTCGCAGAACCTGCTGAACTTGGTCGACACCGCCATGGTCGGCGCGCTCGGAGATTCGGCGCTCGCTGCCACGGGTGTCGGGGGGTTCGCCTTCTTTATGGCGATCGCGACGATGATGGGGCTGAGCGCAGCCGTTCAAGCGATGGCGGCGCGCCGCATCGGCGAAGGGCGAGCCGACGAGGCGGCCGCTCCCCTCAATGGAGCGCTCCTCCTTGCGCTCGGCTTCGGCGTCCCGCTGACCGCTGCGCTCGTCTGGGCGACGCCCTGGTTCTTCCCCCTGCTCAACAGCGACCCTGCGGTCTATGAACAAGGCGTGCCCTACCTCCAATATCGCCTCGCCACGCTGGCGCTCGGCGGCATGGCTTTTGGGTTTCGCGGTTTCTTTAACGGTATCGGCCGCCCCATCGTCTACATGCGCACCTTGATGATCACGCATGTCGTGAACATCGTGCTCAACTACCTCCTTATCTTTGGCGCGTTCGGTGCGCCCAAGCTCGGGGTCGTGGGTGCAGGCATCGGCAGCGCCATCGCGACCTGTGTCGCTGCCTTGATCTACGGATTCCAAGCCTGGCTCGAGGCGCGTGACAAAGGATTTTTGCGCAGCCTTCCTGGGCGGGCGGCGCTGCGCTCACTGGTGGCGCTGTCGGTCCCAGCGAGCGCCCAACAATTTCTCTTCGCAGCCGGGCTCACGGTCATGTTTTGGATCATCGGTTTAGTCGGCACCCAAGCGACGGCGGCGGCGAGCGTTTTGGTCAACATCATGCTGGTCGCCATTTTGCCGGGCGTCGGGATGGGGCTTGCGGCGGCGACCCTCGTCGGTCAGGCGCTCGGGCGCGGCGACCCCGATGATGCGGAGCGCTGGGGGTGGGACGTCGCCCGCCTCGC